>DASPXK010000213.1:0-9905 GCA_035637315.1 Chloroflexota bacterium
CCCAAGCCCCTCCCCGAAACGGTCCGACACGGAGAGGGGACCGACCAAGCCGTCTCACCCGCCCCGCGTCGGGGAAAGGAGCCGGGGAGGGTTATTGCGCGGCGCTTACTATGCCGACGACGGCCAATGAGCGCAAGGGGCGCACGCTGTCAAGACCTTCGAGTCTGGGACCGCGGGCAAATATATAGACGACCGTCGATGTATATGCTATACTGGCTTCCGTGAGCCCGAGATTGCGTCCGCCCGAATGCTGCGCGCCACCGGCCGCCGTCGCCGCTCTGTCTGCTCCCGAGCGAGACCAAATGGTGTCCGCGTTCCGAGCGCTGGGCGACCCTGCGCGGTTGGAGATCTTCCGCCTGATCGCCGCCCAGCCAGCCCCGATCTGCGTGTGCGACGTCGTCGACCACTTTCACCTCAGCCAGCCCACGATCTCGCACCACCTGAAGGTGCTGCGTCAGGCGGGTCTGGTGAGCGTCTCGCGTCGGGGAGTGTGGGCGTATTACGCTGCCAACCCGCATGGACTGGCCGCGCTGCAAGAGTCGCTGGAGGAGCTCACGCCGCTCCGCCTGAGCGCGGCTGGCTAGGAGCTCGCAGTTGAACGAGTCCGCGCCGCGATCCTGAGAGATAGACCCTCGTCGATATAAGGAGGACATTCATGGCCACCGAGCTTACGCCTGACAACCTGCGCGAGACCGTGCGCACCAAATACGCGGAGCGAGCGCGGCGTGTCGTCGAGTCCGAGCCAGCCACGGATGACAGCGGTTGTTGTAGTGGGACCTGTGCGGACCCAATCACCTCGGACCTGTACACCGCCGACGATGCGGCCGCGATTCCGGAGGACGCCCTCAAGGCATCCCTGGGCTGTGGCAACCCGACCGCACTGGCCTCGCTCCAGGCCGGCGAGGTGGTCCTGGACCTGGGCAGCGGAGGTGGGATCGACGTGCTCCTGTCCGCGAAGCGGGTCGGGCCGACCGGCTTCGCCTACGGCCTCGACATGACCGACGAGATGCTCGCGCTGGCCGAGAAGAACCGCGCCGAGCAGGGCGCCACGAACGTCAGGTTCCTCAAGGGCCACATCGAGGACGTCCCACTTCCCGATCAGATGGTGGACGTGGTCATCTCGAACTGCGTCATCAACCTCTCAGCCGACAAGGCTCGGGTGCTGCGCGAGGCATTCCGCGTCTTGAAGCCGGGCGGGCGGTTCGCCGTCTCAGACGTCGTCGTCCAGGGTGAGCTGCCAGAGGACGTGCGCCAGGACATGGAGGCCTGGGTGGGCTGCGTGGCCGGGGCGCTCGAGGAGGGCGAGTACCGCCGCGTGCTGGCCGAAGCCGGTTTCGAGGACGTGGACATCGAAGTGACCCGCGTCTACGACTACAGCCAGCTCGCCGCGACCGCCCGCGGCCGCTGGGACGAGGCGGCCGGCGGGCGCTTCGCCGCCTCCGGCGGCCGCCTGGTCAGCGCCTTCGTCCGCGCGGGGCGGCCAGGGTAGGCGATCGAGGATCCGGGATAGGGGGCGGGCAGGGGATCGGGAAGAGATACACGGGCCAGCCACAGCCGTCTGCTGGGATTGTTGTGCAGCCTGTCCAGTGGTCAAGCCCTACCATCGAGAGTAGCATGGAACTGCGAGCTGTCCCAGCGGATTCCGTCTCTGCCGGCTCCTGACTCCCATCTCCCACCTCCCATCTCCCACCTCCCATCTCCCATCCCCATCTCCTCATGAATCGTGTCGTCTGGCTCCTGGGGCCCGTTCTGGCCCTGGCGCTGCTGCCGTCGAACGTGGTCGCGACGGCGCTGCCCCTGCTTCGGGAGGAGTGGGGCGCGAGCGCGACGGAGATGGGCTGGGTCTTCGCGGCCTACCAGGTCGGCTACGTTGCCTCTGTCTTGCTGCTGCTCCCGCTAACCGATCGGATCCCGGCCGGGCGTGTCATAGCCGCCTGCTCGGTCCTGGTGAGCGCGGCGTTCCTGTTGTTTCCGCTGCTGGCGCATGACGTCTGGAGCGCTTCGGCGCTCCGAGCCCTGGCGGGAGTGGGACTCGCGGGCGTGTACATGCCCGGAGCCCGCGTCGTGGCCGACGTTGCCTCGACGGAGCGCCGTGGACTGGCTGTTAGCGGCTATGTCTCGGCTTTCTACCTGGGAGCGGCCGTCTCGCTGTGGGCGACCGGCGCGCTACTGCCCGCGGTCGGCTGGCGCGGGGCGGCCTACGCGCTGGGAGCGATCTCGGCCGCCGCCGTCCCACTGGCCATGCTGGCCACCCGCGGCGCGCCGGCCCCCGAGGGCCGCGCCGGACGCTTGCGACTGGAGGCCTTGAGGCATCCGCCCGTCGCTCGAACGATCGTCGCGTATACCAGCCACTCCTGGGAGCTCTACGTCTCACGAGCCTGGCTGGCGGCCTTTCTGGCCGCCGTGCTGGCGGCCCAGGGCGCGGGCAGCATCGAGTCGGCGGCCGAGGGCGGCAAGTGGGCCGCGCTGATGGCCGGGCTCGGGACGGCCGGCGTCTGGGCGGGCGGTTGGCTCTCGGATCGCTGCGGACGGGCGCGAGCGGCGCTCGGGATCGCCACGGCAAGCGGACTGATCTCGCTGGCGTTCGGTTGGCTCGGCGCGGCGGGCTGGGAGCTGCTCGTGGCCGTCGGCTGCCTGTATGGCCTGCTCGTAGCGGCCGACTCGGGCGTCTACACGACGGCCGTCACCGAGCTCGCGCCCCCCGGCCTGTTGGGCTCGGCTCAAGCCGGACAGGCGTTCTTCGGCTTTCTGGCTACCGCCCTATCGCCCGTGGCTGCCGGCGTGGTGCTCGATCTGGGCGGCGGCTTTGGGGGAGCCTTCAGCATGGCGGGCGTGGTGGGCCTGATCGGGGCCCTGGCCCTCGTCCCACTGGCACTCGAGAGACGGACTTCGGAGATCCGCCCGGCATGACGAGCGGCGCGAAGACGCGGCTGGCCCGACCGGAGGACGCGGCGGCGATCGCGCGGATCTATAACCAGGGCATCGAGGAGCGGCTCGCGACGTTCGAGACGGAGCCGCGGACGGCCGAGCGGATCGCCGCCCTGCTCGTGGAGCGAGGCGATCGGTATCCGACGGTTGTCGCCGAGCGCGACGGGCAGGTCATCGCTTGGGCGGGCGTTACCTCCTACCGCTCGCGGCCCTGCTACGACGGCGTCGCGGAGTACTCGGTCTACGTCGACCGCGCCGCGCGCGGGATGGGTGCTGGGCGAATGGTGCTGGAAGCCCTGTTCGAGGTCTGCGCGGCGCGCGGCTTCTGGAAGCTGGTCTCACGGATCTTCCCCGAGAACGTGGCCAGCCTGGCCCTCTGTCGAGCCACGGGCTTCCGGGAAGTCGGGACGTACCGCCGCCACGGCAAGCTCGATGGCGAGTGGCGCGATACCGTGATCGTCGAGAAACTGCTCGGCGAGGCGGCCGACGAGTAGGCAAGTGGGCAGTAGGCAGCGAACGGTAGGGGCACGGCACATGCCGTGCCCCTACGGCTTGGCGAGGCTCCGGGCCGCCTCGACGATGTGGCGAGCGCTGATGCCGCAGTCGTCCATCAGCTCGGCCGGCGTGCCCGAGCCGGGCAGCTTGGAGACCCCCAGCAGGCGAACCCTCGGCGGCGGCGCCGGGCCATCGGCCAGCGCCTCGAGCACCGCCGAGCCGAGGCCACCCTCCGGCCAGTGGTCCTCTACTACCACGATGCCGCCGGGCGCTTCAAGAGCCGCGGCGCGTAGGGTCTCGACGTCGATCGGCTTGACCGAGTACGCGTCGATCACCCTGGCCGCGATGTCCTGCTTCGCCAGCTCGGCGTGGGCCGCCAGCGCTTCGTGAACGGTGATGCCGGCCGCGACGATCGCCACGCGGTCGTTACCCGATCGACGAAGGACCTTGCTTCCGCCGATCGGGAATGACTCGCCCGGGCCGTATATGACGGGCGTCGCGGCCCGGGTCGTCCGCAGGTAGACGATGCCTGATCGGTCAGCCATGTCGGCCACCAGGCGGGCCGTCTGCCCGGCGTCGCACGGATACAGAACGGTGCTGCCGGCCACCGCCCGGAACATCGCCAGGTCCTCCAACCCCATCTGTGACGGGCCATCCTCGCCGATCGACACGCCGGCGTGTGAGCCACACAGGCGGATGTTGGCGCGTGAGATGGCTGCCATCCGAATGAAGTCGTAGGCCCTGGCGAAAAAGGCAGCGAACGTCGCGGCATAGGGCACGAAGCCGCGCACGCTCATCCCGACCGCCATCGCCACCATCTGCTGCTCCGCGATATAGGCCTGAAAGTAGCGCTCGGGATAGGCCTTTTGAAACAGCTCGGAGAAGGTCGAATTGCCAACCTCGGCGTCGATGGCGACGACATCGGGACGGACCGCGCCGACGGCGGTCAGCGCCTGGCCGTACGCCTGGCGGGTGGCCATCTTGGATCCGAGCTCATAGCTCGGCAAGGCAGGGGAGCCGGCCTGCGGCTCGAAGCGAGCGCGCCCGTCCTTGCCGTCCGGTGGAGGTGATACCTCGACGCGCAGGTCGCGCAAGCCGCCCAATTCCTGGATCGCCGCATCGGCCTGCTCGCGACTCATCGCCTTGCCGTGCCAGTCTTCCTTGTCCGCGACCAGCGACGCGCCCTTGCCCTTGATAGTTTTGGCCACGATCATCGTCGGCTGGCCGTCGGCCGACTCGGCCTGGGCGTAGGCAGCGTCGATCGCGGCCAGGTCGTGGCCGTCGATCTCGATCGCCTGCCAGCCGAACGATCGAGCGCGCGCCACGTAGGCGGCCGTGTTCCAGCCCAGCGCGGTCGGGCCACGCTGGCCCAGCCGGTTGACGTCCAGGATGGCGACCAGGTTGTCCAGGCCAAAGTCCGAGGCGCGGCCCATGGCCTCCCAGATCGAGCCCTCGGCCATCTCGCTGTCGCCGAGAATGACCCAGACCCGGTACGAGGCCTGCTCGAGCCGCTTGCCGGCCAGGGCGATGCCAACCCCGATGGGCAGGCCCTGGCCCAGGGAGCCGGTCGCCACGTCGACCCACGGCAGGGCCGGCGTTGGATGACCTTCGAGCCGACTGCCGAGCTTGCGCAGGCTGAGCAGCTCCTGGTCGGAAATCGCGCCCACTGCCTTGAAGATCGCGTACAGGAGCGGCGAGGCATGGCCCTTCGAGAGGATCAGGTGGTCGTTGTTGGGGCGCCCAGGGGCCGAGAAGTCACAGCGGAGGTGGCCCGCGATCAGTACGGCCGCCAGGTCGGCGGCCGACATCGAGGAGGTTGGATGGCCAGACCCAGCCTCGGTAGTCGCCCGGATGCTGTCGACTCGGATCTGCTGGGCGATGTCATGCCATTGCTGCGTCTGGCTCATCGTCTGCGTGGATGTCGCCATCTAGCATCTCCAGTCGAGGTGATGGCCGTTCGCAAGCCTGGCCTGCAGCCAAACGAGGCAAACAGCCGTCAGCCGTGGGAATCTGTCATCATTATGCCAGACGGGTCTGAGGCGGACCCGAGGCGACTTGTGGCCGCCTGGGCCGACGGCATCGGGCCAGCGCTTAGGGCTAACCTAAAGGGGTCGAGGGCGGGAGGAATCGCGCCGCTACGGGACCCGACGGCGCGCCGCGACCAAGGGAGGCGAAACCGATGAGCAACCCACTCCTGGCGCTTCAGGAGCTTGGCCAGAGCGTCTGGCTTGACTACATCTCGCGCCACGCGCTGGACTCCGGCGAGGTTCAGAGCCTGATCGAGCATGATGGCCTACGCGGCATGACCGCCAACCCGACCATCTTCGACCAGGCGATCTCCTCCGGGCACGACTACGACGCCTCGCTGGAGCGGCTGGTGCGCGAGGGCAAGCAGCCAATCGGGATCTACGAGGGGCTGGCCGTCGAGGACATCCGCCACGCCTGCGACCTGTTCCGCCCAGTCTACGAGGCGACGGATCGGGCCGACGGCTTCGTGTCGCTCGAGGTCGCCCCTGGGCTGGCGTATGACACGGGCGGCTCGATCGACGAGGCCCGTCGGCTGTGGGGAATGGTCGAGCGCCCGAACCTGATGATCAAGATACCCGGCACGGCAGCGGGTGTTCCGGCAGTCGAACAGCTCTTGGCTGAGGGCCTGAACATCAACATCACGCTGCTCTTCTCGCTCCAGAACTACGAGCGCGTCGCCTGGGCTTATATCACCGCCCTCGAGCGGCGAGTGCAACAGGGCCTTCCGATCGACCACAGCGCCTCGGTGGCCAGCTTCTTCGTCAGCCGGGTCGACACTCTGGCCGACCAGTGGATCGAACAGCGCCTCGAGGCCACCGGGCGCGAGAAGCTGGAAGGCCTGCGCGGCAAGCTGGCCATCGCCAATGCCCGGCTGGCCTACCAGCGCTTCAAGGAGATCTTCGCGGACGACAGGTTCAAGCCGCTGGAGGCCAAGGGAGCCCGGGTCCAGCGTCCGCTATGGGCCAGCACGAGCGTAAAAAACCCGAGCTATCCGGACCTGATGTACGTCGAGAGCCTGATCGGCCCCAACACCGTCGACACGATGCCACGTGAGACGCTCGAGGCTTTCCGCGACCACGGCCGGGCGCGGCTCAGCGTCGAGGACGACGTCGACGGGGCTCGGGCCACGATCCATGCGCTGCGGGAGGTCGGAATCGACTACGACGCCCTCACGGCACAGCTCGAGGACGAGGGCGTCCAGAAGTTTGCCCAGTCGCTCGACTCCCTCGTCGACAGCATCGCGACCAAACGACAGGCCGTGCTGGCTGGCCGGCCGGCTGCGGTTGGGAGGTAGGGGCACGCATGCCCTGACGCGAACGGGCACGGCATGCCGTGCCCGTACTACATTCGAAGGAGGGGACACGTAGATGGGATCGCACGTCGGGCTGATCGGGCTGGCCGTGATGGGCCAGAACCTGGCCCTCAACATCGAGCGCAACGGGTTCCCAATCGCCGTCTACAACCGCACTGCCGAGCGGAGCCGCGAGTTCGTGGACGGCCCGGCCCGCGGCAAGCAAGTCCAGCCGACCTTCTCTCCCCAGGAGCTGGTGGCCTCGCTCGAACGCCCGCGGCGGATCGTGATGATGGTCAAGGCTGGCGCGGCGGTCGACGACACGATCGGCCAGCTCAGGCCGCACCTCGAGCCGGGCGACATCTTGGTCGACGGCGGCAACTCCCTCTACACGGACACCGAACGGCGCTCGACGGAGCTGGCCGAGGCTGGGTTCCAGTTCGTCGGGATGGGTGTAAGCGGCGGGGAGGAAGGCGCCCTCTGGGGCCCCAGCATCATGCCGGGCGGGCCAACGGATGGCTACGCCGCGCTCGAGCCCATCCTGCGCGCGATCTCCGCCAAGAGTGAGTTCGGCGATTGTGTCACGTACGTCGGTCCGCGCGGGGCGGGGCACTATGTCAAGATGGTTCACAACGGCATCGAGTACGGCGACATGCAGCTCATCGCCGAGACCTACGACCTACTGCGGCACGGCCTGGGGTTGTCGGCGGCCGAGATGAGCGGGGTCTTCAGGGAGTGGAACGAGGGTGAGCTGAGCTCGTACCTGATCGAGATCACTGCCAAGGTCCTGGCCTACGTCGACCCCGAGACTGGCAAACCGCTCGTGGATGTGATCGCGGACGAGGCCGGCCAGAAAGGGACCGGGCGCTGGATGAGCCAGGACGCCCTGGAGCTTGGGACCCCGATTCCGACGATCGACGCGGCGGTGTGGTCGCGCAACATCTCAGCCTTCAAGCAGCAGCGCCTGAAGGCAGCCGAGGCCCTGCGCGGCCCGAACGGCTCCGCGTCCGGGCTGGAGCGCGGGCGCTTCCTCGAGGCGCTCGAGGCCGCGCTGTACACGGCCAAGGTGAGCAGCTACGCCCAGGGCATGGCGCTACTGCAGGTCGCGTCCGACGAGTACGGTTACCAGCTCGACTTGGCGGAGCTGGCGCGCATCTGGACTGGCGGATGCATCATCCGGGCCCGCTTGCTGGGCGACATCCAGGCCGCGTTCAAGGAGAACCCCGGCCTCCCCAACCTGATGCTGGCGCCCCAGTTTGCCGAGGCGCTCAACGAGCAGACCGCCGGACTACGCGAGGCCGTGCGCGTCGCCCGCACGCTGGGAGTGCCCTGCCCGGCGCTGAGCGCGTCGCTGGACTACTTCGACGCCTATCGCCAGGAGCGGCTGCCGGCCAACCTGATCCAGGGCCAGCGCGATTTCTTCGGCGCCCACACCTACCAGCGCATCGACAAGCCCGGCATCTTCCACACGGAGTGGACCGCGGCCAACTGATGGAATCGCGCGCTGCTTACTGACTCCGACGTGGGGACGTGAACCGCCTGGCCGGTTTCTCTGCCGTACGAGCAGTCTGAGGCCCGGCCCTCGCTCAGCGCGGCCCAGTAAGACTGCTACAACCTCAGGTAACCAGCAAGCTGTCCCGCTCCCAGCTTGACGACCCGGGAGCGGCAAAGGACAATGGCGCTGGAGCCGGCCACCGGTTGCCTGTCCCCCGTAGCCCGCTGGAGCATCCAGAATGCAGTGTCCACGGTGTCAGCAGGAGAATGCGGCGGGGCAGAAGTTCTGCGGGGAGTGTGGGGCGCCGCTCGAGACACGCTGCTCGGCCTGCGGGGCAGCGAATCCACCCGGGCAGAAGTTCTGCGGCGAGTGCGGCGAGCGCGTGGCCGGGGCACCATCGCCGCCGATGCCAGCGGGTCCGTCGCCGGAGTCGTATATCCCGAAGCACCTCGCCGCGCGGATCCGCTCCGCGCGCAGCGCGCTCGAGGGGGAGCGGAAGCAGGTCACCGTCCTGTTCGCCGACATCGTCGGCTCGACCGAGCTGATCCGCGACCGCGATCCGGAAGAGGCCCAGCAGCTGCTCGACGGCGCGCTGCGGGTGATGATGGACGCGGTCCACCGGTACGAGGGCACCGTCAGCCGGCTCACGGGCGACGGACTGATGGCGCTGTTTGGCGCGCCGATCGCCCACGAAGACCACGCGGTGCGGGCCTGCTACGCGGCCCTGTCCCTGCAGGACGCGATGCGTCGGCAGGCCGAGCAGAGCCTGCGCCAGCATGGGGTCGAGATCCAGGCGCGGGTGGGTCTGAACAGCGGCGAGGTCGTGGTGCGGATGATCAGCGACGACCTGCACGTCGACTACACGGCGCTGGGCCAGACGGTCCACCTGGCGGCCAGGATGGAGCAGCTCGCCTCCCCGGGGACGATCCGGTTGACGCCCGAGACGCTCGGCCTGGTGGAAGGCTACGTGCAGGTGCGCCCGCTCGGGCCGGTGCCGGTCAAGGGCCTGGCCGAGCCGCTGGCGGTCTTCGAGCTGGTCGGCGCGGCCATGGCCCGCACCCGCCTGCAAGCGGCCGCGGCGCGCGGGCTGACCCGCTTCGTCGGCCGCGAGGCCGAGCTGGAGCAGCTCCGCCGGGCCCAGCAGCTGGCCGGCGACGGTCACGGCCAGGTGGCGGCGATCGTGGGCGAGGCGGGGGTCGGCAAATCGCGGCTCGTCTATGAGTTCACCCACTCGCATCGCCTGCAGGGGTGGCTCACCCTCGAGAGCGCCTCGGTCTCGTACGGCAAGGCGACCAGCTACCTGCCGGTGATCGATCTGCTCAAGGGCTACTTCAAGATCCAGGACCGGGACGATCTGCGCGAGATCCGGGAGAAGGTGACGGGCAAGCTGCTCGCGCTCGACCGTGCGCTCGAGCCGACGCTGCCGCCGTTGCTGGCCCTGCTCGACGTGCCCGTGGAGGACGCCGCGTGGCGCACGCTCGACCCGGGGCAGCGTCGCCAGCAAACCCTCGACGCGGTCAAGCGCCTCCTGCTGCGGGAAGCGCGCGAGCAACCCCTCCTCGTGATCTTCGAGGACCTCCACTGGATCGACGGCGAGACCCAGGCGCTGCTCGACAGCCTGGTCGAGGGCCTGGGGTCGGCCCGCGTGCTGCTGCTCGTGAACTACCG
>DASPXK010000214.1:0-2369 GCA_035637315.1 Chloroflexota bacterium
TTAGCGCACCACCGAGCAGCAGCCAGGTGGCTGCGATCACCGCGACAACGGCCCAGAGCAGTCCACGCATCGCGCGAGTGTGGCGAGAGATCTCGACGTCCACGGAAGCATTGTACGGAAACTTGCTATTGTCACCGCGAACTCGCCACAGGCCCCCACCCCAACCCCTCCCCCAAGCTTGGGGGAGGGGCGAGGGGGAGGGGGCCCTGAAGCTGGAGGATGACGTGGACCTGGAATTGAACGGCAAGACGGCGATCGTGACGGGAGGGAGTCGCGGGATCGGAAAGCAGGTCGCTCGGCAGCTCGCTCTGGAGGGCGTGGACGTGGCGATCGTGGCCCGCGATCCGGCGCAACTGGAGACGACTGGCGCCGAGTTGGGGGAGGAGAGTGGTCGACGGATTGTCGGCATCCAGGCCGACACGACCCGAGACGAATCGGTCAGGAGCATGGTCGAGCAGGCGGCGGGCGCGTTCGGCCATCTGGACATCCTGGTGAACTGCGCGGCCGCGCCCGGCGGACAGGGGCCACCACCAAAACTCGCCGAGATCACCGACGAGCTGTTCTGGGACGACGTCAACACCAAGGTGCTCGGCTATCTGCGGTGTGCGCGCGAGGTGGCGCCTCACATGGTCCGCCAGGGCTGGGGACGGATCATCTGCATCAGTGGCCTGGCGGCTCGCAGGGCCGGATCGACCATCGGCAGTATTCGGAATGTGGCCGTGGTGGCGATGGCTAAGAACCTGGCGGACGAACTGAGTCCGCACGGGATCAACGTGACCGTCGTCCATCCAGGGCTGACGCGCACCGAGAAGACGCCCGAGGTCGTGGCCGAGCGGGCGCTCAGGCTGGGGATCTCCGCGGAGGATGCCGAGCGAGGGCTGGCCCAGACGAACCTGGCGCGGCGCCTAATCGACGCTCGCGAGATCGCCTACGTGGTCGCGTTCCTGGCCTCGCCGAAGGCGGCCGCCATCAACGGCGACGTGATCGCCGCTGGTGGCGGCGCACCAGGCGCGATCTACTACTGACCCTCACCCACCAAAATCCCTCTTCCAACTTTGGGAGAGGGGGCTGGGGGTGAGGGCTCGCTACCCGACCGCCACGGCGACGAGGCCGGCCGTGCCCAGCAGGTAGAGCACCAGCACGACGGCCGAGTCGATGCCCATCCGAAAGACCTGCTTGCGCGGGCGGAAGAGCAGCCCGCAGATGTAGATGGCCGTGAGCAGGACGCCGAGCGAGGCGAGGTAGATATCGGTGCTCTGGGCCTGAGCCAGGACCGCCTGGCCAGAAAGCAGACTGGCCGGCAGGAAGAGGACCGGCAGGAAGGCGTTGCCGCCGAAGATGTCGCTGACGGCGAGCTGGTAATCGCCGAGCCTGACCGCGGCCATGCCGGTCGAGATCTCAGGCAGGGCGGTCGCGGCTGCCAACACCGTGGCGCCGAACAGTACACCGCTCATGCCAATCCGCTCTGCGATCGCGTCGCCGCTCACCTCGAGCCCCACGCCGCCGATCAGCGTGACGACGGCGGCCGCACCGAAGATCGACACGGTGCGGGCGGTGCTGTGGCCTTGCTCTCGGGCCGCTGCCTCCTTCTTGTGCTCGGCGTGCCCGCGGGGCAGCTTCTGGCCGTCGGGAGCGGTGCCGCTGTGGTCGTGCCACGGCACCCCCGTCCGAGCCCGGCCGACCAGCCAGATGCCCGCGATCCACAGGGCTGGGATCAGGACAACGTCGGGTGTAAGGCGGGCGAAGATCAGCCATGAGGGGACCCGACTCGCCATGATCGCCACGCTCAACACCGCGATCACAAGCATCGCCTCGAGCACCAGGACGATCGACGCGGCCCGACGCATCAGCGAGTCGCTCGCCCCCATCCCGAAGACGTCCAGGAACACGAGCACGGCCGTCTGAATGGCGATCCCGCCCAGGATGTTCCCGATCGCGATGCCCAGGTCGCCCTTAGCCGCCGCGCTGACGACGATGGCTATCTCGGGCAGGTTGGTGGCAAACGCCAGCAGAATCAACCCGCCCAGGGCCTGTCCGAGTCCGAAGCGCGCGGAAATCACGTCGGTTGTATCGGAGAGCCTGACGCCGGCGACCCAGACGGCAGCCGCGGCAGCCACGAAGATGGCGAGCAAGGCCGCCAAGGACAAGGACTCGATCACATACGCCGCTCCGGAACCCAAGGTTCGGGAAAGCTGCAAGCCACTATGACCCGCGCGCTCTGTCCTGTCAACGGCCTCACCCCCGGCCCCTCTCCCAACTTTGGGGAGAGGGGCCGGGGGTGAGGGCCTTTTTGGTGGGACGGCCATGATCTTGCTATCCTCAGAGCTGGGAGGCAATGGATGCTGGCCGAAAAGACACTCCTGGTCGAG
>DASPXK010000215.1:0-20449 GCA_035637315.1 Chloroflexota bacterium
AGCCGGCTCAGGTCGGGCGCCTCCACCAGCGGACCAGGCCCATCCGTCGGCGGCAGGCCGAGTCGATTGGCCCAGTAGACGGCCATCCCCACGGCCGCTGCGCCGGGCACGTCGTGCGGGGAGCCGGCCACGAACAAGACCCGCTCGGGCGGCAGCGCCAGCGCGGCGAGCCCGGCCAGGTAGGCGCGGGGGTCGGTCTTGTACGCGCCGGCCTGCTCGGCGCTCATGATCACGTCGAAGCGCCCGCCGGTGGCCGAGGCCGCGATCTCGGCCAGGCGCTGCGAACAGTTGGTCACAACGCCCAGGCGCCAGGAGCGAAGGCCCGCCAGCGCGTCCGGCACGTCTGGCCACGGCCGCAGCTCGCCCCAGCGAGCCAGCAACTCGTCGGCTCTCTCGGCAGCCAGGCCCACATCACGCCCGGCCTCGTGGACGATCTGCTCGTACGGCCGGTAGGTCCCGGCGCTCGTGACCAGCCGCAGGGAGGCCGTCCCCCACGCCCGACCTAGCTCTTGGCTACCCGCCACCAGAGCCCACAGCGACCACGAGTCGATCAGGGCCGTCAACAGATCGAACACGACGGCCTCGAAACTTCGAACGTGTCTGCTCATCGTTCCTCTTTTCAACCCATTCGTCTGTCGTCCCGTCGCCTGTCGTCCCATCGCGCTCCTTGCGGACCACACCCTTCAGCGTTCGAGCCGGCTCTGAGAAGAGGCCGGGTCGAATGGATCGTAGCCCGGACGAGGAGACGGAAACACCGGACAAGAGGGTCGCCACTCGCAGCTGGTTCCGGCGTACACTAGCGGGCGATCAACGGAAGGAGGCAGCTAGATGCTGGGGCTCATCGTTTCGGTCAAGGTCAAGCCGGACCAGCGCCAGAAATTTCTGGACGTGATCGAGGACGACTCGATCTGCTTCGTGCGGGACGAGCCGGGCTGCGTCCGGTTCGACGTCCTCCAGGACCAGTCCGATCCCGATCATTACTACTTCTACGAGGTCTATCAGGACGAGGCCGCGCTCGAGGCCCACAGGCAGACCCCACACCTGGCTCGCTGGCGCGCCGCGGCCGAAGTGTGTCTGGCGGAGCCGACGCAGGCCACCCGCTGCGAGATCATCTTCCCGCGCGACTATCGTTAGATAGCGCATGCCCGAACGCAGCCTGCCAAAGGCCTAACACCAGGAACGGCCTTGGAGCTCCAGACGCCAGAGTTCGCCAACGAGGACGAGGAGGCCCAGTATTTCCTGGGCCTCCTGCATGACGGCACCCGCGAGCAGAAGATGCTCGCTCGCGACCGGCTCGGGCGAATCTTCGAGCGGCGCGACCTGCTCGACGAGGCGGCCGAATGCTACGAGACCAACATTGAGCTTGGGGTCCGCGAGCGGGGGCTCTACGAGCGCCTGGCTGGTATCTACCGACGCCAGGGCCGAATCGACCTGGCCGAGGAGGTGCTGGAAGAGGCCCGCAAACTGCCACCGCCCGAAGCAGCGCGCCCCGCGCGACCCACCATCTCCCCGTTCGCCAGGCCTGCCTCGGAGCTGGAAGCGCCAACCCAGCCGATGCCCGCAGTGGAGCCCGAGTCGCGGGCCCTCCCAGAGGACTTCTTCGACGAGGCGCCCACCCTCCAGGACGACCGGCTGACCCGGGTCGACATCCCCCGAATCGAGGCGCCCCCGCCTCGGCCAGCTTGGTACGAACAGCCCGCGGTTATCGTCCTGGGCTTGCTGCTGTGCGGCCCGCTGGGCATAGCCCTCATGTGGGCCAAGGCTCGTTGGACCACCGCTACGAAGGCGGTTGTGACCGCAGTCTGGCTTGTGTCGGCTGCACTGATCCTCGCGCTGGGGATGCGGGCGATTCCGGCGTCGCTCGGCGACCTGGTCGGCGGCCCGGTCGCGGCCCCGAGCGTGGCGGTCCTGCCGCCGAGCACCCCGCTCGTCCCCGTCGCGGCGCCCGGCATCACTCCCAGTCCTTCGCTGGCGGCCCCCAAGCCAGCCCCGCCAGCGCCGGCCGGCTCGCCCCCTGCGGCGAAGCCGGAGGCTGCGGCGGCGCCGGCAGCCGAGCGAGTCCGCGTAGCCAACACGGGCGGCGACGGCGCCAATCTGCGCGAACGGCCGAGCAGCTCGTCGACTCGGATCAAGAGTCTCCGCGACGGGACGGTGCTCGAGATCGTCGGGGCAAACCAGGAAGCCGAGGGCGAAGTCTGGCGGAACGTCCGTGACGCCAGCGGGGCAAGCGGCTGGATCGTCTCGGACTACCTGGAGCCAGCGACGTAGCTGGTTTGACAATCACCGCAGAGGCCGCGGAGGACCACAGAGGAATGGAAGAAACCCTCTTCGGTTCTCTGCGTCCTGTGCGGTGCTGAAAGGGCATTTTCGGCACGCGCATGGGCCCAGCGGAGGCGCGGTGGCGCGCGATCGTGCGGGCTCGAGCGGTCCAGATGGACGCGGCGTACGCGGCGCTGGGCCGCACGAGCGCGGACTTCTGGGACCGCCGCGCCAGGCGGTTTCACCTGGCTACACGCGATCGGGTGCTCGACGATCCCTTCTATCGGCGGGCGCGCCGGTTCGTCGGCCGCCGCACGAGCGTGCTCGACGTGGGGGCCGGGACGGGTCGCTTCAGCCTGGCGCTGGCGCCGCTCGCGGCCGAGGTGACGGCCGTCGAGCCAAACGCCAGCATGGTGGGCTACCTGAAGGCGGACGCCGCGGCAGCAGGACTGAGCAATCTGGACGCTGTGCAGGCCCGCTGGGAGGACACGTCTGGCCTGCGCGCCGACGTGGCGCTCTGCTCTCACGTGCTGTATCCGATCGAGGACGGGGCGGGGTTCCTGCGCCGGCTGGACTCCGCCGCCCAGAAAGTCTGCCTAGTGTACATGCGCGCCCGCCACGTCGACGAGCTGAGTAGCCCAATCTGGGAGGAGTTCCACGCTCAGCCGCGCGCGCTTCCCCCGACGTACATCGACGCCGTGAACCTGCTGCACGAGCTGGGTATTCTGGCCAACGTCGAGATGGCGCAGGTCCGTTCGAGCTGGTCCTACGACGATCTGCCCAGCGCCGTCGACGAGTATCTGGACCAGCTCATCATCCGCGACACCCCCGACAACCGGGCCAGGCTGGCTCGTCTGCTGCGCGATTGGCTGGTGGAGCTTCCAGACGGCCGCCTGGGCCTACCCGTCCCGGTCCTGCCGACAGCCATAATTTGGTGGACGAAACGAAGGACGATGTAGGGACCCGAAACTCGTCTACGTGATTCGTCGCCGCAGGCGCGCCTCGTCGCAGATCGCGATCCGGCGTCCCCGCCGCGCGATCGCACCGCAGTCCTCGTACCACCCCAGCAGCTTGTTGACGCTGGCTCGGGTCGCACCGACCATCGCGGCCAGGTCCTCTTGAGTCAGCGGCAGCTCGATCTCGACCGCGCCGTCTGTCGACCGGCCGTGCTCGGCGGCCAGCTCGATCAGCTTCTTGACCAGTCGGCCTTCCAGGTCCAGGAACACCAGATCAGCGAGGCCCTCGTCCGCCCGCCGCACCATGCCCGCCAGCGTGCACAGCAAGCGCTCCATGGTTGACGGGTGCTCGCGCAAGAACTGCATGAAGTCTTGCCGAGACACGCTGACCGTCTCGACCACCTCGAGCGCCTCGACTGATGCGGAGCGCGGCTCGCCATCGATGAGCGACAGCTCGCCGAAGCAGTCGCCGGGACCGAGGATCGCGATCACGGCCTCGTCGCCGGACTCGGCGTCGAGCACCACTTTGACCCGGCCCGCTTGGATCAGGTGGAGCGCGTCGCCCGGATCACCCTGATGGAAGATGATCTCGCCACGCCGATAGCCATGGCGGCGGGCCGAGGCTGTGAGTCGGGCGAGGCCCTGCTCAGGCAGGTTGCCAAGGAGCGGCGATCGAGCCAGTGTCTCGGCGGTGATCATGGCACCTCCACCGCGCTCCACCCGACATCCGGACACGAGCCTGAATTGTCAGCAAGTTTACACTTTTCCTGTCGAGAGGATGATAGTGGCCCGGGCTCGTCGACCGTACACTGGCACCAGAGAGTTGACGATTGCGGTTATAGAAGAGCTAGGGGGCGAAACGATGATCAGAATCTCAAGCGCGTGCGATAGGGACTTCAGCCTGTACGCTGAGGAACTCTCGGGCGATTCAGCAGACGAGCCATTGGAGCAGGTTGGCGATGCGCCGGAGGGGGCGCTGTTCGCCGACGACTTGCGAGCGGACCTGGAAGAGGCACTGGACTCAGCGCTCCTGAGCGACCAGTTGCCGGCCGCCCCGACCCTGTTTGGGCTGGTCAAGACAATCGCGGCCTAGCAGGCAACGGGGCCGCCGGCCCGGCGAGCCCGACCGCCTATAATTTTCAAGGCTGTCGGGCCCGTAGCTCAGTGGTAGAGCAGGGAGCTCATAACTCTAAGGTCGCAGGTTCGATCCCTGCCGGGCCCACCCCGCTGACCAGTGGCGTTCAGCCGCCGACTGCGCGCCGCGAAGATGCTCAAGATTCCTAGCGTGAATTCTTGAGCACCTCGAGCACCTTACTCTCCATGTAGGGCGAGCGATTCTTGCTGGCCCTCCTCCTGGGTGGTACCATTGCACAGGCAGCCCCCGCCGTCGCGGGCGGTCGCCGCATTCCACAGGTCGGGCTCCACGCTCCGAGCCGGGTCGCCCGCCTAGGGCCTGATCGCCCGCGCCAGGCGCGGCTCCAGGGGGTTGCGCATGTTTCGGGTCGCCGTCCTCAGCGTGCACACCTGTCCGCTGGCACACCTCGGGGGCTGGGAAACCGGCGGGATGAACGTGTACGTGCGCGAGCTGAGCCGGCAGCTCGGCCGCCTGGGCGTCGCGACCGACGTGTTCACGCGCCGCCAGGACCCGGATGTTCCGGCCGTGGTCGACTTCGGCGAACGCACCCGAATCGTCCATGTCGACGCGGGGCCGCCCCGCCACGTCGACAAGTACGCCGTCGTCGACTACCTCTCCGAGTTCGCCTGTAACGTTCAGCGCTTCCGCAACTTCGTTGGGGCGCGCTACGACCTGGTCCACGCCCACTACTGGCTGTCCGGCCGCCTGGCGACGCTCTTCCAAGATCACTGGGACGTGCCGCTGGTGGCGATGTTCCACACCCTGGGGCAGATGAAGAATCGCGTCGCCGAGGACCCGGCCGACCTCGAGCAGCAGATTCGAGTCGACATCGAGCGGCGGACCATGGCCGCGGCGGATAAGATCATCGCCTCGACGGAAGTCGATCGCGCGAACATGGCAGCCGCCTACGGCGCGCATCAGCGCTCGGTGGCGGTCATCCCTGGCGGGGTCGATCTGACGCTCTTCCGACCCGGCTCCAAGCTGGGGGCGAGGCGAGCGCTGGGCCTGGGACGAGAGCGCACGCTGCTGTTCGTGGGGCGCATCCAGCGCCTGAAGGGTATCGACATCCTGCTGCGTGCGGCGGCCGAGCTGGCCCGCGATTCGAAGCCGCTGCGCGTCCTGATCGTGGGCGGGATCCCGCCCGGTATCCATGGCCGCGTATCGGAGGAGGAGCGGGAGATCGCACGCCTCCGCTCGCTGGCCGGGGAGCTTGGGCTGGAAGAGATCGTCGACTTCGTCGGCGCGGTCGACCAGGAACGCCTTCCGATCTACTACCGGGCAGCCGATGTGACGGTGATGCCCTCGAGTTACGAGTCTTTCGGCCTGGTGGCGGTCGAATCGCTCGCCTGCGGCACGCCCGTCGTAGCCTCGCGCGTCGGCGGCCTGGCGGCCATCGTCCGCGATGGCGAGAACGGTCTGCTGGTACCCTGGCGCCACCCGCGGCTGTTCGCCGACAAGATCCGCGCGGTCCTTGGGGACTCAGACCTCCGCCAGCGGCTTCGCGACAATGGCCTGGTGACCGCCGAGCGGTTCGGGTGGGCGGCGACGGCCGAGCGGACGGTGGACGTCTACGACGCGGTCCTGCGCCAGCCGGCGGTCGGGCGCGCCGTGAGCGCCGAATGAGCACATCGCCCGAGCAGCCCAGCTAAGCGCGGCTGTGGACGAGCCGCTCCGCGTCCTGGTGGTAGCGGCGCATCCGGACGATGCCGAGTTCGGCGCTGGCGGCACCGTCGCCCGCTGGACCGCCGAGGGCCGCCACGTCTCGTACCTGGTCGTCACCAGCGGCGACAAGGGCAGCCATGACCTTCAGGTCGATCCAGTCGAGCTGGCTGCCCGACGCGAACGCGAGCAGTGTGAGGCGGCGCGGCGGCTGGGTGTGACGGACGTCCACTTTCTGCGCTGGCTGGACGGCGAGGTCGAGGCGAGCATGAGGCTGCGCGAGCAGCTCTGCCTGACCATCAGGAAGCTGCGGCCAGGCCTGGTCGTGACCCACGATCCGTGGCGCCTGTACCAGCTTCATCCCGACCACCGCGCGACCGGCATGGGCACGGTCGACGCCGTCATTGCCGCCCGTGACCACCTCTTCTTCCGCGACCAGCTTGGGGCGGGACTGGCTCACCATCGGGTCCGCGAGCTGTACCTCTTCACCACCGACCATCCGAACACCTGGGTCGACATAGCCGCGTCGTTCGAGCGCAAGGTCGCGGCGGTCGCCGCGCACGTCAGCCAGATCCGCCAGCCCGACGACCTGGCCAGCCGCATGCGCGAACGGGCCCAGCGGATCGGCGAAGCGGCCGGCCTGGCGCTGGCGGAAGAGTTCAAGCGAATCGAGCTAAGCTAGGCGCGGAGGCGGACATGAAGACGGTCGAGCTTCTGCGCCAGCTTCAAGCTGTGGACAGCGCGCTCGACGCTAACCGTGAACGGCTGGGGCGAGTAGAAGCCGAATTGGCTGACCGGTCGGAGGTCCTCGCCGCCCGCCGGGCGCGGGCCGAGCGCGAGGCGGCGCTCAAGCCGATCGAAGCCGACCAGCGCGACCTCGAGCTGGAGATCGACACCCTACGCGGACAGCTCGATGAGATCGAGAAGAAGCTGTACGGCGGGCGGATCGGCGACGCCAAAGAGCTCAACAACCTCAACCGCGAGGCGAACCAGTTCAAGGCCCTGATCAGCACTCGAGAAGATCGACTCCTGGAGCTGCTCGTGGCAGCCGAGCAGGCAGCTTCGGACCTGGCCGCTGCCGACGATCGCCTCCGCCAGATCGAGGCCGCCCGCAGGGCGCTCGAGGCCGGGCTGACTGAAGAGCGCGGCCAGCTGCGCACCGCCATCGAGGGCGGCCAGGTCGAGCAGAGCAGCCTGCGCGAGGGGATCGACGCGGCGGCACTGCGGACCTACGACAACCTGCGCCGAAGCCGCGGCGGCCTGGCGGTGGCCGAGATCCGCCAGCGGACCTGCCAGGGTTGCCGAATCAGCCTGCCAGCCTCCGAGGAGCAGCGCGCCCGCCACGGCAGCGCGCTCGTCCTCTGCCAGAGCTGCGGCCGCATCCTGTACGCCGCGCTCTAGACCAGTCGCGAGTCACGAGTCGCGAGTCGCGAGTTGGAACGTCCAGCGGTCGGGCGCTGCGGCCGGCCGAGCTGGAGGCGTCAGTCCCGACGATTGCCACTCGCGGCTCGCGACTCGAAACTCGCAACTGGTATTGCCAGGTGCGGCGTTTGGCATTACAATGGGCGCTGGTGGGGGGCTGTGGGAAAAAGTGGGGAAAAGTGGCAGACCGTGTGGATAAGTCGGCCCTGCCCAGGTCGGCCGTGAGCGATGTTCCTCGGCGAGCACGTTCACACCATCGACGAGAAGAACAGGCTGGCCATCCCGGCTCGTTTTCGCCAGGAGCTGGCCGACGGCCTCTACCTGACCAAGGGCGTCGACCGCTGCCTGTACGCTCTGACGCCAGATGGCTGGAGCCGGCTGGCCGACCGAATCGCGGCCCTGCCCTCGATGCAGGCCAGCGTGCGCCAGCTCCAGCGCCACTTCTTCGCCGGGGCCGTTCATCTAGTCCCAGACAGGCTGGGACGGATCGTCATTCCACAGAACCTGCGCGACTACGCTCAGCTCCAGGGTGACGTGGTAGTCGCAGGCGTCCACAGCCGCATCGAGCTTTGGAATCGACCCGCCTGGTCCCAGGAACGGGCGCGCGTCGACGACGAAACTGCCAGCCTCGCCGAGCAAATGGCCAGCCTGGGGATCTAGCGAACGGACAGTGAGCAGTGCGGGTAGTGGGTCCGCCTCAGGCGAAGCGGAACACGTCAGTGTCCTCACACGAGAGATGGTCGAGTGGCTGGTGCCCCTTTGTCCACCGCCCACTAGCCGCCAGCTGCGGTTTATCGACTGTACGGTGGGCAGTGGCGGCCACGCGGAGACCTTGCTGGCGGCCAGCGCTCCGTCTGGGCGACTCCTCGGGTTGGACGCCGACCCAGAAGCGGTGGCCGCGGCGGCCGAGCGGCTGGCTCGGTTCGGCGAGCGGGTCGTTCTGGCGCGAGGCAATTTCCGGGAGCTGGCCGCGATCGCGGCCGCGCATGAGTTCAGGTCGGTGGACGGCGTCTTGATGGACCTGGGGCTCTCGTCCAGGCAGCTCGAAGGCTCCGGGCGGGGCTTCAGCTTCCGCCTGGACGAGCCGTTGGACATGCGCTTTGATCCCCAACGTGGCCCGACGGCGGCTGACGTCCTGAATACGGGCGATGAGCGGGACCTGGCCGACCTCATTTTCGCCTTCGGCGAAGAGCGCCGCTCGCGACGTATCGCGCGCGAGATCGTGCGCCGCCGAGGCCAACAGCCGTTCGCCACGACAGCGGATCTGGTCGCGGCGGTCAAGGCGGCGGTCGGACGGCCGCCGGGCCGAATCCATCCTGCCACCAGGACGTTCCAGGCGCTGCGGATCGCGGTCAACCGCGAGCTCGAGTCGCTCGAGGCGGCCCTCCCGCAGGCCGCCGAACAGCTGACGCCGGGCGGCCGACTGGCTGTCATCTCGTTTCACTCACTCGAAGATCGGCTGATCAAGCAGTTCTTCCGAGCTGGCGGCCTTCCGCGTGCCCCACTGGCCGAGCTAACCCGCCGCCCCGTGACGCCCAGACAGGACGAGCTGGCCGCCAACCCACGCGCGCGGAGCGCCAAGCTGCGCGTCGCGGAGCGGACCGAGGTCGGAGGTGCCGCATCGTGAGCAGCCTCGCGCCCCCTCACCCCGGCCTGTCACGACTCTGGCCGCTGCGGCGGATCCGGTTCGGCCGACCGCGGGGCGTGACCCTTGGACTGCTCGTGCTGATCGCGCTTGCGCCGCCAGCCTACCTGATGCAGACCGGTGGCGCGCTGGCGGCGGGCTACAACATCCAGCGCCTTCAGGCTGAGCGGAGCGCCTGGCGCGTGCGGAACGAGCAGCTCCAGCTGGAGCTAGCGAAGGCGCGCTCGCTCGCCTGGATCGAGTCGGAAGCGGCCAACCGGCTCGGGATGCAGAAGGCAACGAATCAAACCGTGGTCCGGGTCGACGTGGCCCCTCCCACGTCGGCGGGCGCTCGAACCGCGAGCCAGGCGGGGACCTTGTCCGCTGGCCAGGCCCAACCAGGGCCGTCCCCGACGAATGACCGGCCGGCCACCTCCTGGCTGGAGCGCCTCGCCACATTCCTGACCCAGGTAACCGCCTGGCGGTGAGGCAGCCATGTCCGCGAAGAGTGGCACTCCCCGGGCGCGCCTCTACCTCCTGGGAGCGCTGTTCCTAGGCTGCGCCAGCATTCTGAGCTATCGGCTCTACACCTACCAGTACATCGACCACGACCGCTACCGCCGCCTCGCCACCGACGAGCACCGCGAGACCACCCAGGTTCCCGCCCACCGGGGTGCGTTTCTGGACAGCAACGGCAACCCGCTCGCGACGACTGTCATGTTCGACGCCGTCGAGATCATTGGCAAGGACGTCTCGCAGCCGGAGGCGACCGCCGTGGCGCTGTCTCGCGCACTCGAGACGCCAGCGGGGGATGTCCTGGCCAAGATCGATCGCGCCAGCAACAGGCCGGTGATCGTGAGGGACCGTCTGCCGTCCGCCATCGCCGAGCGCGTGGCCGCGCTCCAACTGGACGGTGTCTTGCTGGCTCAGGTTGCGGCGCGCCAGTATCCAGAGGGCTCGATCGCGGCCCAGGTACTCGGCTTCGTCGGCAAAGACAACAAGGGTCTGGCCGGCCTGGAGTACTACTTCGACGACGAGCTCGCCGGGCAGCCGGGGACGATCGACACCGAGCACGATTCTGGCGGCCAGCTCGTCCTGGCCCGCCGGATCGTCACGCCCGCCAGGGATGGGACCGACATCGTCCTGACACTCGACCGTTACGTGCAGCGGGCCGCGGAGCGCGAGCTTGGGGAGGCGGTGCGGCAGAACAAGGCGATCGGCGGGATCATCATCGTGATGGAGCCCGCGAGCGGTGCGATCCTCGGCATGGCGAGCCTGCCCGCCTACACCCTGAGCGACTCGATCGTACCGAAACCGGAGGAGGAGCATCTGTACAAGGCGGTGCCGGTCACCAACCAGTACGAGCCGGGCTCGGTGATGAAGCTGGTGACGATGGCGGCCGGCCTCGAGCAAAGGGCGGTCACTCCGACGAGCACGGTCGACGATCGAGGTGTGGCTTACTACGGGCCGACGGCGATCCGAAACTGGGACCAGCGCGCGAACGGTGTGATCACCATGACCGACGTGCTCGTCCGCTCCTCCAATATTGGTGCCCAGTACGTGGCCCAGCGGGTCGGCCGAGACGGCTTCTACCGCAACCTGGCCGCGTTCGGCTTTGGGCAGCTCACGGGCGTCGAGCTGCCGGGCGAGGTGCCGGGCGCCGTCAGGACCCCCAACAGCCCGAGCTGGTCGCCGGTCGACTTGGCGACAAACTCGTTCGGCCAGGGCATCGCCGTGACCCCGCTCCAGATGCTCGCGGCCGTCGCCACGATCGGCAACGACGGCGTGTTGATGCGCCCGACGCTGATAAAGGCGATGATGGCCGACGGCGAGCTCCGGCCGTCGGAACCACGAGTGGCGCGCCGAGTGATCTCGCCCGAGACGGCGCGCACACTCCGCGACATGATGGTGACCGTGATGGACCAGCCTGCCCTGCAGCAAAATCGGATTCCGGGCTACCGGATCGCCGGCAAGACAGGTACGGCCGATCTCCCGACCAATCTTGGGTACACGTCCGGCAAGACCTTCGCCTCGATCGTCGCGCTGCTGCCGGCTGAGCAGCCACGCTTGGCGGTGCTTATCCGAATCGATGCGCCCGAGGCGCTCTACGGCGGGCTCGTGGCCGCGCCGGTCCTCAAACGGCTCGGCCAGGACCTGCTGGCTTACTATAGAATTCCAGCCGCGGCGGCAACGCCGGGCAATGCCAGGTAGCCCATGCGCCACTGGGTGGGCGGATCGGTCGAGATGCTCACGCTCGAGGACGTGTTGGACGCGACCGTTGGACCACTCCTGGCGCTGGCCGAGGGTGGCGCTGCCCTTCGCCGAAATCGCGTCGTGATCGAGGTGGAGGACTAGCGTGCCCCTGCAGCTGCAGCCGATGTCGCTGTCGCTCACGTTTGGCGTCATTTCCTGTCTTCTGGCTCTGGCCATTGGCTACCCGTTCGTGCGCTTGCTGCAGCGGCGGGGCCTGGGCAAGAAGGTCAGGATCGACGGGCCCACGAGCCACGTCGACAAGACCGGCACGCCGACGATGGGCGGGCTGTTGATCGTCGGCACCGTCCTCGCCGTCACTGCCGTGCTGAATTTGACGGTCTATACGACCGTCGGCCGATCGATCCTGTTACCGCTGTTCGTGCTGGTCAGCTGTGGGCTTCTGGGGGCGGTTGACGACAGGATGACACTCCAGGGCGAGAAAGGGGCGGGCATGTCCGCGCGCTTCAAGCTGGTCTGGCAGTTCGCGATCGGACTCGTGGCGGCGGTCGCGCTCTGGCATCCCCAGCTGCTCGGCGTGGACTTCCTGTACTTCCCCACTCTGCGCGAGCCGTTTCACTTTCCCGCCTGGTCGTATATTCCGCTGGCCGTGGTGGCGATCGTCGGGTCGGCTAACGCCGTCAATCTGACCGACGGACTCGACAGCCTGGCCGGTATCACCGCCTTCGTCGCCTTCTCGGCGTACGGCATCATCGCCTACCAGTACGAGCAGTTCTATCTGGTAACGTTCTGCTTCACCGTCGCCGGCGCGGTGGCCGCGTTCCTCTGGTTCAACGCCCACCCGGCCCAGGTCTTTATGGGTGACACGGGCTCCCTGGCACTCGGGGCCACCCTGGCGGTTGTCGCGCTGATGGCCGGCCAGGTATTGCTGCTACCGATCATCGGCGTCGTATTCGTGGCCGAGGCGTTCTCGGTCATCGTTCAGGTCCTGATCTACAAGTGCTGCGGGAAGCGACGACTGTTCCGGATGGCGCCGCTCCACCATCACTTCGAGCTCATGGGCTGGTCTGAGACCCACGTGACCCAGCGGTTCTGGCTTGTGAGCGTGCTGGCGGCGATGGCTGGGGTCGCGCTCGCGCTCGTCTAGGATGCTGTCTGTCACCACCAGGACACCAAGACACCAAGCGGCGAGCACATCGCTTCGCCTTGGTGTCTTGGTGTCCTGGTGGTGAGAAAAGAAAGGGCGCTTCGGGTGGGGCTGCTGGGCAAGCGGGCCAGCGTGGTCGGGCTGGGGCGAGAGGGGATCGATCTCGCCCGCTTCCTCGTGAAGGAAGGGGCCGACGTGCTCGTGACTGACGCCAAGCCGGCCGAGGGGCTGACGTCGTCGCTGGCCGCCCTGGCCGGGCTTCCAATTCGCTACGCGCTGGGCGCACACCCGATCGACGAGCTGCTAGACGCCGAGGTGGTCTACGTGAGCCCAGGCGTTGCGCCCGACATTCCGCCGCTGGCCGAGGCGCGGCGCAGGGGCGTGCCTCTTTCGACCAGCACTCGCCTCTTCTTCGAGCGCTGCGCGGCCCCCATCGTCGGCATCACTGGTTCGAGCGGCAAGACCACGACTACGGCTCTGGTGGGCAAGATCTTCGAGGCGGCTGGTCGGCCCACGTTCGTCGGCGGCAACATCGGTGTTCCTCTGCTCAGTCGGCTCGATGAGATCGGCCCGCGTGACTGGGTGATCCTGGAGTTGAGCAGCTTTCAACTGGAGTCGCTCGAAGCCAGCCCGGCGATCGCGGCCATCACCAACATTACCCCCAATCACCTGGACCGCCATGCTTCGATGGACGAGTACGCGACCGCCAAAGAGAACATCATCCGCTATCAGACGCAGAGCGACTGGGCGATCCTGAACGCGGACGATGCCGTCTCGGCCGGGCTGCGCGCCCCGGGGCGCACCCTGTACTTCAGCCTCGAGCGAGAGGTGGAGGGCGCATTTCTGGACGGCGATCGGCTGGCCGTAGCCCGCGGCTCCTCGCGCCGGCTGGTCTGCGAGGGCGGTGAGCTGCGCCTGCGCGGCCGCCACAACGTCGCCAACGCGCTGGCGGCATGTGCCGTGGCGAGCGCGGTCGGCATCTCGATCAACACGATGCGGGAGGCGATCCGCACTTTCAGTGGCGTCAGGCATCGGCTCGAGCTGGTCGACGAGATCAGTGGCATACGCTACGTCAACGACTCGATCGCGACCTCGCCGGAGCGCAGCATGGCAGCCCTCGAAGCGTTCGCCGGCGACACGATCATCTTGCTGGCCGGCGGGCGCGACAAGCATCTCCCCATGCAGGAGTGGGGTAAGCGGATCGCCGCTAGCGTGCGCGATCTGGTGCTGTTTGGCGAGGCTGCGCCGCTGGTCGAGCGGGCCGCGCTCGAGGGCGGCCTGCCATCCGAGCGGATCCATCATCGCGAGACGGTGCTGCAGGCCGTTCGCCTGGCTCACGAGCTGGCCAGACCCGGCGCTGTCGTACTGCTCTCGCCCGGCGGTACCAGCTATGACCAGTACCGCGATTTCGAAGAGCGGGGGGTGGCTTTCGCGGCAGCGGCCCGCTCGCTGCACCTGAAAGCGGCGAATGAGCGGTAGGGGACGGGTGGACCTGCTACTGCTGGGGGCGGTGGTCGCCCTGCTTGGGCTCGGGGTCCAGATGGTGTACAGCTCGAGCATCGTCGTAGCCCACAACGAGTTCGGCGACGATACCTACTTCCTGGTCAGGCAGTTGGTGTGGATTGGAGTCGGCCTCGGCGGGCTCGCGGTGGCGGCGGGCATCGACTATCACCGCTGGCAGCGCGTCTCGCTGCCGGTCCTGCTGGTCTGCCTGCTGGCCCTGCTGCTGGTCCTGATCCCTCAGCTTGGTGTGAGACAGTATGGGTCGGCCCGCTGGCTGAGGCTGGGGCCCCTACCACTTGTCCAGCCAAGCGAGTTCGCCAAGCTGGCGGTGATCGTCTACCTGGCCGATTGGCTGTCACGGAAGGACTACAAGGTCGGTAAGCTGCTGGAGGGCTCGCTGCCGTTCAGCATCATCCTGAGTCTCGTAGCCGGCCTCGTGCTGATCGAACCCGACCTCGGGACGACGGTCATCATCTGCGCAGCCGCCTTCTCGGTGTTCTTCATCGCCGGCGCCAATGTCTGGCACCTCTTCTTCGGCTTCCTGCCTGGCGGCGTGCTGTCGGTCCTATGGGCGATCCAGGCGGCGGCGTATCGGTTCGACCGCTGGGAAAGCTTCTGGGACCCGTGGCGTTACGCTCAGGATAAGGGCTGGCACACGGTCCAGACCCTGATCGCGCTCGGCTCGGGCGGCCTGACCGGGGTGGGGTTTGGCCTGAGCCGCCAGAAGGCGTACTACCTGCCCAACGCCCACACCGACTCGATTCTGGCGGTCATCGGCGAGGAGCTGGGGCTGGTGGGTACGCTCACCGTCATGGCGCTGTTCGTGGTTGTGGGCTGGCGCGGTATCCAGATCGCGCTGCGGGCACGAGACCCGTTTGGGCGGTTGCTGGCAATCGGCTTGACTAGCATGATCCTCTGGCAGGCAATCGTGAACGTCGGCGCAATCACCAACTCACTGCCCTACACCGGAGTGACGCTGCCTTTCATCAGCTTTGGCGGCTCATCACTGTGCATCTCACTGATCTCGGTCGGGCTGCTCCTGAGCGTGTCGCGATTCGTTCGAACGGCGCCGGCGGGCAAGCGGTCCGCCAGCGCGCTCTTGAGCGCCGCTCGGCGTGCCTGACAAGACGGTCCCGAGACGCGAAACGCGCATGGCTTCGGGCGTGGGCGGCGACTCGCTGGCCAGGGTGCTCGCGGCGGCTCGGCGGCCCCATCTGGTTGGCGTCGGTGGGACCGGGATGAGCAGCTTGGCCACGCTGCTGCTCGAGATGAGCAAGTCCGTGAGCGGCTCAGACTCGGGCAGCCAGACAACGCTCGACTGGCTCGAACAGCGGGGCATCCGAATCTACCGTCGCCACGCCGCCGAGCAGGTCGACGATGCCGATCTGGTGATCTGCTCGGCCGCGATTCCGCCTGAGAACCCGGAGCTCGCCACCGCTCGGCGGCGCGGCCTGCCGATCGTCACGCACGCCCAGGCGCTTGGCGCGCTCATGGCCAGCAAGCACGGCGTGGCCGTGGCCGGCACGCATGGCAAGTCGACTACCACGGCCCTCATCGCCCACATTCTGTCCGCCGCGGGCCGAGACCCAACCCTGGTCGGCGGAGCCGAGGCGCTCAACTTCGCCGCCAGCTCACGCCTGGGCCGAGGCCCCGAGCTGGTCGCCGAGGCGGATGAGTACGGGCGCCGATTTCTCGAGCTGCGGCCAGGCATAGCTGTTATCACGAGCATCGAGCGCGACCACCTCGACTATTACCGTGATCTGGACGAGATCGTCGCCGCGTTTCACGAATTCGTTACCAGGATGCCGATCGACGGGCTCGTCGTAAGCTGCACGGACGACGCCGTTCTCGACCGTCTCCACCTCCCCCGTCGGCGGGTGCGCTACGGATTCTCGCGGCAGGCCGACTGGCGATTGCGGAGCTACGAGCTGACTTCAGCGGGCGGCTGCCGCTTTCTAGTCAACAGCCCGTCCGGGGATGAGCGGGCTTGCGAGCTGCGGCTGCCGGGCCGCCACAACGCCGAGAATGCCCTTGCCGCCCTGGTCGTGGCGGACGCGGTGGGCGTCGAGGCCCGTCTCGCTGACGAGGCGTTGGCCACGTTCGCCGGTACGCGCCGGCGGCTCGAGACGAAGGCTCAGGCGAGCGGTGTCTGGGTCATCGATGACTACGCTCACCATCCCAGCGAGATCCGAGCCACGCTGGAGGTCGCGCGTGAGCTCCACCAGGGGCCGATCTGGGCTGTCTTTCAGCCCCACACTGCGCATCGGACCGCCGTCCTGCTGGACGAGTTCGCGACGGCTTTCGACCAAGCCGACCATGTTGTGCTCACGCCAGTCTACCAGCCGGCCGGGCGCGACACGGCCACGGCGCAGGCGACCTCAGCCGACCTTGCGGCGCGGATGGTCCACCCTGACGTTCGGGTTGTTTCATCCCTTGACGAGGCTCTAGTTGCGCTGTCACCGGCGCTGCGGGAGGGCTCGCTCATCCTCACTCTCGGCGCCGGCGACATCGCCGTCCTGGCCAACTGGCTCGCCGAGCGCGCAATGGCGAATGCGGAATCTGAACCGAGCCGTGGCTGACGAGCTGGGCTGGCTCATCGCTCACCGCTCGGCGCTCCGCGTCGATCACCCGCTCGCGCCGCACACGTCGCTCCGGGTGGGCGGACCAGCCCGTTATTACGTCGAAAGCAAGGACTCCTCGGCCCTGGGGGAGGCGCTCGCGGCGGCGACCAGGGACGGCGTACCGGTCCTGACGCTGGGCGGAGGTTCCAATCTCCTCATCGCGGACTCCGGCTTCGAGGGCCTCGTCATCAAACACGTTGCCGCCGACTATCAGGTAGCGAGTGACCAGGATGGGAGCGGCGTGCTGACCGCCGCCTCCGGCGCGACGATCGCGAGCCTGGCCCGCCGGCTGGCTCGTGAGGGCTGGAGCGGTTTGGAGTGGGCCGCCAACGTGCCCGGCACCATCGGCGGTGCAGCAGTCAACAACGCGGGCGCGTTCGACTCGTGCATGGCCGAGTGTTTAATCGGCCTGGCATTCCTGGACAGTCGAGCGACGCCTGTCGAGCTGAGCTGCGCGGAGCTCAGTTACGAGTACCGCTCGAGCGTCTTGAAGCGGGGTGAGCTGGGTCCGCTGCTCGTCACAACAGTACGCTGCAAGCTGCATCGGGACGACCCGGCGGCCGCCGTCGGGCGGGTGGCCGACTTTCAGCGCCGTCGGACCGCCACCCAGCCGCGTCAGCTCAGCGCCGGCAGCGTGTTCGCCAATCCAACAGGCGATTTCTCCGGGCGGCTGATCGAGTCGGCCGGGCTCAAAAGGACTCGAGTCGGCGGGGCCGAGATCTCTGCCCAACACGCCAATTTCATCGTCAACGTCGGCGGCGCGACGGCGGCCGACGTCTACAACTTGATCCGCTTGGCCCAGGAGGCGGTCTGGGCCAAGTCCGGGATGTGGCTGCGGCCCGAGATCCAACTCGTTGGCGGGTGGCGGCCCGCCCAGCTAGCCGCGCTGGACGGGCCGCCTGGCGAGCGGGACGCCAGCCCCGCCCGCGCCGGCCGGAGGACGGCGTGAGTCGACGGATAGGTCCCGCCGGGCGCGGGGTGCTGGAGCGGCGGACGCCACGACCTCAGCCGCGCACCGACGGACACGCTCCGCGAAACCCAGGCAAGGCGCCAGCGAGCGGCTCATCGGCGGTCTGGCTGCTGGCCAAACTGCTGGCTCTTCTCCTGTTGTTCGCCGCTTCAGGGCTGTTGTATCATGTCGCGACCTCGGATGGGTTCCGCGTTACCAGGGTGGCGGTGGCCGGCAACCAGCTCCTGTCGGCGAGTGAGCTCGAGGCTACGGCGGCTGTGGACGGAGCCAACATCTTCTGGTTAAGGCAAGCGGAGGTCAAGCGGCGGTTGGAGGCTGTTCCGTCGATTCAATCGGCTCGAATCAGCGCATTCCTGCCGAATCGGCTGGAGATCCAGATCGCCGAACGCACGCCCATCGCCCTGTGGCAGAATGGCGAGACTTCGTTCCTGGTAGACCGGGATGGCCGAGTCCTCGGCTCGGGGCCCAACGGGCGATCGCTTCCAGCCATCCGCGACGTCGGCCGCTCGGACCTTCGGGCGGGCGAGTCCGTCGACACGGACGCACTCCAGACCGTCTTCCGCCTTCAGACGCTCCTGCCACAGCTGGCCAGGACAGCGGCCCGGGAATTCGAGTATAGTCGCGAGACAGGTGTCAGCGTGGTCACGGACTTTGGAGCCCGGGTCCGCTTCGGCAGGGGGGACGGCCTGGAATGGAAGGTTAACGCGCTGGCGGCAGTTCGCCGCGAACTGGAGCGCACGAACCAGCGCGCAGAACTGATCGACGTTAGATTCGGGGACCGTCCCTACGTCCGATGAGGCGCGGGCAGCGCGGCGGGGAGGTCTAGGGCGCTGGCATGGCACGAGAGCGGATCGTGGTGGGGATCGACGTGGGCACCACGAAGGCGTGCACGCTCATTGCGGCCGTCTCGCCAGAGGACCAGCTCGAGGTCCTGGGGACCGGGATCACTCCCTCGCGCGGGCTGCGGCGGGGTGTGGTGGTCAACGTGGACGAAGCGGTCCAGGCGATCAGCGCCTCGGTTCAGAAGGCCGAGCAGCAGTCTGGCTTCAAGATCATGAGCGCCTTTGTCGGGATATCCGGGGCCCACATTAGCTCCACCAACAGCCACGGCGTGGTGGCCGTTCGTCGCAGCGACAACGTCATCACCGAGGACGACATCGACCGCGCGCTCGAGGCCGCGCGGGTCGCAAACACGCCCCAGGACCGCGAGGTGGTCCACGTCATCCCGCGCCATTTCGTGATCGACGGCCAGGAGGGGATCAACAACCCGGCCGGGATGCTCGGGCGCCGCCTCGAGGTGGAGACAACCGTTGTGACCGGCGCTCAGACGTCAATCCATAACCTGTCGCGCTGCATCGAGCAAGTCGGGGTCGGCATCGACGCGCTCGTGGTGCAGCCCATCGCCGCCGGAGAGGCCGTCCTGACCACCGCCGAGAAGGACCTTGGCGTTGCGCTGGTCGACCTGGGTGGCGGAACGACCGACGCGAGCATCTTCATCGACGGCTCGGTCGCATTCGTGTCGTCGTTGCCCGTTGGCGGCAACCACATCTCCAACGACGTTGCGGTGGGGCTCCGCACCCCCTTTAGCGCCGCCGACGAGCTGAAGATCAGGCACGGCTACGCGCTCTCTGAGGCGATCGAAGAGGACCGCATGATCGACATCGCCTCATACGACGCCGGTGACGGGCGACCGGTCTCGCGCCGCGCGCTGTCGGAGATAATCGAGGCCCGTCTGGACGAGACGTTCGAGCTGGTGCGCGACCAGCTGACCCGGGCCGGCTTCGCCGACGGCATGTCGGCTGGGGTCGTGCTTGTGGGCGGCACGGCGCAGCTTCAGGGGATCCGGCGGCTGGCGGCAGAAGTGTTCGGCACGCCGGTCCGAATCGGCACGCCTAGCGGGATGTTTGGTCTGGTCGAATCAATCAGTAATCCTGCGTTTGCCGCTAGCGTCGGTCTTCTGAAGTGGGGGCTGGCCCAGGCAGACGAGTTCGGCGTGCCCGGCGATGGGGTGGCAGGAAAGGTTCGGGAATGGCTGCGAAGTTTCTTCCCGTGATAACCGCCCAGCGGCGTCATCCATGAGCGTGGGCTGGGAGTCGACGTTGGACACTGAGAGCGACGGGGCACGAATCGTCGTCGTCGGCATAGGAGGCGGCGGCACAAACGCGGTGAACCGCATGATCCAGGCGGGCGTCCACGGCGTCGAGTTTGTATCGATCAATACGGACGCGCAGGCGCTGAGCCGGTCCGAGGCGCCGAATCGGATCAGAATCGGCGAGAAGCTCACGCGCGGGCTTGGCGCTGGTGGAAACCCCAGCCTCGGCCAGCGAGCGGCTGAGGAGAGCCAGGAGGTGATTCACAACCTGCTGCGCCACTCAGACATGGTGTTCGTGGCGGCCGGCATGGGCGGCGGAACGGGGACCGGGGCGTCACCGGTCATCGCTGCTATCGCGCGCGAGTGCGGGGCGTTGACTGTGGGCGTGGTCACGAAGCCCTTCGGCTTCGAGGGGCGGCGAAGAGCACAGGTGGCTGAGGAGGGAATCGTCAGCCTCAAGCAGAAGGTGAATACACTGATCAGCATCCCGAACGACAAGCTGCTCGCCGTGGCCGACAAGCGGACGCCGCTCGAGCAGGCTTTCGGGGTCGTCGACGACGTGCTCCGCCAGGGCATCCAGGGTATCTCGGAGCTGATCACCGAGCCCGGCTTGATCAATGTGGACTTCGCCGACGTCAGGACGGTCATGTCCGAGTCCGGATCTGCTCTCATGGCGATTGGACACGGGAGCGGAGACCAGCGGGCGCTAGAGGCGGCCCAGATGGCGATCGCCAGCCCGCTGTTGGATGTCTCGATGGAGGGTGCTCGTGGCGTGCTGTTCAACATCACGGGCAACTCCGACCTGACGCTCAACGAGATCAACGAGGCCGCCGAGCTGATCAGCAAGGCA
>DASPXK010000216.1:0-8246 GCA_035637315.1 Chloroflexota bacterium
TGGCTGTGGGGCTGGCTTTGGCGTTGGCGGCCTTCCTGGCCAGGGCCCGCTGGGGCCGCGCAATGAGGGCCGTGGCGCTCGATGCCGACTTGGCCGCGCTATGTGGTGTGGACACCGAGCGCGCGGTGAGCATGGCCTTCGCGCTGGGTGGCGCGGTGGCCGGGGCCGCCGGCCTGGTCTTTGCGCTGTACACGAACGGGCTCTTTACCCAGCACGGAGCGCTCAGCGGTCTGGCCGCATTCACCGCCGCGGTTCTCGGCGGCGTCGGCCGACCGCACGGGGCGCTGGTAGCGGGTTTCGGCCTTGGCGTGCTCGCTGCCTTCAGTGACTTCCTGCTGGACGCTCACTGGACGCCTGTCCTGGTGCTCGCGACCCTGGTGTTCGGGCTCGCCGTCCGCCCAGGCGGGCTGTTTGGTGGCGAGCCCACGAACGAGCCGCCCGACCGGGGATGGGCGCAGTTCTTGAAGCCCGACCGCCGAGGCTGGACTCGGGGCAGACCGGGCGCCTCGCGGTGGGGCCTAGCCCTGGCCGTGGCCCTGACCGCCCTCTACCCGTGGGTCGACGCAGGCCTTGGCCTGCACTTCCAGCTGAATGCGATGCTGATCTTGCTTCTCGTCGTCCTGGCGCTGGGCCTCAACGTGGTGGTCGGGTTCGCTGGGTTGCTGGACCTGGGGTACGCGGCCTTCTTCGCCATCGGTGGCTACACCGCAGCGCTGCTCACTGCCTCCGGCAGTCGCCTGGCCGCTGAACTGCCCGGATTCCTGGGGGACTTTGCGGTCGTGCTCCTGCTGAGCGGGCTGATGGCGGCGCTGGCAGGCATCCTGCTGGGAGTGCCGGTGCTGCGGATGCGGCCCGAGTACCTTGCGATCGCCACCCTTGCCTTCGGCGAGATGGTGCCTGGCGTGATCCGCCACCTGGACGCCTGGACCGGCGGTGCACGCGGCATGTCTGGCGTTCCGCACCCAAGGCTGCTGGGAGCGCAGCTCGACAGTCCGACAGCCTGGTACGAGCTGGCCCTGGCGATGGCCGTCCTGACGGCGCTCGTGGCCAGCCGGCTGCGGTCTTCCCGGCACGGGCGGGCGTGGGCGGCGGTCAGCCAGGACGAGGCTGCGGCGGCGAGCGCCGGGGTCAGCCCGCCGCGAGCCAAGCTCCTGGCCTTCGCCCTGGGAGCCGGCGTCGCCGGCTCGGCTGGCGCTATCTTCGCCAGCACGCTGGGCTACGTCGAGCCCGGCCAGTTCGACTTCATGCTGTCAATGATGGTTCTGTCGATGGTCATGCTGGGCGGGACCGGCGCCATCGGCGGGACTATTGTCGGCGCGCTGCTGATTGGGGGCTACGATCGTTTCGCCATCACCCAAGCCGACAGCTGGCTTCACGGGCTCGGGACGTTCACGGGACTCGATTTGCTGCGGGCCACCGACCTCAGGCAAGCAAACTTCCTGGCCTTTGGCCTGGCGCTCTATGTGACCGCCCGCTTACGGCTGGCTCCTGGGCCTGCCGATCCTCGGCGGCGCGCGGCGGGGTGTCATAATCGGGTCATGGACGCGACCAGGCAGCCGAGATTTGAGCGCCCGCGTAGGACCTGAGGCAAAGGGACACCGCTGGTTCGCCGCCAGTTACGACCTGATAACCTGGTGGGCCGAGCGCTCCGTGTTCGGACCGCTCAGGCGGCTCGTCGTCGGCTCGGCGACGGGCCGCGTGTTGGAGATCGGGGCTGGAACTGGGGCCAACCTTGCCTACTACTCGGCCGCCGAGCGCGTCATCGCCACAGAGCCTGACCCGTTCATGTTCCGCCGCGCCCGCCGCCGTGCCCAGCGGCTGGGGCTCGACATCCAGATTCATCACTGCGCCGCCGAGGCGCTGCCGTTCGCCGACGCCTCCTTCGACAGCGTGGTCTCAACCCTGGTCCTCTGCAGCGTGGCCGACCCGGAACGCGCGCTCGCAGAGGCGCGACGGGTCCTGAAGGACGGCGGCCACCTTCACTTCGTCGAGCACGTTCGCGCCGACGGGCTGGTCGGGCAAGTCCAGGACCTGCTCACGCCGGCCTGGCGCTGGTTTGGAGCCGGCTGCCACCTGAACCGCCACACCGCCGAGAGCATCGAGGCGGCCGGCTTCGAGATCGTGAGAATGCGGCGCCGCGCGCTGGCCCTGATGCCGCTGATTTTCGGGGTCGCCAGACGCACGTAGGGGCGCAGCCGTGTGTGCGCCCAAGGGCGGACACGCAGGTCCGCCCTACCTTCAGAACCAGGGCCAGGGGACGCTGCGACGCGAGGTTGCGGACGGGTAGTGTCGATGCTCGAGGACGAGGTCGACGCGTTTGAACAACACGTCGACCTCCTCGCGCGTCAACAGCTGCCCCAGCTCGGTGCGCAGGGTGCCCGAACGGGCAGGATTCCGGCGCAGCTCCCGGAGCTGTCCAAGCAGGGCCGCGGGGATCGGATCGCCAGCGTAATCCCACAGCACGGTCCGCAGCTTGGGGGCGACATTGAACGTCAGGCCGTGGTCGATGCCCCAGATCTTGCCGTCGCGCGCCTTCAGGCAGTGGCCGGCCTTGCGATCGGCGTTGTTGGCGATCACGTCGAACAGTGCGATCCGCTGTAGCTCACGGCGATAGTGGTCCTTGAAGCGGAAGAAGTCGGCCCGAGGCTCCGGCTCGATGAACAGTTGAATGCTGCCGATCCCGTGCGGGCCTTCGCGAATGATCGTTGGCGGGATGAAGTCCCAGCCCAGCGCCTCGCTCAGCACATACGCCGCTCGCTCGCGTTTGTACAGCGTTCCATCGGGGAAGTCGTACAGCGGAGACTCGCCGCGGCGCGGCTTGTAGACAGCGAGGAAGTCCGGCTGCCCGGGTAGCGCGAGGCGGGCTGCGAAGGTGTAGTTGGAGCTCCAGGGGATCATCTCACAAGCGACGATCGTCGCCCGCGCCAACAGGGCGTCGACATCGTCCGCCGAGACCCACGCGCCCGTGCCGTCCTCCCCGATCGCGAAACCTCGCTCTGCCATTCCCAGCGCCCGTTGTAGTGAGGTGCCTCCATTCTACATACGCGATGGGCCTCGGGCGCTAAACGCGGGAACTCTGCTGTGTTACGAAATCGTGCTGCTTTCGTGCGACGTTTGTTGCGGGAAAGCGGCCAGCCTGATGCTAGAGTGCGCCTTGGCACGCGTTTGGGAGTTGAAGAATGGCGATTCCAGACGACGTGCTGGCTGGCCTCCTCGCGGGCCTCAAGGTGGACCTCACGGAGGCCGGATTGGTCCGTGAGCGAGGCGGGCTGGCGCGTGGAGTGGCCTGGGCAGAGGCATCGGGCCGTGGGCCCGACGGGGCCTGGCTGGAGCTGCGGCTTCACCATCGCCCTACCGAGCGGCGAATGGACGCCGGGCTGTTGCAATATGAGCCGATGGGACGCGGCGCGCGGACCCTCGTGCTGGGCGAGAGGTCGGCGCCGTATCGGTACGACGCCGCCGAAGTCGTCCAGCATCTGGCCGACGAGGTGGCAGCCTGGCTTCGGACGATCGCCAGCGGCCCTCGCGCCGAGCATGGCGTGCCGGCCCGCTGACTCTCCCCATTTGGCTGTACGCGACCCTGGCCTGCAATCTCGGGCAATCCATGGCGCCTTGGCCGCGGACGGTCGGACGGGATTATCCTCAGTCTGGCCATCTTGGCCGCTGCGGGCAACTCGGCCACAATGCAGCGACGAGGTTGGGGATGTCAGTTCCTGCAGACGACTTGCCGGAGCAGCCGATCTCGCTGACGGCGCCGGCCGCGCGCTGGCCCGCCCTGGTACGCTCAGGCGTGGCCAGGGTCGGAGAGGTGCTGCCGGCCCGACGGGCGCCGCTGTCACTGTCGCTGACAGTTCCGCGGGTGCCGAAGCGGGCGATCTTCGCGGCAGGGATCTGTGCCGGCCTCGCGGCTCCGTCGCTGGCACGTCGACTCGTTGGTCGAGGGCTGGCGGCCGCCTTCGGCCGGCGCGATCGACCTGCGCTGTCACAAACCAACTGGCAATCCGCGACGCTCGAGATCATCCGCGTCACGTACGCCGGTCCAGGCCGCCGCCGGTCAGGCAGCGTCTGGCTGGTCCCCGACCGTCTCGCCCGCCTCTTCGGCCGGTTACGCGACTAGGACTCAACAGGCCGCGTCCTCACGGCTCAGGCCCGGGCGACCGGAAGCACTTCCTCCTCTCGACGGCGAGCTGGGGCCTGGGCAGACCCGGGCGCGGCAGCCGGCTGGCGCGACAACATGTCCAGGAACGCGCCCACCAGGCGCGCGTCCCACTGGGAGCCGGCCCCCTCCCGAAGCCGCCGGACCGCCTCCTCATGTGGCAGCGCGTCCCGGTACGGCCGGGTCGAGGTCATCGCGTCGTACGAGTCGACGACGGCGAGGAGGCGCGCACCAGAGGGGATCGTCCCCCCGGCCAAGCCCTCCGGGTAACCGGTCCCATCCCACCGTTCGTGGTGCCCGCGCACGTACGCGGCGACGACCTTGAACATGTTGAAGTGCGCCAGCATGTCGCCGCCGACTCGGGCGTGCTCCATGATGTGGGCCCGCTCGTCTTCCGTCAGCGGGCCTGGCTTGAGCAGCACCTCATTGTCTACTGCGCACTTGCCGATGTCGTGCAAGCGACCGGAGATGTACAGCAGCTGCGACTCGTCGGCCGACAGACCCAGAAACGTCGCCAGCCGCTCGGCGTACTCGCCGACCCGCAGCGAGTGCCGATGGGTGTAGTAGTCGCGCTTGTCCATCATGTCGGCCAGGTCGAACAGGGCAGCAATCGTCTGCTCCTCCAACTCGACCGTGCGTTTGAACGAGTAGTAGATCGCGATCAGCGGGATGAGCACCAGGATGACGCTGGGCTGATAAGTGGACCACAGGATTCCGCCGAGCACGCCGGTCGACATGAGCGCCAGGTAGGACGGGAGCAGCCGCCGGTGGCCCCGCAGCCAGACGTACTGGACCGGCGCACGCTCCACCAGGGCCACGATAACGGCGACCGATCCGGAGTTGATCGAGAAGTAGGCCCCCAGCGCAACCAGCAGCCACCCAACGCTGGCCGGCGATTCGACGGTTCCGGATGGACCCCCAAAGGTGTGCCAGATGGTGCCCGCGGCCGCGACGGACAGGAGGCTCTGGCCCAGATTGAATGCCCGCTTGTACCAGGCGCTGCTGCCGACCAACAGCGGATACGCCAGCCGCTCGATGACGACAACCGCGATGGCGGCCGGGACCGGCAACGCAATGGTGGCCGCCACGTTGACGGCCATCGCGACGGAGGTCGTCTCGCCCTGTCGGTAACGCGCCTGTGGCAGCTGGATCGGGAATGAGCCGGCGACCGTCCCGAAAAACGCGAAAAGCGCGGCCGAGGCCCAATCGAAGGGCTGCGCCCGCGCGTCGGAAAATACCTTTAGCGCGACAAAGGCGCTACCTGCGAGGACAAGAAGCCAGAATAGCTGGGCCGCCCGAGGGAGGGCGAGCATTCATTCCACCCGATGACTCGAGACACGTTAGCGAGATCATTGTAATATCGGGTCGACATGCGAGCAACGTTGCCCGCGCGCGCCCCCCGCCGCCTCGAGTCTGCAGGTTGGGAGCAGCCCTCCCTCGGGCGTGGCTTAGCGGCTTACCAGCTGTCGTCCGCGCTCGCAACCACCGCAGTCAGCGCGAGCAGGGTGAGTCCGAGGCCGATGGCGCGCCAATACAGCTTACGGGTCCATTCCATGATCGGTGCCTCCCCGAAAAAACTTGTCCGTGCGCACACCTTACGGCTCGGAAAGGCCCGAAATGGCCCGATTGAGCGCGGATCGCCCAATTCCTGGCGAATCTCGCATATAATCTGGTTCGTCCTGGGCCGACTCTGGCGTTTCCCCCAGATTCGAGGTGACCGCAGTGCGCATCCTCGTGGTGGACGACGACGTCGCCGCTCGCAAGATGCTGCGCTTTGTTCTGGAGGAGGTCGGCGGCCACATTGTTGACGAGGCTGAAGGGGTCGGGCAGGCCGAGCAGGCTCTTCGCGGCGGCTACGACCTGGTCACGCTCGACGTGGTAATGCCCGACGGTGACGGCTTCCAGCTCTGCCGGCGCATCCGCCGCGTCTCCAATGTCCCGGTCGTCATGCTGTCGGCAAAGAGCGCCTTACCCGACCGTGTCCAGGGCCTGCGGATCGGCGCCGATGACTACATCGGCAAGCCGTTCGACCCGTCTGAGCTGTTAGCCAGGATCGATGCCCTGGCCAGGCGGGCGCGCCGGGTCACCATTCGCGAGGACGGGAGCCGGGTGCGTATCGGAGAGCTCGTGCTGGACCTGGCCCAGCAGTCGGTCACCATTCGCGGCCGGGTGTCCGTGCGGCTGACGCGGACCGAGTTTCGGCTCTTGCTGGACCTGGTCCACGCGGGCGGTGAGCCACGCAGCCGCGGGGAGCTGGAGATGGCTGTCTGGGGAACCAGGATGGGCGCCAGCCCGAATACGATCGACAGCTACATCTCCGACTTGCGGCACAAAGTCGAGCCAGACCACGCTCGGCCTCGGTACATCCTCACCGTGCGCGGGCGGGGCTATCGGTTGGCTTGCTGAGAGCCTCCTTGCGGGCTCTCCCGTTCATCGGGCTCAGCTGGCCGGCGGAGGCCCGCCGCCCCGTAGCACAGCAGGACCAGCCCGAGTACGGCGCCCAACCGCGACCAGCCCGGCAGGCCGAGCAGCAGCGGCCCCAGCAAGGAGACGGCCAGCAGCGCCACGCCCAGTCCGGCGATGATCAGCGCCTCCGGATCCGGTGACACGCGCGTCAGGATACGCGTTCGAACGTTGAACGTTCAACGCAGGGTCTCCCCTGAGGTGCGCGTCCGCCCTCACCCCCTTCCCCCTCTCCCAAGCTTGGGAGAGGGGAAGGGGGTGAGGGCTACTTTGACGGCTACCCGGGCTGGCGTGAGGGGCCTTTGCGCCTGGGGAGACGGCAGCCTTACACTGCCCGGGGTACGCGGCCGCCCCGACGCCGGTTGGGGTGACCTGGGAGGTAGCATGCGCACGATCGACCTGCGGAGCGATACGGTTACCCTGCCCTCGCCGGAGATGCGGCGCTTCATGCATGAAGCCGAGCTGGGCGACGACGTCTACGGAGAGGACCCCACGGTCAACGCGCTGCAGGAGCGGGCGGCCGAGGCGCTCGGAAAGGAGGCCGCTCTCTACGTCGCCAGCGGCACGATGGGTAACCTCGTCGCCCACATGGCCTGGTGCCGGGCTGGCGAGGAGGTGATCTGCGGCCAGTCCGCCCACACCTTCAATTCCGAGGCCGCCAACTCCGCCCGCGTCGCCGGCGTGCAGCTTCGCACCATCGCCCAGAAGGGCGCCAGTCTGGATCTGGCGGCCATCGAGCGCGGCATCCGTCCGGACGACCCGCACTATCCCCGGACGGCGCTCATCTGGGTCGAGCAGCCCTGTAACGGCTGGGTCATGCCGCTCGAGGAGTTGGCCGCCATCTCGGCCCTGGCCCACTCACGCGGCATCCCGGTCCACATGGACGGGGCGCGCATCTTCAATGCCGCCACGGCGCTCGGCGTGCCGGCCGACGAGATCGCTCGACACGTGGACTCGGTGATGTTCTGTGTCTCCAAAGGCCTGGCGGCGCCGGTCGGCTCGCTGGTGGTCGGCTCACGCGAGTTCATCGAGCGGGCCTCTCGCGCGCGCAAGGTGGTTGGCGGCGCGATGCGCCAGGCGGGTGTGATCGCCGCGGGTGGTCTGTACGCCCTGAACCAAACGGCCGATCGACTGGTCGAAGACCACGACAATGCGCGCCGCCTGGCTGATGGCCTGCGCCGCCTGCCGGGCGTGGCGATCGACCGTGAGGTTGTCCAGACCAACATCTTCTTCATTCGCCTGAGCCCCCCGGCTCCCAGCGCGGCCGAGCTGTCCGCTCGCCTGCGTGAGCGTGGCGTACTGTGCGGGGCGGCCAGGGACGGCAGCCCAATCATTCGGCTCGTAACCCACTACGGGATCGAGCGGGCGGATGTCGAGCGAGCGCTCGAGGCCTTCGCCGAGGCGCTTGGCGCCGGGCCGACGCGGGTTCGCGAAGCCGTGGCGGCGCGGTAGCCCTCGGACTTTGGCGTCGGAGGCCAGCTCGAGTCCTCGCGCGTTCCTCCGTGCGTTAGCCATGGGCGCAGCCTTGTTCATGCACTAACTGAGTAGGGGGTAGCTGCATGTTGAAGCCAACGCCCGGCGCACGTGGGCCTGCCCTCGGCCTGGTTGGCTCAACAGCTGTCCTCCT
>DASPXK010000217.1:0-4574 GCA_035637315.1 Chloroflexota bacterium
ACCTGGTCCAGGATCGCTTCAGCGTCATTGTTCGACATGGGTTCGCTCCTCGTTTCGCGTGTGTAGTTGCCGTTGTCGATGCGGCGATCCACACTCGCTGGCGGTGGTGCGTCGGCGTCCTTCAATGGTCAGGGTGAAAAGTACGTCGCGCTCTCATGCCCGGCTCATCCATAGACTTCGACGAGTTTCCAGCTCATCCGCAGCTCGTTACCAGGCACTTGACGCTCGGCTGACCAACCGTGAATTGGCCCGTCGGTAAGGATTCCGTTTGTCGCAGGGGAGCGTGGGATGCCATGCCATCGGAGTGTTAGCGGCAGATACGGGGTAGGCGATCTCAGCCCACGAGGAGGGCGACCAGGTCCGTGGTCGCACGGCGGAGTTGGCCAGCTTCGGCGGCGACGGCTAGGCCGAAGCCTTCGATCACGGCGCCGAGCTCGTGGGCGAACGCAAGGCGATCCTCATCGGTTGCCAGCCGGAGATCGAACGCCTCGCGGTCGTTGGACTGAGCGTCGCGACGGCGCGCCAGTTGGGGACCGACGGATGTGGTTCGCGCTCGACCGGGGCCGCGGCCGCGCTCGACGCGCTCCGCCACGACGAGAACCCGGCCACCACGGAGCAACGCTCGTGCTCCATGGCGGTCGGAGGCTCCACTGCCGGAAGCGCCCTCCGTCGCCTCGGGCCAGGTCACCTGTTCGGCCTCGTAGACGACCTTGCCGACGGTGGCGCGATCGCCGACGCGGAGTTGCTCGAGCACTACCAGCGCGACATCCTCCGCGGCCGCCCGGAAGCGCTTGCGATCCTGCCCGCGCGCTTCCGCCTCACGGACAAGGGCGATGAACGCCACGATGGCTCTGGCGAGATCGGTCGGCATCTGGGATCCGGCTCCTGCAGCTCCGTACTGGTGGACGGCACGGAGCCTAGCCTACCGCCGAGCTGGTCTTGCCTCGCCGCCCTGGTTTTCGGCTCCGCTGGCTTGCGTAGTCGCGTGCAGCGGTCTCGTTGTAGCCCTCGCGGACCCTCGTTCGCTCGAGGAGCCTGACCTCGGCTCTGGGGAACCGCGGGTCGCTGTCGCGCAGCTGAAGGACCCGAGAGCGGGTGACGTCAAGCAGCTCCGCGACGCGGTTGACTCCGATGAACACTTCTGGTGACGGCCGTGGTGACCTTGCATCCGATCCGCGTTGGCCATGCCGTGAGGTTCTGCGCGTGCGATACGCCCGCATGGACCTCTCGGTCCAGCCGTGGAAGACAGCCTTGGGCTCGTGGATCTCAACGGCGTGCGCCGGAAAGTCGGGATCCTCGCTTCGCAGCCGCCAGAGCCAGCCCTGCGTGCAGCCCAGAATCTCGGCCGCGCGGCTGACCCCGAGATAGGTTCTGGTCAGCGCGGCTCGCCCCCTGGTCCCGCAGCAGTCGCAGTCGTTGGACTGACAGTCTAGCTGCCACCCGTCACCGCCTTCGGATCTGGGGAAGGAACGGCTCCCCACATCCGCCGCACACCACCGGAGGACCGCTGAGGATCGACTGGGGCAGGCGGACCCGCCGGGGGCACCCGCACAGGCACAGAACCGGAGGCCCGGGATGCCTGATCCTGGGACGGGCGCGAGGCAGCTCCGCCGCTCGCCACAGCACCAGGGCATCGGCCACCTCGCGCAGCACGGCGGCGTACAGGGCTCCCGTGGCAGGGGCCATCGTTGTCGCCGCGAGGCCATACGGTCGCAGCAAGCTGACCTGGAGGCCGAGCTCAGCCGCCACCGCTGCGAATCGGCGGTTGTGGTAGCGGCCGCCCTTTGAGGTGTCGCGAATGCCTCTGGCGAACGCGAGTGCGTGGGCCGCCTCGTGCAGCAAGGTCGCGAAGACCGCGTCGGGCCCGCGGTCGAGGCCTTCACCGGCGACAAGGATCTCTGACCGCTCGCCGCCATCCGCGAGGCGCCAGCGTCTGGCGGCGAAGTGGCCGAGCTTGCGCAGCATCCCCCGATCGCTGCCGGTGCCGATGAGCACGAGGACCTCTGGGATCTCAGCATGGTGCTCTCGGATGGCGGCCCAGGCGTGTTCCAAGGCGACGAGCAGTCCTTGCATCGGTCCGCGAGAAGGTGAGGTGCTGGTCGTCGAGGCGGCGACGGACTGGGATTGGTTGAGCGCTCGGCCGCGAGGTCGCAGCCGGCCGTCTGCGAGGGTTGCGGCTGCGGGTGGTTTGATTCGTGCCGAATCACGGCGCGGCTGGTGTCTCTGACCGGCCGATGTGGCATGGGCTGCGACGAGCTTTGCGGGCACGGGATCCTTCCTTCCGGCGACCGAATGGCGCGTCAGGTTCGGTGGTCAAGGTGGCCAGGCCAGGTGGAGCCCGTCGCGCTTGGGGCCCCGGCAGGCTCCACCTGGCCGTCTGGTGGGGTCAGTTGTCGTGCTGCTCGGTGTTGTCCTCGCCGGGCGTGGCGGGGGACTCCATGGCCTGGGCTGTGGCGAGTTCGTGCGTCTCGACCTCGGTGGGCTGGTAGCCGAGGTCGCTGAGGAGCCGGTAGTGGTCCTGGATGAAGGGGTCCAGCCAGTCCTGCTCAGTCCGCAGCCGGTCCTCGGCCCAGGTGAGCATGAGCGCCAGCGCGGCACGGCGGAGCTGTTCGGCCCCCTCCCCGGCGTAGTCGAGCAGCGCGGCTGCCGAACCCGTGTCGCCGACCTCGACCTGAACCAGACCGCAGACATCCGCCGTGTGCGCCGTCTGATCACCGAGCAGGTTGACGACCTGCCAGAACAGGTAGCGGTCGGACAGCGGCCGGGGCAGTCTGCCGCTGCTGGTGAGCCAGGTCTGGAGCAGCTCGCGGCGCTTGGACGCGGCGCCCGCCAGCTCGGCGGCCCGGGCGCGTGCGGCTTCCTCGCGCGCTCGCTCGGCCTCGTCACGGGCTCGCTGCTCGGCCTCGGCCTGCTGGCGGCGCTGCGCCGCCTGGGTGGCGACGTCGTCGCCGTCGCCTGCGGGCGTGGCGGACGGCGCCGGCGCAGACGGCCCTCCCGGCTTGGCGCTGGGCGAGTCGCCAGCATCACCCTGGGCGCCACGGGATGGGGTCAGAGGCGAGCTTGCCGGCTGCGGTGCGTGACGCCCGGGGTTCATGCAGATCGGCTCGACCTCGCCTGCGCTGTCGACCCACACCGCATGGCAGGGTTCGGAAAGGTGCGCCTCGGCATCCACGTCCAGATTGGCGAGCTTGCGAGCCCCGGTGCTGTACCAGTCATCCGGGGCCAGGACCGCGCCGTGCTCTTCCAGTTCGGCGATGACCTTGGTGCGGGCCTGCTTGCGCTCGTGGAGCTTCAGCTCCGCGTTCACGGCGTTTTCGATGCCGAACTGGCGACCTCGGGTCATGACTCGTTCGATCAGCTCAGCGTCCTTGCCGACCTGGCGGATGAGCTTGCCGAGGTGGACGGCGTCGGTGTCGGTCGCCCGTCCGGCGTCGTAGCCTTCTTTGAAGGTCGGGATCTCGGTGTAGAGGGCCAGCAGCGTGAGGTACTTCGAAACTGTGGCCTGTGACTTGCCCAGCCTGGCTGCCCACTCCCGCTGGCCCAGCCGGACGCCCTGCCCCTTGGCCGCGTCGAGCGCTCGCCGCAGGGCCTTGGCCTTCTCCAAGCTGGTCAGATCCTTGCGGTCCATGTTCTCGGCGAGCTGCTCGAGGGCTGCCTCGAGGTCGTCGAGCTCACGGACCTCGGCCTTGATCGTAGTGTGCCCCGCATCCTTGGCGGCGCGCCAGCGCCGCTCGCCGAAGACGATCTGATAGGTGCCGTCGTCCTTCGGCCGGACGAGGATCGCCTGTGCGACGCCGCGAGCCTTGACGGAGGCGGTCAGTTCCTCCATGTCGCCGAGGTCGTCGCGGTTCTCGGAGGGCGGGATGACCTTGTCGATGGGGATGAACTGGACCACCGGATCGTCAGGGGCGGTGGCTGGCTTCTTCCCGCGTGTGGCCATAGCGCGGTCCTTTCTCGGGCGCAGTGCCCGGGCCTGGGGTGGGCGCTCTGCCTCACCCGCCTGGCTCTTCTGCCCGCGTCTGGGGCATGCTCGAAGTATAACCTATCACTATATAGAGTGCAAGAGGCATTGTACGGCCCGATGGTGCTCTTCGCCGTCGCATTTCTGGCGCTCAGCCGAGTTGGTGATACCGACCATTCCTCTACGAGAGCAAGGTCAGCAGACTCCAGCACCGACCAGGACCATCACCCTCTCAACCTACGAGCCACAGTCAGAGGGCCACCCACATGGCCAACCACCCACATGCCGCAGCTACCCTCCCCCGAGAAGCCAGCCCACGCTCGATGGCATCCACAGACTTGCACTTGGAAAGTGCTTGGGCTGCTGACGAGTATGGTGCTCGCTTCGCTGACAGCGGTTGATCGAGGTGCGCATCGACGGGAATCCTGCGACTGATGTGCTGTTCGTAACGTTTCCGAGACGGACCGCGCTGACACTGGCAGGCGTGACCACAACGACCCATAACGCTCGGGGCCGAGGAGCGCAGCCGGAGGGCTTGCAGGTGCAAACCAACGCGACAGTGGCTCCCGGCGACCAGGCGTCTGGCACACGTCGGCGGACGCGTGTGCTGGCT
>DASPXK010000218.1:0-1799 GCA_035637315.1 Chloroflexota bacterium
CAACTTTTTTCAACAACGCAACCGCACCGCGACCGAACGCCGCCTCATCCGTGCCCTCGAAGCCCTCGGCAACCGCGTCACCGTAGAACCTCTCGTCGCCTAACTCAGAGGCACGCCCATCGAATGTTTTTTTCAAAGCAGGAGTCATGGCCTCCGGCCCGCCGCGAGTGGATGAAACCGCGCTCATTTCGTGCCAGCGAAGCGCAGGATCTGATGCCGCTGGCCATGCGACTTGTCGCGAACTGCCCCATCACTCACGACCCCAGGCCTTCGTTTTACGTGTGCACACGCCCCCAGGCAGTCGTGACCTTGCGGATCCCCACAGTGTCGGTATTCTTCGCGCCACCGCCTGGCCTGCTCGCGCGGGCGCGCTGGATCTGCCTGCTGTCCGCGCTGGCCGGCGCGGTCGTGGTCGCCGCACAGCTCGCGCTCGCGGCTGGGCGGGACTGGCCGCTTCGGGCGTCGGCGGGCGTCGGGCTCGCCTGGCTCTGCTGGTGGTGGGTTGAGGGGTACGTCCGAGCTCGGTTCTCCGCGCTCCAGACGCCGCTCGAATGGCTGGGCTGCTGGCAGTCGGGATGGGTTTGGGCGATCCGTTCCGCGCCATGCCGCTGTTCTATCCGGCCCTCGCGCTGCGGGCCCTTCACAGCGGCGCCGGTGGGCTGATCGCGGTCGGACTGGGATACACGGCATGCTTCGTCGGCGCCGTCGCGCTATCCGGCGATCTACCGCTCGGCGGTCTGCTGATGCCCGTCGCCGCCCAGGTAGCCGGGCTGGTCATCATCGCCGCCCAGCTGTCCCTGCTGGCCAGGCTCCTGGCACGACACGAGCGCGCCTCGGATTGCGAGGCGGTGCTGTCGGGCGCTAGCGGTGCTCTCGGGACGGCCTCGACTCGCGAGGCGGTGGGCGAGACCGCGGCCGAGGCGGCCCTTGCACTGGCCCGCGGCCACCCCCAGGCCCGAGCGAGCGTGGTGGTCGAGTCTGGGAAGAGGCTGGCGGTGGTCGCGGCCAGGGGCCAGCGAGCCTCAGAAGCAAGCGGCGGCTGGCTCGACGTGGAGAAACTGCCCGAGCGGTACCGGTCCAGTTTCCAGGGCGGATGTGCATTGGACCTGCCCGACGTCGAGGCGATCGGACCGATCGGCGCCTTCAGCTTCGAGCTCGTGGGCCGGGCGGTCTTCGCGACGCCGCTCGTCGTCGAGGACGAGCCGATCGGGGCAGTCGTGCTGAAGAGCCCGCGGAAGTTGGACGCTGCGGCGAGGGATTCTCTGAGCAGACTCGGCGAGCATGTCGCGCTTGCTCTGGCTCGCCTCGCAGCGGACGGCCGGCGGCGGGAGGCCGACGAGCGCTTTCGCGGGCTGGTCCAGGCCTCGCCCGACGTGATCAGCCTTGTGGCAGCCGATGGCACGATCAGCTATCAGAATCCCTCGGCCGAGCGGCTGTTCGGCTATGGGCCAGGAGAGCTGATCGGGGCCAGCCTGGCTGATATGGTGCACCCGGACGACGTCGGACGCTTCATGGCCGTACTGGCGGAGGCCAGCGATTGGCCGAGCGTCGGCCCCGCCGTCGAGGCGAGGATGTGTCGGCGCGATGGGTCGTGGCTGCACCTCGAGACGATCGCCACCAACACGCTCGACGATGCCAACCTCAGCGGGATGGTCCTCAGCTCGCGCGACGCCCGGGAAACCGTCTCACCGCAGAGGGCGCAACCAGCCCGGGAAACCGTCTCACCGCGGAGGGCGCAGAGGCTTAAAGGGATCTATCGTCTCCGTGTCCTCGGTGCACTCGGTGGTGAAAAGTCCCTA
>DASPXK010000219.1:0-12956 GCA_035637315.1 Chloroflexota bacterium
GGCGGCCTGCTCGTGGTGGACAACGCCACCTCCCACGCTGACGAGGTCAGGCCTTTGGCAGAGGCGGTCCGGCGCACGCCGGGCTTCAGCAGCGTGCTCGTCCCGATCGGCAACGGCGAGCTAGTGGTCCTTAGGGAGACGTAGCTCGGGCGCACAGTCCATCCTCGACTTCTGAAACACATTCACGCTCTTTAGAAACACCAAATCGGAGCAATCGCGCACATACGTCTAAGCCAGTTTTGTCCTTATCAATGTCGTCAATCTTCATTGTCATCCTGAGCCGTTCCTGTCATCCTGAGGACTCATGGGCCTTCGGCCCGCCCCGAGCGAATGAAAGTTCATTTTCGTGGGAGCCCTTTTTGTCGTCCTGAGCCCTTTTTGTCATCCTGAGCACTTACTGTCATCCTGAGCACTTACTGTCATCCTGAGCGAAGCGAAGGATCCGCTACCCGGGCACGGATTCCTCGCTTCGCTCGGAATGATAGGGTCGGGACAGGCCAGCCACGATTTGTTCACAGCCTCTGAGCGAAGCAAAGGATCTCATGCTCCACAGCGGACAATTCTGGCAGCATCAGAATTCGTGCTTGCGGTCGGCGACGGATCGTCTCATCATGTTGCGGAATCTATCCGAGTTCCGTGGCGAGAAGCATGAGATCCTTCGCTGCGCTCAGGATGACAGTAAGTGCTCAGGACGACAGTACGTGCTCAGGATGACAGTAAGTGCTCAGGACGACAGGAAGTACTCAGGACAGCAGTACGCACTCGGGACGAAAGCGGGCTAGTATCTAAACGCGCGTCCACATGACGATGTCGGTCAGACACCACCAAGGATCAGGTTCACCGGAGCCGACCCAGCCCTCAGCCAGCCGTGCCTTTGTGCGCTGTCAGCTATCGCCGCTCGCCAGAAACTCGTCCACAAGGCGATTGAACGTCTCGGCCCGCTCCCAGTAGACCGAGTGGCCGGCGTTGGGCACGCGGACGAGGCGTGCTCTGGGGATGAGGGAGGCCAGGACCTCGACCCCGGCCGCCGGCTGGACGACGTCCTCCTCGCCGGTGATGCACAGGACCGGCGGCGTCAAGGTGGCGAGCATCTCCGGCGGCGTGGTCCGCATGGCGTGCAGCTTCGCAGTGAGGTCGAAACCGGCTGGCAGGGCTGTCAGCGCTGAGACCTGCGTGTACAGGAAGTGCAGGGCGGGCTGCTCGCGAGTCATCCGCTCGCCGCAAGCCGGGTGGACCCCTTGCGCGAAAAGCGCCTGGCGCGGGTTGGCCGCGCGGTTCTCCGCGGCGAGCCGCTCGGTCTCCGGGTGAGCCAGGCTGCCGATCGTGGCCGCCATGACCAGGGCCCGAACTCGGGTCGGCTCCCGAAGCGCATAACCCAGACAGGTCCAGCCACCCATCGACTGGGCCACCAGGCGAACCTCGTCGAAGCCGAGATGATCGATCAGCGCCGCCAGGTCGTCCACGAACGCGTCCGGTCCGGGCCCGCCCGGTCGGTCCCGAGAAGGGCCGAAGCCCCGATGCGCGAAGGTGACGCACGTGTAGCGGTCGCGAAAGAACGGGATCTGCTGCCACCAGCTCAAATGGTTGCCTCCGGCGCCGTGGGCGAAGACCAGGGCTGGCCCAGCCCCGTACTTTTCGTAGTACAGGTGACAGCCGTCGACGTGAAGGGTTGGCACGGTCAGCGCCTCTGGTTGGCTCCAGCGTCACTGGTAAGGCGACAGCTAGTGCAGCGTGCTGCCGCCGTCCACGAGGAGGGTCTGCCCGGTGATGAATGCGGCGTCGTCGGAGAGCATGAACAGCACCGCGCCGACCAGGTCTTCTGGTCGCTGCAGACGTTTGAGCGATCGCGCCGCGACGGCGGCCTCGCGCATCCTGATGATCTCCGGAGTGGGATTCTCTTCGCTGAGTGTATTGCCGGGCGCGATCGCGTTGACCCGGATGTTGTCCGCCCCCAGCTCGCGCGAGAGCACCCGCGTGATGCCCACCACGGCCGCCTTCGATGCGACGTAGTGCAGCCGGGTGGGGTTACCGTGAAAGACGGTTCCGGACGCGATGTTGACGATGCTCCCACCCCCACGCTTGCGCATCTCGGGGACCATCGCGCGGCAGCACAGCCACACACCCTTGACGTTTACCTCCATGACGCGGTCCCACTCCTGCTCGGGGATCTCCTCGAATCTCACTCGCGAGATGGGGATGGTCGCGAAGATGGCGGCGTTGTTCACCAGCCCGTCGATGCCGCCAAAGCTTTCGCTCGCCTGTCTGGCCAGCGCCTGGACGCTGTCGTACTTCGACACGTCGACCTGGACGGGGAGCGCTTCCCCGGCGGTGGCGCGAATCTCTTCAGCCACTCTGTCGGCCGCCGGTCCGTCGACGTCGGCCACGACCACGTTCCCGCCCTCTCGAGCGAACCGCTGGCAATATGCTCGCCCGATGCCATGTCCACCGCCGGTCACCACAACCGTCTTTCCATCCAATCGGCCCATCTCATTCCTCCTCGGTGCGAAGTGACCGCTGGAAGCGCCTGTCCCTAGCGCGCCCGTATCCCAACCGCGGTGACATCGAGCCAGCCTCAGCGGGCCAGCGGATTCTGCAAGTGCTGCCGCAAGATCATCCGGATGAGCGTGGTATAGCCCACGCCGGCCCGGGACGCGTGCCGCTTCAACTCGGCCAAGTCCTGCCGAGGCAGTCGGACGGAGATCTGCTCGAGCTCTGGGCGTACAATAGCCAGGTCGGTTGCTTCCTCCCATGGCAGGTCGCCCGCGTCGGTCCTGTCGAAGTATTCGGCAAGATCCTCCATCTTGGTGTCCCGTACTTCATCGAGCCTTGGGGTTCCGCTCATTGAATCTCCGCCTTTCATTCATCGTCATGTCGCGGGCAGTAACGGCATCGCGAGGCCGTGGCCAAGATATAGAAGCGCCACCATAAGGTGACGCCCGGCCTCGGTGCAGCCAAAGTAACGGTACAGCGTTTCCTGAGGATCCCTCTCGGCCGGCCCAACTCGGATCAAGATGCCGCTCGGATCCTCGAATACCGCCTCGTCGACCTCCTCTGGCGTGAGAGCGTGCCGGCCGATATGGGCAACCCTGTCGGGTCGCCAAAGGAGATCAGTGATGAGCGGCAGAAGTCCTCCCGTGATGCATTGTATCACACGCCCAGGGCCTGTGGTCAAGCGTCGACTCAGGCCCGACCCTCAGCCAATCAGATCGGCGACCCGGTCACGGACGAACTGATGGACGTCCCGCGCGATCTCCAGGGCGCGCTGGGAGTCATGGCTGTCGAACGCCTCGGCCGGCACCCCGCCCGGCAGGGCGGATGGGTAGCGGGCGGCGAGATAATGCTTGTCCAACAGGCCCGCGACCGATTTGATGAACTCGAACGAGGAATCGAAGCCGATCGCATCCTCACACAGGTCGGCCAGGGCATGGCCCCAGACGTGCTCGGCGCCACGGGCCAGCAGGTAGGCGGTGACGGCCTTCTCGGCCGATTGGTGACAGAGGAAGCAGGCCAGCGCGTGGCGTCCCGCCGCGGCCACGAACTCCGCGTCCGCCAGATCGTGGTCTGCCTGTTTGAGCCAGAGGCCCGCCCGCCGGCCGGCCGCCGAGCGCGCGCCGTCAGCCAAGGATGACCTCGCCGAGGCACCGCGCGTCGCGCAGGATCGGGTCGCTGGCCCCTAGCTGCTCGACCTCACGCGGCGTGTACACCTGGAAACGGGTGCCAAACCGCGGTCGCAGGTGGGTCACCCAGAAGTCGGCCCGGCGGTGGAACGGCTCGTCGGTGGCCTGGACGAGGATGAGCTCCAGCTCGCTGTCCGGTTCAACTCGCCCGCTAACGAGGTTGCCGACCAGATATGCACGAATCGCGCCGAGGGCTGGCAGCTCGGCCGCGATCCGCCGCAGCTCGCCCCTCAGCAGCTCTTCACGCTGGCGCGCGAAACCGAACATGATCGGCAAGGTAAGCCCCCGGGGGAGACAGAAGCCAGACTCGCGTAGGGGCGCACCCGCGTGTGCGCCCGCCTGGGGCGGACACGCGGGTTCGCCCCTACGAGGTGGCTGCTCGTCAGACGTTGTGCAGGAACGGCGCTTTCTGTTCTGGCCAGATGTCGTCCCGCGTGAGCGGGTACGCCTCTTTCTTGTAGACCTGGATCCGATGGCAGCCGAAGTCGACGACGTACATCCGCCCTTGGCTGTCCAGCCGGACCGAGGCTGGGCCGCGAAGCCGCTTCTGGGGCTCCAGGCAGATCATCTCGCGCGCCCGCAGCACCTTCGGGTTGGCCAGTACGTAAGTGCGCCCGCTCTTCGACAGGGTGGCATCGCCGATGAACTGCTCGACATAGCGTCCGGTGGGGTCGAAGAGCTGGACCCGATTGTTGCCGCGGTCGGCCACGTAGATGTCGCCGTGCTCGTCGACGGCGATCCCGGCTGGTCGGTTGAACTCACCCGGCCCACTGCCAGAGCGGCCGAACTGCATGATGAAGCGGCCGTCCGCGGAGAACTTCTGGACGCGGTCGTTTCGCCAGTCCACCACGTAGAGATCGCCCTCAGCGTCGACCGCGACCCCCCAAGGCATGTTCAACTCGCCGTCGTCGCTGCCATAGCTGCCGAACGTCGAGATGAAGCGGCCGTCTTTGGCGAATTTCTGGACGCGGTGGTTCATGGTGTCGGCGACGTAGAGGTCCTCGTCCGCGTCGAAGGCGACGCCGGACGGTCGGTTGAGCTGGCCGGGCTCGGTCCCGTGTTCGCCCCACTTTCCGATGAACGTCCCGTCGCGCTGGAACGCAGAGATGCGATGCAGGCCCTCGTCCGAGACGTAGAGGTTTTCGGCGGCGTCTCGGATGATCTGGACCGGCCAGACGAACTGTCCGTCGCCTGAGCCGCTGCTGCCGATCGTGCCCAGGTCTTCGTCATCCCAATTCATCTTGCGGATGCTGTTGCCGTAAATGCCGTCGTCGCGACACAGCACGAAGAGGCGGCCCTCGTCGCCGATCGCGACGTCCATGCAGTAGGTTGTCACACGCCGCATACCGAGCGTCGTGAAGTAGGGGAACCCGGCTCGCAGCAGCGCATACGGACGGGCCGTCTTCTCGGTCCTCGCAGTCCTTACTGCTTCTTGAACGGCCATGTCAGGCTCCCCCGGCAGACTTGAACGGCCGAACCTGCTCGTACTGTCCGCCGACGATGGGGACCGGGTCGACGCCCAGCCACTGCTCGAGCATGGTGCCGTAGATGCCGCGGAAGTCGATCGTGTGACGCAAGTCTTCGCCGTTGAGCCACTCAGAATGCGCCAACGGCGGGTACTCGGCGTACAGGCCGCCCTGGACCGTGTCGCCAATGATCAGCGCGCCACCGCCGGAGCCGTGGTCAGTGCCACTCCCGTTGTCCTTGACGCGGCGGCCGAACTCGGTGAACACCAAAATGGCCACGTTGTCAGCAGCGTCGTGCTCGCGCAAGTCTCGCATTAGGTCGGTTATCGCGCCGGATAGCTCGCCGAGGAGCTTGGCGTGGGTGGGTATCTCCTGCGCGTGGTGGTCGTAGCCGGGGTGCTGGGTATAGAAGATCCGCGTCCCAAGCCCGGCCGTGTGAACGCGGACGACGTCGCGGAGGCCCTTGGCGATCGGGTTGTCGGCGTACTGAACGGTCGAGGTGTAGCGGCGGGGCGCTTCCTTGAGCAGCTCGGCGCCGGTCAGCACGCACTGGCCGGTCTCGCACAGATAGTCCATAACCAGGCCGGTCCCCACGGCCGGCGTGTACATGCGCTTGAAGACATCCAGGTCCTGCTCGCGCTCCTCGGCCACCTGGATGCTGTTCATCATGCCGTAGTTATCCAGGTTGTCCACCGAGGTGGCCGTCACGCCCGGGGCGGCCATCGCGCGCGGCAGCCCGCGGCCAAAGCTCACGCCGGTTAGCGGGTTCTCGCCTTTGGGGTCCAGCTCGCGAATCACCTTCGCCAGCCAGCCTTCAGTGGCGATCTTGTTCGGCTCGCAAGTGTGCCAGATATCCATCGCTCGAAAGTGCGAGCGACTCGAGTTCTGGTAGCCGATACCCTGGACCACTGCCACGCTGCCTGCTTGAAACAGCTGTCGCATCGGCTCGGCCGATGGATGGAAGCCGAGAGTGTCGTTGATCGGCAGGACCTTGTCTTCAGGGATACTGACGACCGGGCGGCTGTCGTAGTAGACGCCCTGGGTGAAAGGCACCAGGGTGTTCATGAAGTCGTTGCCGCCAGAAAGCTGAATGACGACCAGGACCGGATCCTCTGTCTTTCCGTTGCCCTTGCCGCTTGCGCTTGGTGACATCGCTGGGCTCCCTCCTTGCTCAGGCGAACTGGTACTCTCGTGAGGCCACAATCAGGGTCAGCATTCGGCCGATCCGAGCCTCGCTCACGTTGCGCTCCGCTTCGCTCCCGAAGGTCAGGTGACCCTCGCTCTCGGCAAACTCCAGCAGCGCCGTGCGGGTCTCCGGACACACCTCGAGCGGCCCGGCCAGATCGAGGCAGCGATCGACGAACTCGGCTGGCCCGATCGGCGGACCTGCCGCGCTCAGCCGCTCGGCGATCAGCCGCGGCCCGGGCTTGGACACATCCTTGACGAGGTTCACGGCGAAGTTGACCCGTTCGGTGAGCGTACCGCCGTCGATCCACTCCTTCCCCGTATGCCAGCCCTCGACTGTCGGCGGGTCCATGAGCTTCTGGCCCATCACAATGGATGCCGCGTCCAGCGTCTGCAGGCCAGGCTCCACGCTCCGATAATCGCCAGACAGCTTTAGCGTGCCGGCGATCAGCTCGGCCGGGCACTTGACCCGCGTGAAGCGGGCAGCCTTGAAGAAGTCCGAGTTGAACAACGTCTGCATGACCGACCGAATGTCGGCGTCCGAGTCGAAGTACGATTTCATCAGCGTGGCGACCGCGTCGGGGTCGCGCGGCGGCGTCGCGCTCCAGGCCGGGACCTGCGGTTCATCGGCCACGAAGAAGTTGTAGATGTGGCGACAGATGAAGCGGGCGGTCGCCTCCTGCTTGACGATGATCTCGACGATGTCCTCGCCGTTGAAGCTCCCGGTCTGGCCCAGGAACGTCTTCTCGCTCTCGTCGTGGTCGTCGGCTCGGTAGACGAAGGCGGACGGGTAGTGGCCGTACGGGTAGAGCGGGATCGGCTGCTCGAACGTCCAGCCGGTGAAGGCCCGGGCGACGTTCTTGATGTCGGTCTCGGTGTAATTGCCGATCCCCATCGAGAACAACTCGAGTAGCTCGCGGCCGTAGTTCTCGTTGATCTCACCGGCGTGGTTCTCGTTGTTGTCCAGCCAGTAGATCATGGCCGGGTCCCGGGACAGGTCGAGCAGCAGCGTCCGAAGGTTCGCCAGCCCGTTGCGGCGCAGCATCTGGATGTGCTGGACCATGGCCGGGGTATGCTCACTCTTGGTCCAGCCGGTTGCGAACACGTGGTGCCAGAAGAGCGCCATCTTCTCTTCGAGCGGGCGCCTGGTGTTGACCATTCGGTAAAACCAGCGCCCGTTCCAGGTCGCGTTGTTATCCCGGTTCGCGGCCAAATGCGGGTAGTAGCGGCCGAGGACGTCATCTTCCAGCTCCGGGAGCCGCTCCGGGTGGACGAGGTCATCGACCACCGCCTCGTAGGGCCGAGCGGCGTACGCCTCGAGCTCATCTCGAGACGCTCCAAAACCCGCCCGGCGCAGCAGGTGCGCCATCAGCGCAATCCGGTCAACCGCCATAGCCACCTCCTCTGCCCCAGGCACGCTCTCAGAATGGCTGGGAACGTTGGCCATTTTCATGCAGACAGCACGCCCGATACGGACTCCGGCAGTGTACCCGAATCGGCTGCGGGACGCCGCCCTCCGACGGGGAAAGCGCTGGTTCCCCCGGTTGGACGAGAATACAGCTAGCATGGCGGAGCCCGGACGCCCTTCCGCTGGCCCGCGGAGATATACCCAGGTCGCTCTTCCCACCCCAGCGGCAGCGGAACCACTGCCGGTTGCGGCTCCTGACGGGGGTGGAAAGGTTGCCGTGCTCGTGTGCCACGGAATGGGGCAGCAGGTCCCCTTTGAGTCGGTGGACGGCGTGGTGAGGGCTCTGCGCCTGGCCGAGGAGTGCCTGACTAATGACGAGTGCCAGGTCACGGCGACTGTGGTGAAGCTAAAGCACGCGGGCGGAGAGGAAACGCTCCCCCGAGCCGAGATGACGCTGAGGGGCGCTGACGATCGCGAGCGTAAGGTGCACGTCTACGAGGCGTACTGGGCCCCACTGACGGAGGGCAGGGTCTCGTCGCCAGACGTGGTCAACTTCCTCTTCGATGCGTTCCGGAACGGCCTTCAAAATGGGACCGCCGGAAGGTGGCATCGCTGGATGTTCGGCAAGATTCGTCGGTTCTCAACTGGACGTGCCGCCCTCGAGATCGTGGGTGCCTATCTCGTGGTCCTGCCGCTCTTGTTGATCAACGCGACTATCGCCGCCGTGGCCGCGGCGCGCGTGACCATTGGGTACTTCACTGGGTGGCCCAGCGATGCCCTCATCGGCGATCTGACCGTCGACATCCTCCTCCTGCTAATCGCTGCGGCCGCGATCATCGTCGGCTCATGGCTGCCGGGCTCGTATCGCAACAAACGCTTCGCGCCCGAGGCGCTGTGCAGGAATAGGATCTGGCAAACCTGGCGGCTGAGCGAGCCGATCCGCCGAGTCTGCTGGGTCTTCGTCTGGACCGGCCTGAGTGTGCCTCTGCCAGTCGGGCTCCTGATTCTGTTTCACCTCCTGTGGCACGTCCCGAGCAGCGCAGAGATGACCTGGAGCAGGGTCGGCATCGACCTGTTTGACTGGTTCGACTGGCGGCACCAGTACAACGGCATGGCCTGGAGAATATTCACCGTCGTGACCTGGGGTCTGGCCCTCTGGACCTGTTCCGCCGCACGCTCGTACCTCGTTCAATCGCTCGGCGATGTTGCCGCCTACGTCTCGGCGTACTCGGTCAACAAGTTCTGGGAGGTGCGGGCCAGCATCAAGGATGCGGCGCTCACGGTCGCCCGCGCGATCTACGGCGCAAAACGAGTCAGCCCGGCCGGAGCCGAAACGGAGGAATTCGAGTACGCGCGGGTGATCGTCGTGGGCCACTCGCTCGGGTCGGTGCTAGCCTACGACACGCTCAACACCCTGATCAAACAGGACCTCATCAACCAGGTCGTGCACGACCCAGTGCTAGACGTGGTGGCGCGGACCGAACTCCTGCTGACGCTCGGCTCACCGCTAGACAAGACGGCGTTCATCTTCACGACCCAGACATCGACCGAGGTCCAGGTGCGCGAGGCGCTGGCGGCGGCGGCCCAGCCGATGATCGTGGACTACGCGTACCGTCCCCGTCGCTGGATCAACATCTGGTCGCCCAACGACTGGATCGGCGGACCACTCCACTACTACGACGACGACTCGACCGCGCCCAATCCGAAGCGGGTCGACAACCGTCCAGACCCCGATGCCTGCACCCCGCTTCTGGCGCACAACGAGTACTGGACCAACAAGATGTTCGTGCAGGCCCTCCACGAGGGGACCACGAGCACCTGAGCCTGACGAGCTCGCCAGCCGTCAGCAGGTCACCCGCCGGCCTGCCAGAAGAGCACGCGGCGCTCGAGCAGTGTCAAGCCGCCGATCAGGGCGATGCCCATGGCGCCGATGGTGGCAACGCCGGCCAGAGCGGTGCTGGTGTCGAGGTTGGCGTTGGCCAGCAGCACCACCCGTCCGAGCCCGCGGTCGCCGCCGACCCATTCCGCGATCACGGCCCCCAACAGCGCGAGCGTGGAGGAGACCTTGACCGCCGCGAACAAATGTGGCAGCGCGGCCGGGAGCCGCAGCAGCACCGCCTCCTCGAGCGGGGTGGCGTTCAGGGTGGCGAAGACGTCACGCGCCGCGGGCAGCTCGGTCCGCAGGCCGGTGACCGTCCCGATCAGCACTGGAAAGAAGGTCAGCAGGGCCGCGATGAGCACCCGCGGCAGCGGCCCAAAGCCGAACCAGAGCACGAAGAGGGGCGCCACGATCACCACCGGCGTCACCTTGGCCAGCACGGCGATCGGCAGCAGCGCGCGCTCCAGCCAGCGCCAGTGCGCCATCAGCAGCCCGGCCAGCAAGGCCAGCCCACCCCCAAGCGCCAGGCCGGCCAGCGCCTCGGCGAGCGTCACACCGCCTTCAGTCAAAAAGAAGGTCGCGTCGCCGAGCCAGCGCGCCGCGACCACGCTGGGGGCCGGCAGCAGGAAGCTCGCAACCCCTCTGGCGCGAACCACGCCCTCCCAAACCAGCAGGGCGCCCGTCAACACGGCCACTGTTGGAAGCGTCGAGCGCCAGCGCTCCAGGGCCAGATAAGTTCTAAAGCGGGTCATCCTGGCTCCCCAGGAAAGACCGTCGCAAGCGCGGACTTCAGGCGCTGGACGCAGGCACCGAAACCAGGCTGGTCGTACCGCCGTGGGCGGGCCAGGTCGATTGCCAGATCCGCCAGGACCCTGGCGGGCCGAGGGGACAGGACGATCACGCGGTCGCCGAGGCGGACCGCCTCCGTCACGCTGTGGGTCACCAGCAGCGTCGTTGGCCGACTGGCCAGGCGCACCTCCAGCAGCAGATCGCCGAGTCGTTCGCGGGTCAGTTCGTCGAGGTTGGCGAACGGCTCATCCAGAAACAGAAAGACCGGTTCGGCCACCAGGGCGCGCGCGAGCGCCGCCCGCTGACGCATCCCGCCGGACAGCTCGTGAGGATAGCGATCCGCGCTGTCGGCCAGGCCAACCCTGCCGAGGGCTGCCATCACGGCGTCGTCATCAGCCGAACGGCGCCCACCGAGCGTCAGCGCCAACGCCGCATTGCCACGTACCGTGCGCCACGGCAGCAGCCCGTCGTCCTGCGCGAGCCAGCCGATCGAGTGGCGCCTTCGCGCCACGACCGGCGGCCGCCCGGCCAGCTCGACCAGACCGGCCGTTGGCTCGAGCAGGCCGCTCAGGACCCGAAGCAGCGTCGACTTGCCGCATCCGCTTGGGCCGAGGACGACGACAAGCTCGCCCGTCTCGACGAGCAGGTCGACCCGCCCCAGCGCCTGGACCGTTCCGGCCCGCGCTCGGTAGTCGTGTCGAACCCCCAGGGCCCGGACGGCCAAAGCCGTGCTCGGGAGCGAATCAGATTCCGTCGAGCTAGCGGGCCGGTCGCCCGGCCCAGCGAACGTCGCCTCGGCTCGCGCCGAGATCATGGCCAGAGCGGCCGCCCGTCGCGGTAGACCGCGCGAAGGATCCGATCGGTGAAGGCCGTGTCCACGTCGAGCGGTGTCTTCAGGCCGTCGAAGGCGAGCAGCGAGTCGTGCAGCGCCTGCCACTGGTCATGGCTAGCCCAGCCGAGGCCGTTGGTCCGCGTGATCGGGCCCTCGGCCATCTCCAGCTCGACCCGCAGCATGGCCAGCTGGTGGGCGCGGTCTTCGTTGGGCGCGAACTGCATCACCACGTCCGTCGCCGTCTCCGGGTCCTCACGCGCGAAGGCAATCCCGCGCAGGGTGGCTTTGAGGAAACGCTCGAGCAGGTTGGCGTCCGTGTCGACCAGCTCCTGGCGGGTGAGATATGTCAGCCCGAGACCCGGCACGCCGTAATCCGTCGGGCGGAACAGTCGGACCGCGACACCAAGTCGCTGGAGGGTGTCGGGCTCATTGGACTCGAACACGGGATAGACGTCCACCTTACCGGCCGCCAGAAGGCGTGGATCGAAGCCGACCGGCACTTCCTGGATTCGGCCGCGGTCCACGCCATTGGCAACCAGCATCGCCACGTAATCTGGGGTTGGGTGGATCTTGAAACCCACCAGATGGCCCTCCCAGTCACGCGGCGAGCGAATGTCCGAGCTTTCAAGCACCGCGTAGGCCCGATCGCTGCGCTGCCCCAACAGCGCAAAGGCCGTCACCGGCAGACCTTCCGAACGGCGCTGGAGGAACGCATCGCTCGCGGCCGTGGTGACGTCCACGCTGCCCTGCAGCAGGAGCTTCAGATGCTCGCCCTGGCCGCTGGAATGCGTGATCTCGACGTTCAAGCCCTGGGCCGCGAAGTAGCCGTTGGTCTGGGCCAGGTACACGCCGACGAACGGGAGGTTCGCCTGGGCCTTGTAGCCAGCCATGAAATGCAGCGTGCGCGGCGTCGGGGCGGGCGAGGCGGGCAATCCGCACGCCGACGCGAAGAGGACCAAGGCGACACCGTTCAGCGTGAACGCCCGCGTGACGCTGAGCGACGCTCTTCTCATCTCGTCGCCTGTCCATGGTCGGCGGGCGAGACGCGCGCGCCTCCGGGGCGGGCGCCAGCACGAGGCGTCGGTACGCTCCCGGGATGGCGGAGGAGTCCACGCCAGGCGATGAGCTGTTCCGGCACCAACCGCAACGGGGCGCGGCGCTGGCTCGGGCCGGCCGGCTGGCGCGCAGCGTCGAACGCGCTGTAGCGCTCGGCGAGCTGAAGTTCGATGTCTCGCCACTTCGTCCCGGACGGATCCTCGACCTGCTCGACGCGGCCGCGCACCAGGACGCGGCGGAGCGGCACGCTGGACTCACTCACGGCCAGCGAGACGCGTGGGTCGACGCGAACGTGCTCGGCCCATTCGGAGCCCGGTCGCGGCGCTAGCCAGAAGGCTATGCCGTCCCAGACGTACCAGAGCGGCACGGTGGCCGGATAGCCGTCATCCGACACGTAGCTCAGGTTCGTCACCAGCGCCTGGCGCAAGAAGGCGTCTAGCTCGGCCGGGCCGATCGGGCCAGCGTGCTCCCAGTTCGCGAGCGGGCCGGACGACCGGCCGGCGACCTCATCGATGGCTTCGACCAGAGCTCGACGCGCCTCGGCGCCCGCCGCGCCTTGGAGCCGGCTGGGCGGGCCGGCAATCGCGATCGCGACCCCCTCTCGGCTGGCGAGGCTGGGCAGCCCGATCGCCTGCATCCAGACGCCGGGCAGCAGCTCGCCGTC
>DASPXK010000220.1:0-5561 GCA_035637315.1 Chloroflexota bacterium
CAAGCGCGGAGCGGCGGGTGAGGTACTTCATGCCGCAGTCGGGCGCAACGATCAGGCGCTCGACGGGGATGTGCCGCAGCGCCGCGCGAATGCGCTCGGCGACCAACTCGGGAGTCTCGACTTCCTCCGTGCCGAGGTCGATCACACCCACGATCATGGTCTTGCCGCCCATCCGCGCGAGCACGGACAGGTCCAGCTTCGGCTGGGCGGCCTCGATGGAGATCTGGTCGGCGGCGGTGTCCTTTAACTCCTCCAGGAACGGGTACGCGTTCGCGCTCTTGTTCACCACAATGGCGCCGTAGCCGAAGCAGGTGTGCAGGGCGGTAGTGGCGCGCACGCCCTCGAGCGCGCGGTTGATGACCTCGACGCCGAAGGCGCGCGCTTTGTCGGCGCGCGCCTGGAGGTACGGCTCGTCGATCTGGACTACGTCCGCGCCGGCCGCCACCAGGTCGTGGAGCTCCTCGTTCAGGGCGACGGCAAAGTCCAGGGCCATGCGCCGCTCGTCGCCGTAGTGGTCGTCCACGGCCTGCTGGCTCATGGTGAACGGGCCGGGGACCGTGATCTTGATCGTGCGATCGGTGTTGGCGCGCAGGAACTGGACGTCGCGCACTTCCACCGCGTGCCGGCGCCGAATCGGCCCGACGATCCTCGGCACGATGTCCGGCCGGCCCGTGCGGCTCAGGGTGTGGCCCGGATGGTCCAGGTCGACGCCGTCCAGCGCAGTGGCGAAGCGGTTGGAGTAGCTCTCGCGGCGGACCTCGCCGTCGGTGACGACGTCGAGGCCGGCCCGCTCCATATCCCGGATGGCGACCAGCGTCGCGTCGTCCTGGGCTTCCTCCAGGAACGGCTCGGGCACCCGCCACAGGTCCTTGGCGCGTACTCGCGGCGGCAGGCGTCTGGCCAGCTTCTCGCGGTCGACGAGCCAGTCCGGCTGGGGATAGCTGCCGACTACCGTCGTCGGCAGTAGCGGGAGGCGGCCAGGAGTAGTCACACGACCCAACCTCAGGCCGGTCCAGTAGCAGCAATGAGAGGACCGCCGCACGGCCCGGTTATGGGCTGAGCTCGTTCAAGCTCTGGCACGGTCCTCTCCTCTGACCGGATTATCTCATGCCGAAGCGAAACGGTCGGAAGACGCTAGAGAGGGTGGCCACCGGCATTTGGGCCAAGGGCCAATGGGTCCTGGTCTGCTCGCGCTTATCGCTGTGACTCGTTGCCCCATGCGTGGTTGACAGGGCGAGGCCAGTGATCCATAGTGGGGGCGCGAGGGGACCCGCATGAAGCGCCAGAGCCGCCGCCAGTTCCTGCAGAGCAGCCTGGCCCTGGCCGGTATCGGCCTGCTGTCCGGCTGCGGGATGCCGCAGCTGCCCGGCCAGCAAGCCGCGAAGGTGCCCCGGATAGGTTTTCTGGCGGTCGGTCCGCGCGAGGGCCGAGCATTCATGATCGACGGCTTTCTCCAGGGGCTGCGCGAGCACGGCTACGTCGAGGGCCAGAACATCCTGATCGAGTACCGGTTCTCCGGGGACCGAGACGATCGGCTGCCGGAGCTCGCGGCCGAGCTGGTCGCCTTGCAGGTGGACCTCATCGTGGCGTCGGGGACGCCGGCAAGCGTGGCTGCCAAGCAAGCCACCAGCACGATCCCGATCGTCAACGGGTATCTCGCCGCCAATCCGGTCGAGACCGGACTGGTGGCCAGCCTGGCGCGCCGGGCGGCAACTTCACCGGAATGACCGGGCTCTCCTCGCAGCTCAGCGGGAAACGGCTGGAGCTACTCAACAAGACCGTGCCCGGCCTGGCGCGGGTGGCGGTCTTCTGGAACCCGCCCAATCCTACCTATGGGCCGATCTTGAAGGAGCTCGAGGCCGCCGCCCCAACGCTGGGGCTGGAGGTTCAACGCGTGGAGGTGCGCGTTCCCGAGGACTTCGAGGCCGCGTTCGAGGCCGCGACCAGGGAGCAGGCGGGTGCGCTCATCGCGCCGGGGGATCCCCTGACCGCGAACCGGCCGAAAGTGGTCGCGGACCTTGCGCTCAAATATCGGCTACCGGCGATGATGGAACTAAAGGAGTTTGTGGACGCTGGTGGCCTGATGTCCTACGGGCCGAACATCCCCGACTCGTACCGGCGCTCCGCGACCCAGGTGGACAAGATCCTCACGGGTGCGAAGCCAGCGGATCTCCCGATGGAGCAGCCCACGAAGTTCGACTTCGCTGTCAACCTGAAGACGGCCCAGGCCCTCGGACTCACGATGCCTCAGTCAGTCCTTCTGCAGGCGACCGAGGTCATCCAGTAATCGAGCGCTCCCGCGAGGGCCCGGCCAGGCAGTCAGGCCCCGCCGGTCGCCCGCATGGGGGCCGCGAAGTCCTTGGTGTTCGGGTCGAGCGCGTCGCGGATCGCGTCGCCCAGTAGGTTGAAGGCGATCACCGTCAGGACAATCGCCGCGCTTGGGAAGAACGTCAGCCAGGGAGCCTCACGCAAGACGAGCCGACCGTTGTTGATCATGTTGCCCCACGTCGGGGTCGGCTCGACGATACCGAGGCCCAGGAAGCTGAGCAGCGCCTCGGTCAGGATGGCCGCCGGAACCAGCAGGGTGCACAGCACGATCAGGGGGTCGATGGCGTTCAAGAGCACGTGGCGCAGCATGATCCGTGGCGTGCTGGCGCCCAGCGCGCGGGCGCCCAGCACGTACTCGCGCTCCCTGATGGCCAGGATCGCGGCGCGGGCAACTCGAGCGAAGCGCGGGACCACGCCGATGCTGATCGCCACGACGACCGTCTGAAGGCTCGGTCCGAGCACCGTCACCATCACCATCGCCAGGATGAGCGGCGGAAACGCGAGCAAGACGTCGACCACCCGCATCAGCACGTCAGCAAGCCCGCCAACGAAGTAGCCGCTCAGCAGGCCGACCAGCGTTCCGAAAAGCGCGCTGATCGCCACCACGCCGATGCCCACGGTCAGCGATATCCGCGTCCCCCACATGACGCGACTGAGGATGTCGCGGCCGAGGCGGTCCGTTCCCAAGACGTTCTCAGCACTGGGCGGCTTGAGTCGCCGCACGACGGACTGTTCGGTAGGATCGCCGAGCGGCAACGTCGGGACGACGACGGCCGAGCCGACCGCGGCGACGATGAACAGCGCGCTGGCCAGGATGAGCGGTTTTCTGAGCACCGTCCTGCTGACGCGTCCGTGCAGGCTGAACGAATCAGCCGCCGGCCGAACCGGGGCAGCGACACGGGCCGGGAGGGGGACGTCGACGGCGTCGCCGACGGTCACGCGCGCACCCGCGGATCCACGGCGCTGTACAGGACGTCCACCAGCAGGTTGAGGACCACGACAAACAAGACCGAGACGACGACTACCCCCTGGATGACGGGGTAGTCACGCGCGGAGATGGCATCGAGCATCAGCCTGCCCAGCCCTGGCCGAGTAAAGACGGTTTCGGCAACAACCGCGCCCCCCAACAGCGTGCCAAGGTTGAGCCCAATGACGGTGAGGACCGGGATGAGTCCATTCCTCAGTGCGTGGTTGCCGATCACGGCCTGTGGCCCCAGCCCCTTGGCGCGGGCCGTTCGGACGTAGTCGTGCGCCAGGACCGACAGCAAGCTCGACCTGGTGATGCGGGCCACGAGGCCCACCTGGAAGAAGCCAGTGGCAAGCGAGGGCAGGATGAGTGCGCGGACGACCTCCCACGGATCGGCCCCAGCGCCCGCGGAGGGCAGGAGTGGCCATTGCAGGCTGAAGGTCAGCAAGAGCAGCACGCCCCAGACGAACACGGGAATCGAGATCCCCAGCAGCGCGCCCACGCTCGCAACGTAGTCCGCCCAGGAGCCCCGCCACAGAGCGGCCACGATTCCCAGCGGGACCCCGACGACCACACTCACGAGCGTGCCCCCGAGCGTGAGCAAGAGCGTCGGCCCCAGCGCCTGCCACAGCAGCGTGCTGACCGGAGTGCGAAGCGCAAGCGAGCGTCCGAGATCGAGTTGCGCCAGCCCGAGGAAGTAGTCGACGAATTGCTGGTAGAGCGGCCGATCAAGGCCCAGTTGAGAGCGGAGGTCGGCGACCGACTGTGGCGTGGCGTTGGTCCCCAGCATCGCGGCGGCCGGATCACCCGGCACGATCCGCATGAGCGCGAACACCAGGACGAGCGCGCCTACCGTCGTCGGGACGAGCTGGACCAGCCTCTCAAAGAGGCGCCTCATCGGAGCTCAGCCGATATCCGCCGGCTTACTGAACATAGAGCCTTGTCAGATCGATGCCCCAGATCGGCTCCAGCGACGGCATGCCCTTGAGCGAGCTACCCTGCATCGAGCGGTCGTTCACCATGGCGAGTGGGATCATCAGCGCCTCGGACACGATCTTCTTTTGGAGCTCGACGTACATCTGCTCGCGCTTCTTCGGGTCGAGCTCCCTTCGAGCTACGGCCAGGTCGGACTCCAGGTCGGCGTGACTGACGTAGATCGCACCGCGATACTTGGGGCTGAACATGTCGGACAGGATGATGTCGGGATCAGGCTGCCGGACACAGCAGTGGACGGCAAAGTTGATCCCCTTATCCTGAACGACTCGGCCGATGAAGGTGGGCTGGTCCAAGACCTCCTGAGTGATTCTGATGCCCGCCTGCTTCATCTGCTCGGCCAGCACGTCGCTGTTTAGCTTCATGGTGTCAAACACGTTCATGGTCACGTCAAGCCCGCTCGGATAGCCCGCCTCAGCCAACAGGGCCTTGGCCTTGCCGACGTCGTGGGCGTAGCGTGGAACATCGCTGGTGGCGGCGAAGTAGCCCTCGGGCAAGGGCGAGTACCACGGCTTCGCGGCGCCGGGCAGGGCGAGATCGATGTACGGCTGGCGGTCGATGGCATAGGCGATGGCCTGCCGGACCCTGAGATCGTCGAACGGTTTGACCGTGACATTCATCAGGAGAACGTTCGGCAGGTTGCGGCTGAACAGCGTACGGACAAAGCCTCTGTCCTCCAGTCGCTTGACGACCAGCGGGTCATCTGGAGCGACCCAGAGCATGTCGTACTGGCCGTTCTCGAGACCAACAACCTGGGCGTTCTGGTCCGGAACAGTCCTGGTGATGACGCGCTTGATGGGCGGCGCGCCTCCGAAATGCTTGTCGAAGGCCGTGATAATGGCCTCGCTCTTCGGGATACCGCTCTCGAACTGGTATGGGCCTGTGCCGACCGGGTTCCAATCGTAGTCCTTGCCATACTGTTGAACGGCCTTGACGTTGACGATGGGACCGGCGCGGTAGTTGGTCAGCAGGTGCGGAAACGCCGCGTACGGTTCGCTCAAGATCAGCTTGGCCGTGTACTCGTCGACGACCTGGACCTCTTTGAGCATCGAGACGCTGCCGGCGAACGGGGACTTGGTCTCAGGCGACTTGACCCGCTCGAAAGAGGCTTTGACGTCATTGGCTGTGAAGTGCCCGAAGCCCTTCTGCCACTCGACGTCCTGGCGCAAGGAGAACGTGTAGGTCAGCCCATCGCTGGACACGTCCCACCGCGTGGCGAGGTCGCCCGTGAGCTCAGTAGTGTTCGGCTTGTACTTGAGCAACGAGTTGTAGA
>DASPXK010000221.1:0-11842 GCA_035637315.1 Chloroflexota bacterium
GCTGCGAACCTGGGAAGTCGTCTACAACACCGTGCGCCCCCACCAGGCGCTCGGCTACCTCACCCCACTGGAGTTCGTCACGGCTTGGAATCAGCATCACGCGAGAGAGGAGGAGTGTAACGGAGGTACCGAACGAGTACACGGCCTTGACACTGGCGAGCCTTGCGCGATAGGCTAGCGCGACAAGCGAATACTATCAGGAGTGACGTAGGGAACTGGCCCGTTAGACGTCACGGCAACCCGAGCGCCGGGTGCCAGCCAGCCCGTGGTCCTGGTGCGGGAGTCCGCTTCAGGTCTTCGGGAGCGATAGGCTCAGCCGTCCCCGTGGCTGAGAAGAGCGCCTCCCTCTCACGAGGGAGGCTTTGTCTTGCGGAGTGGGATACATGGCCACCACATTCAACCTCGGCTACCCGCGCATCGGCCCCCGGCGCGAGCTGAAGAGCGCGCTCGAGGCGTACTGGAAGGGCTCCCTGGGGATCGATGAGCTGCGTCAGACGGCGGCCACGATCCGCGCAGCCAATTGGGTGACCCAACGCGACGCCGGCATCGACCTGATCCCCTCGAACGACTTCTCACTCTACGACCAGGTGCTCGACACGATCGCGCTGGCCGGCGCCGTGCCGCCACGATACGGGTGGCAGGGTGGCGAGGTCGACCTGGACCTGTACTTTGCCATGGCTCGGGGCGAGCAGGACACCCGTCGCGATACGCCCGCCCTGGAAATGACCAAGTGGTTCGACACCAACTATCACTACCTGGTGCCGGAGCTGCACCCAGGCCAGCGCTTCAGGCTTAGCAGCACGAAGCCGATGGACGAGCTTGTCGAGGCTCAAGCGCTCGGCATCGCGACTCGCCCCGTCCTGCTCGGGCCGGTCAGCCTCCTGCTCCTAGCCAAGGTGCGCGACGACGACGGCAGCAACGGCTTCGATCCGCTCGCCGAGTCGCTGGATCCGCTGCTGGCTGTCTATCGCGAGATCGTGAAGTCGCTCGCGACCAGGGGCGCGACCTGGATTCAGCTCGACGAGCCGTGCTTCGTGCAAGATCGTGGCCCTCGCGAGTGGACCGCCCTCCAGCGCGCCTACACCGCCCTGGGCGACCCGTCGGTCAAGCGCGGCGCGAAACTGTTGCTTCAGACCTATTTCGGCCATGTCGGCGAGTCCTACCAGACGCTGGCCGGACTGCCGGTCGATGGGCTCGGCCTCGACCTCGTGCGGGGTGCCCACAACCTGACTCTGATCGAGCAGCACGGTTTCCCAGCCGACAAGTGGCTGGCGGCCGGCGTGGTAGACGGCCGCAATGTCTGGCGGAACGACCTCGACGCTTCGCTCGAGACGCTCGAGCGTCTGGCCAGACAGGTCTCGCGGGAGAGGCTGATGGTCGGGCCGTCCTGCTCGCTGCTGCACGTGCCGTACGACCTCGCCCAGGAGAGCGAGACCTCGCTTGATCCGGAGCTGCGCTCCTGGCTGGCGTTCGCGCGCCAGAAGCTCGACGAGGTCTCGGCGCTGCGCCGGGGACTCGACGACGGCCGGGCCGCGATCGGGCCCGCTCTCGAAGAGGCCCAACGCGCGCTCCGGACTCGCCGCGGCTCGAAGCGGACCCGTAATCCGGCCGTCCGCGAGCGGATGGCAATGGTGTGCGCGGCCGACGAACGGCGGGCCAGCCCGTTCGCGGCCCGCCGCGCCGCTCAGCGAGCGTCACTCGAACTGCCGCTCCTGCCCACGACCACGATCGGCTCTTTCCCCCAGACCGCGGCCGTGCGCCGCGCCCGCGCCCAATTCAAGAAGGGCAGCATCACCCCGTCCGAGTACGAGGGCTTCATCGAGCAGCAGATCGAGGAAGTGATCCGGCTTCAAGAAGAGCTCGGGCTCGACGTGCTCGTGCATGGCGAGTTCGAGCGCAGCGACATGGTCGAGTACTTCGGCGAGCAGCTCGAGGGTTTCGCCTTCACCGAGCAAGGCTGGGTCCAGTCGTACGGCTCACGGTGTGTGCGCCCGCCGATCATCTTCGGCGATGTCCGCCGGTCCGGCCCGATGACGGTCCGCTGGTCGACCTATGCCCAGGCGCTGACCTCGAAGCGGGTCAAGGGAATGCTGACGGGCCCGGTGACGATCCTCAACTGGTCGTTCGTCCGTGACGACCAGCCCCGCGCGGAGACGGCGCGTGCGCTGGCTCTGGCGCTGCGCGAGGAGGTGGGCGAGCTGGAGGCGGCCGGGATCGGGATCATCCAGATCGACGAGCCAGCCCTGCGCGAGGGCCTGCCACTCCGACGAAGCGAGTGGGCGGCGTATCTCGACTGGGCGATCCGCGCCTTTCGCCTCGCCTCCTCCGTCGTCCACGACCAGACACAGATTCACACCCACATGTGCTACAGCGAGTTCAACGACATCATCGAGGCGATCTCCGATCTCGACGCAGACGTGATCTCGATAGAGAACTCGCGCTCCGACCTGGAGCTGCTGGATGTGTTTCGCCGCTTCCGTTACGACAAAGAGATCGGTCCCGGTGTGTACGACATCCATTCGCCACGTGTGCCGACGGTCGACGATATGGTCTCCAACCTGCGCGCCGCAGTGACCGTGCTCGAGCGGGATCAGCTGTGGGTCAACCCCGACTGCGGCCTGAAGACGCGCGACTATCCGGAGGTGACGGCGGCGCTCAGGAACATGGTCGCCGCCGCGCACGAGCTGCGGACTGCGGCGGTCGCGGTCTGAGCCAGCGTCACGCTGCCAGGGAAAGCTCTTCCGGAACCTGCCCCGGAGCATGGGGCGCGTAGCAGCCGGTCGAGGGCCCGGCCACGTCGTGCTCGAGCGCGCCATGCTCGGCCAGCCAGCGGAGGAACGTGAGCTGCTGCAGATCGGGCTCGCGTGGCTCCTGGATGAACATCTGTAAGTTGGTGTCGTACGGACCGAGCGCTTGCATCTCTCTCCCCCGCGTTCGGGGCCACTTCCTTTCCGAACCGACCAGCGTTCGCGTCTCTGGGTTCCTCCCCATTTACTTAAACGCGAGGGTAGGCAACTTTTGTTCCCAGCCGAGCGCCACCCATCACCCTGGGCACTCGCCGTTCAGTACCGCGACCGTAAGGGAGCGGCTGACCGGCTCCCGCTCCCTCACGGTCGCGGTACTGATTCTCCTGCGTCAGGCTCGCGGCTGCTCAGGAGGACGAAGAGCCGCTATCCCGGACTACTCGATAGCGGATGAAGCACTCGCCGTTCGGTACCGCGACCGTAAGGGAGCGAGGACGCGGGCAGCGTCACGCCGGTCCCTCACGGTCGCGGTACCGATGGTGCGGGCGCGCCGCCGCGGATCACTCGATAGCGGATGAACAGCTCGGAGCGGCATTCGAAGAGCGAGACTAGTGAGAGCTCGGCTGCGATCGAGGAGAGCGGGCCGGGCCCGCTGGTTAGCCCTGGCCCACTGCCGGCCGCCAGCTTGGGGGCGATCGTCCAGAAAAGCTCGTCCACGGCGCCGCGCTCCATCAGGGCCTGATTCAAGGTCGGGCCGCCCTCCACGACCAGGCGAGCTACGCGATGGCGCGTCCTCAGCACGGCGAGGGCGGCTGCCATGTCGACTTGACACTCACCGACAAGCTCGATCGTGGCCGACCGAGCGAGGGCGGCGACCCGCTCGGGCGGAGCTTGCGCGCTCGTGAAGATGATGGCCTCACCTGGGCCGCCGCGCAGGAAGTGATGGCTGGGGTCCAGGTCTAGTCGGCGCGAGAGGGTGATAGCCAGCGGCTGGGCCGCATGGCCCCGTCTTGTTCGCGCCTCGGCCAGTGGTCCAGGAACACGTGGATCGACTCGCTCGGCACGGAGAGTGCCCGCGCCGACCATCAAGCCGTCGGCTGCAGCCCGGATCTGGCGCATCAGCGTGCGGTCGAGATCGCTGCCAATGCCGGCCGCCCGACCGCCAAGCGCGGTCTTCCCGTCGGCCGTCGAGACCATGTTGACGACGACGTACGGCCGCTCCGGTGGGCCGTCCGGCAGCGTCAGCTGCGCGTAGATCTCGTCGGCCGCGATGACGGCCGGGGAGGGGAACAAACGGCGGGCCGCGCCGCGCGGCAAGGGTGAGCCGGCGTCCGTCGACGGACCCACCGCCGTGTCTCGCGGTTCGATCAGCCGCTCTCGCCAGGGCTTGGCCCGTGACGTTTCTCATCGGGCGCCGACGGCACGACCACCAACGCGCCATCGGAGGGGGCCGGAGTCTCGACGCCGACCTGTCGGTGGTGGTGCTGAGCCAGCCTTCGCAGAGCCGGCCGAATTCCCAGGTGGGTGAGCTGGCACATGTTGCGGGGGAAGAACAGGTCCAGCGTCCAGTCGAGCGCGACGCGGACCTTGCGCTCCACCGATGGCAGCTTCGACAGGTAGATGGACCGCCAAAGGAACCAGGCCGGAAAGCCTCGGAAGCGACGCCCCCAGATCTCGGCTGCAGCCGAATGGTGGCCCAGCGCCACCAGCACGCCCGGACTCTTGAAAGCGAACGGCTTGAGCTCGCCGCCGCGAATCGTGGCGGCCAGATTGTAGGCCAGCGTCCGCGCCTGCCTGAGGGCGTGCTGGGCGGTGGGCGGGTACGGCTGCCCTGTTGCCGGGTCGGTCACGTTGGCGCAATCGCCCGCCGCCCAGACGTTGCTCCTGCCCCTGGCCCGCAGGTACGGGTCGACCAGGATAGCTCCCCGCCGGTCCTTCTCAACCTGGAGCTGCGCGACCACTGGGCTGGGCGCCACGCCTGCTGTCCAGACCAGGTTGTGGGTCTTGATCCGCTCCCCGCCGTCAGTCGTGACGGATGAGCGATCGGCCGAGCTGACGCCGGTATTGAGACGTATCTCCACGCCTCGTCGCTGCAGGGCACGCAGGGCGTAGTCGGCCAGTTCTGGGCCGATCTCCGGCAGCAATCGCTCGCCGTGGTGGATCAGGATGACCCTGACGTCCTCGCGATTGATGGTCGGGTAGAAGCGGCAGGCCTCGTAGGCGAAGTCCAGCACTTCCGCGATCAGCTCGGCCCCGGAAAAGCCACCCCCAGCGACGACAAAGGTCAGCAGCGCCTTCCGAAGCTCCGGGTCGGTCTCCATCTCCGCCTGCTCGAGACAGGCCAGGATGTGATCGCGGACGAGGACGGCGTCGGCCAGGCTCTTCAGGGTCAGCGCGTGGTCCTCCACGCCGGGCGTGTCGCGGAAGTTCGTGACGGACCCGAGGGTGAGCGCGAGGTGGTCGTACTGCAGGGTGTGTCGATGTTTGGTGATGCTGTGGACGGTGGCAACGGCCCGCCGCTCCAGGTCGATGGAAACGACCTCACATTCGCGGAACTTGGTGCGGCCAACGAAGGCGCGCTGAGGACTGACGATGTGCTCGGCATCGATGCTGCTGCCAGCCACCTCGGGGAGCATCGGGCTAAACAGGAAGAAGTTGTCGCGGTTGAGCAGGGTGATCTCTACTGGCGCGTCGTCGGGAATGAGGCGTTCAAGGACGCGTGCCGCCTCGAGCCCAGCGAACCCTCCGCCAAGGATCAGAATGCGCGTCGGCTGGTCGGTGATCACCTGGCTCCTCGAGTCAACGGCCCGCCCACCTCGGGGGGAGCGGCGGAGCCTCGATTATACTCACCGAATGAGCGGAGGAACGATGGGCTCGCTGACCTTTCAAGAGATCATCATGCGGCTGGACCAGTTCTGGGCGGGCGAGGGCTGTCTGATAACCGAGCCCTACGACGTGGAGGTCGGTGCGGCCACGAGCACGCCTGACACGTTCCTGCGGGTGCTCGGCCCTGAGCCCTGGTGGGTGGCGTACACCCAGGCGTCACGCCGCCCGGCCGACGGTCGCTACGCCGAAAACCCGAATCGGTACCAGCGCTTCTTTCAGTACCAGGTCATCCTGAAGCCTGGTCCGCCTGACCCACTTGGGCTCTACCTGAAGAGCCTCGAGGCGCTCGGCGTCAGCGATCGCGACCACGAGGTGCGCTTCGTCGAAGACAACTGGGAGTCTCCGTCGCTTGGCGCCTGGGGACTGGGCTGGGAGGTCTGGCTGGACGGGTTGGAGATCACGCAGTTCACCTACTTCCAGCAGTGTGGCGGCCTCGACCTGGTCCCGCCGGCCGTCGAGATCACTTACGGACTCGAACGGCTCGCGATGTACCTCCAGGGTGCGCGCGACTTCGTCGACATCCGATGGAACGAGCGCGTCACGTACGGCGAGCTGTACCGCCAGTCCGAGATCCAGCACTGCACATACAACTTCGAGCTGGCCGACGTCGACGCGCTGCGGACGGAGTTCGAGCTGTTCGAGCGCGAGGCTAACCGGACCATCGAGGTCGGCCTGCTCGGGCCGGCCCTCGAGCTGGTCATGAAATGCTCCCACAGCTTCAACCTGCTCGACGCGCGGGGCGCAGTCGGGGTGGTACAGCGGGCCAGCTACATGGCGCGGATGCGCACTCTGGCGCGGCGGATTGCGCTGGCGTATGTAGCCCAGCGGGAGGAGCTTGGCTACCCGTTGAAGGGGCCAGAGGCCAGGGGCCAGCCGTCGCCGACAGGTGAGGGTTTCAAGCCCGCCCCGACAGACAGGGCCGACTTCCTGCTCGAGGTCGGCGTCGAGGAGCTACCAGCGGGTGAGCTGACCTCGGCCATCGATCAGCTCCGTGAGGCGGTCCCCGAAGTGCTCGGTGAGGCTGGACTGGAGAGCGGGCCTGTGTTGATATCCGGGACGCCTCGCCGACTCGTCGTCGAGGCACACAGCGTCGGCGTGCGGGCGGCCGTTCGCGAGGAGATCGTCCGGGGTCCACCAGTCTCAGCCGCCTACGACGCCGAGGGCAGGCCGACCAGAGCCGCCGAAGGCTTCGCTCGAGGCGCCGGGGTCGGCGTCGACGACCTCGAGCGGCAGGAGCTGGCCGGCCGGACCTACGTCGTCGCGCGCAGGCAGGTAGAAAGCCGGCTGCCTCTGGATACACTGGCTGGCTGCGTCGCGGAGCTGCTCGGACGCCTGCGCTTCGGTCGGCCGATGTACTGGCAAACGCCGGATGTGGTCTTCTCGCGCCCGATCCGCTGGCTGCTCGCGCTCTGGGGCGACGAGGTGGTTCCAGGCAGCATCGCGGGCGTGGCGGCCGGGCGCCTGACCTTCCCGCCGCGTGGAGCCCCGCAAGAGCCGATTGCGGTGCCGAACGCTTCGGGCTACGCGAAACGGCTTCGCGAAATCGGCGTGATGCTCGACGTCCTGAGGCGTCAGACCGCTATCCTCGAGCGCGGCCGCCAGCTGGCGGCCGAGGTTGGTGGGACGCTCGACGAGGACCCGGCCCTCTTGGAAGAGGTGGCCAATCTGGTCGAATGGCCTGAGCCGCTGCTCGGGAGGTTCGAAGCGGACTATCTCCAGGCCCCGCAGGCGGCGCTGGTGACGGTCATGAGAAAGCACCAGCGCTACTTCCCGATCCGCGCGGCGGACGGGTCGCTGTTGCCTCATTTCGTCGTGGTCGCCAACGGCCGTGAGCGCTCGCGGCCCGATCTGATCGTGAGCGGCAACGAGGAGGTCCTGCGGGCGCGCTTCGCGGACGCGCTGTTCTTCTATCGGCTCGATCTGCGGCGCCCGTTGGCCGACTATGTGCCCGATCTGGCCCGGCTCACGTTCCTCGAGGGGCTGGGCTCGATGCTCGACAAGACTGAGCGGCTCGAAGCTCTGTGCCCCGTGGTCGCGGGCGAGCTGGGAATCGCGGGCGAGCTGCTGGCCCGCGCGGCCCGACTGGCGAAGGCCGATCTGGCTACGAACCTGGTCCGTGAGCTGACCGAGCTACAGGGCGAGATGGGCCGCGAGTACGCGTTGCGGAGCGGTGAACCGCCGGAGGTGGCCGACGCCATAGCCGAGCATTACCGGCCGCGCTACGGCGGCGACGCCGGCCCGCGCGGCGAGCTTGCTCTAGCGCTCGGCATCACCGATCGGATCGACACGCTTGTGGCGGGCTTCGCGGCCGGCCTGGAGCCGACGGGCTCTTCCGATCCGTTCGGGTTGCGCCGCGTGGCGCTCGGTCTGATAGGCACGCTCATAGAACGGTGCAACCCAGCCTCACTCGAACGGCTCACTTCCCAGGCGGCCGAGCGCTCGCCGCTGCCGCTCACAGAGGAGCGGCGGGCGGCCCTGCGGGCCTTCCTGCAGCAGCGCCTCAGGGTGCTGCTGATCGACCAGGGTCGGCGGCCCGAGGTGGTCGACGCGGTCCTCGAGCCGCTGGCCGACCGCCCGAGCCTGGCGGCGAGCACCGCCGCGGCGTTGGAGCAAGTGCTCGACGGCGACTCGTTTCAGCAGTTGGTGGCCGGGGTCAAGCGGGCTGACCGGATCGTGCCGAAGGGACAGAGCCTCGAGCTGCGTCGGGATGCCCTGGTCGAGCCAGCCGAGCTGGCCCTCCTGGAGGCCTACGATAGAGCCGCCGCTTCCGTTGCCGAATTGCGTCCGGACGACGTCGCGCGCCTGGTTCGGGCGATGGCGCCGCTCGCCGGACCGGTCGACCGCTTCTTCACGGACGTGCTGGTGATGGTCGACGATCCGACCCTTCGCGAGTCCCGCCTGGCCCTTCTACAGCGCATCAGGGACTTGCCGGCCAGGTCGTTCGAGGTCGGCAAACTGGCGAGTAGGTAGTAGGTAGTAGGCAAGTAGGCTACTCGCTACTCGCCACTCGCTACTGGCTTAGATCTGACGGCCCGGCGCGCATCGGTCCACGGCTCGGGCGCTGGCGAACAGGGGCGGGGAGTAGGTGGCGATCACCTCGCGCCACTCGTCCGCCTGGCCGCGCTGCGCGTCGCGCACGCGGTCACTCCGCTGGACGGCTCGAATCTGCCAGTAGGGAGTCAAGGTCTCGTCGCGCGGAGTAGCGGGGTCATCCTCGAACAGGCGGGTCGCGCCCGGTGAGCGCTCGGGCTCGACGCGGCGTAGCTCGACGGTGTTCGGTTGGCATGAGTTGAGATCGCCCCGTTCCGCCTGGCGACGGAACTCCAGCTCCGTGTTGGGGGTCCCGCCCAGACTGAGAAGGTATCGGAAAGCTGAGAGATAGTCGCCGCCCCCGTCCAGCCAGAGCTTGTCGAGGTCGGGATCGAGCGCTACCCACTCGTCGGGAGCCATGCGCGACTCGACCTCGTTCGCCGCGCTGACGAGCATCGTGCTGGTCACCTCGCTGTCGGCCATCTGCTCGTATCGCCGCGCGAGCGGGACGAGCGGCCAGAGGACCAGCGCGATGCCGGCCAGCGAGAGAGCCCACCTCGGCCAACCGGGCCGGCCTCTGGGCAGCCTTGCGAGTGCCGCGTCCAGCCCGAACGCGATCGCCAAGGCGCACAGCGGCAGCAGCGGCGCCAGGAAACGACCGTTCGGGATGACCTCGTACTTGGCGTTGGCGAGCGGGAGAACGAGCGCGTAGGGCAGGATCGCCAACCAGGTGAGCGAGGCCAGCCCCGAGCGCGCGCGGAGGAGGCCGACCATCAGCAAGATGACGTACAGCCAGACGAGCGGGTCGAACAGGTAGGCCGCGGCGTCGTCTCGGATGTCGACGGCACCGGATGCGATGCGGGTCAGCCCGAGGCCGAGCTTCCCCAGGTTCTCGACATAAAGATCCAGCCCCCTGGCCCTAGTTCGGGTGTAGCTGGCCGCCACGTTCTGGGCGTCGGCAATCGACGCACCGCCGGTGATCATGTTGAACGCGATCAGATTGGCGTTCGCCAACAGGAAGGCCAGGCCCGCGGCATACGGCCAGGCCGTGCGCAGCCAGGAGGCGCGTCGAATCGCCGCGTACAGCGCCGCGCCAGGCAGCAGCGCGACGGCAGTGGTATGGATCTGGACCGTGAGCCCGAACGCCAGGCCCGCCGCGACCAGCAGACGCCCGCTTGCCAGCCGCGCCGCCCGGACGAGCAGCCAGGAGGCCAGTGTGGCCGCCAGCGGGGCCAACGAGTGCGCCCAGGCGACGTGGCTACTGACCATGACGTGGGCGCCCGACGTGGCGATCAGTCCAGCCGCGATGAGCGCGGCGCGCTGGCCCAGGCCAAGCTCGCGCGCCAGGAAATACGTGCCAGGCACGGTCAGCGCGCCCGCCAGCACGACCAGCGCCCGCGCCGCGAACGGGCTCGGTCCGAAGACGACGAAGACCGCCGCGAGCAGGTAGTTGTAGAGCGAGCCGAGGTAAGTGGAGACATTGGTGAGCGGGAGCAGCCGCCCCTTAGCGATCGCCAGTCCCAGCAGGACCTCGTCGCCCTCGTCGGTGAGGCTGGGAATGGTCCACAGATGCGGGAGCCGGATCGCCAGCGCAACCAGAAATAGGAGGATCGAGATGGCCCACGACAACCGCATCGGGCCAATGATAAGGGCTACCTTTCCGCTATAATCGCGCCGCCGTGTCCGCCTCGTCGCTTCGACTGCCCGCGCTCGCTGGCGGCATGTGCGCCCTCCTGATCGTCGCGTGTGCGCCGTCAGCGACCCGGCCGCCGCAGCCGGGCCGCGCCGAGGCTCCCGCGAAGCCGACAACCGAGCGCCGCCAGAGCCGGGCGGAGCCCGCCTCAGGCGTGCGCTCGGAGATGTTCCTGGATGGGCTGCAGCTGCCGGCGGCCCTGACCTTCGCGCCGGATGGTCGCCTGTTCTTCGTCGAGGTCAACGCCGGCCGAGTGCGAGTGGCCAGTGGCAGCTCGCTGCAGGAGCAGCCCGTCGCCACGCTGCCCGTCCAGAAGGCTTCCGAGAGTGGCCTGCTGGGGCTGGCGCTGGATCCAGCCTTCACCAGCAACCACTACGTCTACCTGTACTACTCGGAGGCGGATCCTGGTCGCCCGGAGCGCGGGCTGCGCAACCGGGTCGTGCGCTTCGTGGAGCGGGAGGGCGAGGCGGTCGACTTCACGCCCATCCTCGACGACCTGCCGATCAACGAGGTCGGCGCGATGGACGCGCACCAGGGTGGCGCGCTCATCTTTGGCTCCGACGGGAAACTGTACGTGACGACCGGCGATACGGCCCACCCGGAGCTGGCCCAGGACTGGGGCTCGCCGGTCGGCAAGATCCTTCGGATCAACCCGGACGGATCGGTCCCGAGCGGCAATCCGGTCCCGGGCTCGCGCGTCTACGCCATGGGCCTTCGGAACCCCTGGGGGCTGACAGTCCACCCACGGACGGGCCAGATCTACCTCTCCGAGAACGGAAACAAATCCCACGACGAGATCGAGTTGCTGCGGCCGGGCGCCAACTACGGTTGGCCGATCGTCGAGGGCAGTTCGGTCGACCCGCGCTTCGTGAACCCAGTCTGGGACTCCGGCGACGCGGCCGACTCTCGCAACGGCATGACCGGACTCGTGATTTACGATGGCCCAATGTTCCCCGAGTACGAGGGCTCGCTGCTCTTCTGTGCGTTTCGAACCGGTAAGCTGCGGCGCGTGGTCCTGGGTGGGGCCGAACTGGACCAGATCGTCTCCCAGGAGCGGCTGCAGCCAGAGTGCCGACTCGGGATCACGGCCGGCCCGGATGGCGCCATCTACACCGCGAACATCGACAAGATCTTGCGCCTGACCAGGTAGCCCGGGCGGCGAATGCGACCTTCGACCAGCCAATTCGTGTATCGGTTCTTGCGCCCATCGACGCGCGGGGTCGTCGAGCGCGAGGTCTTGATCCCGGTCGACGGACGGCTTCAGCCGGCCCTCCTCTTCGTCCCGGACAGCCAGGCGCTGGACCGCCCTGGCTGGATCCTGCTGCACGGCATGACCGTGCCGGGTCGCCATCACGCTGGCGTGTTTCGGTTTGGGCGCGCGCTGGCGGCGGCGGGCGCGGTGGCCATCTGCCCGGAGATCCCGGATTGGACCTCGCTGCGTGTCGATCCCAGGCCAGTCCATCCGACCCTGGTCGCGGCGGCTGAGGCG
>DASPXK010000222.1:0-35110 GCA_035637315.1 Chloroflexota bacterium
CCGCGGATGGGTCTACCGCTGGCGGTCTGGGCGGTCGGGACTTTTGGCTTGCTGCTGGCGTACTCGCCGCTCGGGATCAAGCATGCCGCTCTTCAGCCGCCACCCTCGGCTGTGCTGGCCGGGGCAGGACTTGCCTGGGCATGGCGACTCGGCTCGGGCGGGAATTCGTCGCTGGCCGGGCGTCTGGCCGCCCTGGCGAGCGCGCTCGTGCTTGCCGCCTACGTCTGGGCCTTGCCGGTAGTCTTCGCGCGGGATCGTCAGGCGATGAGCGTCGGCGACGCCGGCTCCGACCCCCCGTACCCGGAGGAGAGCGTCTTGATCCAGGCGCTAACAAGCCCCCCCGACTATATCCTGGTCGACGACCCGTATCTGGCGTTCCTCAATCGGCGGCTGGTCCCTCCTAGGCTGGTCGACACGTCGATCTTTCGGATCCGGTCGGGCTCACTCTCGGGCGCCGACGTGGTCTCACAGGCCGAGCAGTTCGACGTGCGACTGATGCTCCTGCTGAGTGACAACCTGCGCGAGCTGAAGAAGTTCCGCGATTGGGCCGACGATAACTTTGTGGTGGTCAAGATCAACGAGCGCTCTAACCGTAAAGATCGGGCCCTGTACCTGCGAAATGACGCCGACTTAGACACCGCCCGAACGGCCCTGCGAGCTCTCGTTCCAAACGCCCGGACGATCGACGCCGAGTTCGCCGGCCAGCTTCGGGTGCGATCCGTCGCGCTGGACCAGACCGAGCTTCGGTCCGCAGGCAGCACGAACCTGACGCTCGAGTGGGAGGCGGTCGAGCCCTCGGCTGTCGACTGGCATGCCATCACGTTCCTGCGAGACGGCGATGGACGACTGGTCGATCAGTCGGAGCGTGCGCTGGGTGGCGGCAGCGGCGGGACCTCCACCTGGGCGCCTGGTCACTGGGTGTTCAGGACGTCCATCTTGACGATCCCACCCCGCACGCCCGGCGGCGAGTACCGCCTCAGCCTCGGTCTGTACGACTCGCGGGCCCGAAAGCTGGCGACCGTGACCGGTGGGACGGCCAGCGGAAGCGAAGAGGTCCCCCTGGCCACGATCCGCGTTCGATAGCGCCCGGCTAAACCAGGTAGACGAAGACCGCAAAAGGTGCCGGGCTCGATACCCAGGGGATTTGGGGTCTCGACCTGCTTCTTGGGTTTGATCGCCAGGCTCGCCGACAATCCCCTGGGTAACGGCCCCTTAGTGATAAAGAGCTATCCCCCGTCGCCGACTCCACAGCGTCGACGATCGTGGCCTGGTCATCGCCAACGACCGTGATCCGGCTGACCGAGCCGCCAAGGTCGGCGATCTGCTCCGCGAGCCAGAAGCTGTTGGTGTCCTGAATCCGGCCGAGCAGCAGCTCGGTGCCGATACTGACGATCTCGGTGCCGCTCGAGTGAGCCTGGCCTGTGCTGTGAGTGTTGCTCATGCAGGGCTGAGTATACGCGGCGGCGTTGGTGTGGAGGCGTTCGGCTAGAATGCCTCGTCCACTGCCGACGGCGTCCCCCATCCCCCGGCCCCTTCCCCCACGCGGGGAGAAGGGGAGCGGCTCCCCTCCCCCCGCGTGGGACAGGGGGAAGGGGGGTGAGGGGAGAGGGGGAGGTCCAACGCATGAGCGAGCTGGCGCGCTGGCAGCCCGGCCACTGGGGCCGACCCGGGCGGGTGGCCATAGCCGCCGGGATGCTGCTCGATCCGAACAACGAGACGCACGCGGCATTGCAGGCGGTGAAGGTCGACGTGGTCCAGGCCTCGCTGCGCGACGAACGCGGCGCGATCTCGGAGGCGATCGCCGACGCGGACGTGGTCATCTCGGGCGGCCTAGCCGCTGAACGCCAACGTGTTCGCGGGCTTTCGGCGGGCTCGTTTCCTGCTGCGCACCGCGCCGCTCGCTTCCTCGCCCCTTAGGGTGCCCTCGCGGAGCGCGTTCCAGGCTTTGATGCCGCCTAATCCTGGCGGGAACTCAGCCTGACGCTCCGTAGTGGGCTGAGCATTGGTGAAGAAGCGGAACCGAACGTCCAGCCCTGGGTTCGCCCGTCGCGCTCGAATGTAATTAGCGATGGCCTGGACCACGATGTGAGAGCGGAGAGACAAATGTCCTGTCGTGTCGATACTTGATCTGTTCCAGCAGACGATCCTGTCCCGTTGTCTGCGGCGGGAGCCCGAGAGCCCTCCGTACATAGTCGATATCCTCTCCGGCCTCACAGGAGAGGACCGTGTCTTCGCGTAGATTGAGCCAGACCAGAATCGTGCGCTCGACTTGATAGACGAAGCCGCGGATCGTGGCGTACGCATCGCGCCCAGGGGCGGACCTAAAGCTATCCATCGGTGGGACATCGCAGCCCGGGAGCTTGTGTCGGCAGTGCGACAAGGTCGGGCAGCCCACCTAGCGGCTGCTCGGCCGCCACGAACTCTACTAGGTTCGACCTGAGAAGCTTTGTCACGATGTCCGCCGCGCTCCTTAAGAAGACCCTCACCCCCAACATGATGAAATACTGCCACAGGATGACCCAGCCGGTGCTCGACACGAGAACGAAGAACGCAAAGGCTCACAGGGAGGTCGGTTAGAGTGTTGACAGGGCAAAGAATTTCGCGCGGCTTCGTTGCGCGTGACTAGTCACGGGCTTGCTCAGGCGGCGCTCGTCAAACGCGCGCCCCAACGCCATTGGTCCAGGACGTGCTGCGCCACGCCAGGAACGTCATGACTCCCCGCTGCCGCGGCCAGGGGCGCAACGGCAAGGCAGCCCGCGAGATGCCCAGGTAGGCCCAATTCGCTCTGGATAAAGTCTCCTGGCGCGCGACCTATTCCTGCCTTTAGGCACGCCTCGGCGCCTTGGTGTCTCGCTGGTTGGCGACACGGAGCGAGACCAGCGCGACGGCCACCAGCGTACCGGCCCCCACCAGGAAATACCGCAGCGCGGTCGGCTCGAAGATCGTCCAGCGGGCGTGGACCATGCTCGCCGCGCAAGCCAGCACGAAGAGCGCGCCGACGGCCTCGCCGGCCGGCACGCGAGAGACCAGCAGGCGCTGGAGCTCCAGCATTGCCAGGGGGATGACGATCACGAACAGGTGAGAGAGGTTGCGACCCTCGTCGCCTCGTGAGACTAGCAGCTGCAGCACGACTAGTGCTGCGAAAACGAGCGCGCAACGCTGCATATGGGTGGGGCCCGGCAGGTTCTTTAGCCCGAGCAGCCAGAGCACGCCGAAGGTGGAGTACACGTCGAACAGCTCGGGAAGGGTCGGCAGGTCCTGACGGAAGGTGCGTGCATAGGGGGCTAAGGTGGTCAGGGGAACCGCGCCACCGAGCACGCCGCCCAGCCACAGCTTGAGCAGGACCAGGCCGCCGAACGCGGCCAGTGGGAGCGCGAGCATGAGTCCGGACCGAAGATGGCCCCGCGAGCTGGGCGGCGAGGCGAGGAAGTAGAGTGGGACGAGAAACAGCGCGGTCTCTCGGTTCAGGACCCCCACGACCACGCTGGCCAGCAATCGCCAGTAGCGGCCGAGCGCCAGGCAAAGGAACGCGGTCGCCTCCGCGAGATACGTCGCCGAGTCGACGTAGACCGGGGTTGTGAGCATCCGGATGGCGCCACCGGAGAAGGCGAACAGGGCGGAGCCGGCCAGGGCCGCCGCTGGCACGAGCCCGAGCGTCCGCTGGTAGGCGTACAGCGCGAGGCAGGCGAGCCAGAGCGAGACGAGGGTGAGAATCGTGAATCCAGTGAGTGTTCCCCCGGGCCAGGCCCCGGCCAGGAGCGGGGAGAGCGCCCGAAAGCTGTACGGCAGGCGCGCCAGGTAATCGACCGACTGGGCCATCTGAACGTACTGGCCGGCGTCGTCCTTCTGAAGCCCGACGCGTTGAGTTGCGAAGGTGTAGAAGCCGATCAGCAGGACCGCGCACGTGGCGCCAACCAGCACCAGCTCGCGCGCGGACGGGGGCCAGGAACCGGGCCTGTCTTCCAGCGTCGTGATCTACCCGCCGGGCAGACTGGCCAGCACAGAGCGCAGTGGCCCGCCCAGGGCGTCGGCGATCACCTGGTGGCCGGCCTGACTGGGGTGCGGGTCTTCGCGGAGCCGGTATTGGCGTGCGCGAGGATCGTGGACGTCACCCAGGCTCCCCGTCAGGTCCAGGAAAGGATAGCCAGTTCGTCCAACGAAGCGAACCAGCTCGTCACGCACGCTCAGCTGTTGGCCGTCCGGCCCCGGGCTGACCGGATCGTCGAGGTTGTCGGGGTAGAGGACGAGGAAGAACGCGGCGCCGTGGGAGCGCGCGGTGTCGGTGATTTCGGCGATCTCGGCCAGCCGCTCCTCGAACCGCGCGCGCGGGCGCATCGGCTCGGTTTGGCCAGTCCGCAGACGTCGGAGGTCGAGCGATGCGCGCCAGTACGTATCCTGAACGAAGCGATACAGATGGCTGTTGGGGCGCAGCCAGGCTTTCTCGGTGGCCAGCGGGCCGGTTGGTTCGTATTGGTGCTCAAAGATCGAAAACGCGTCGAGCAAGTCGTTTACGACAAAGGTCAGCACGACCACGTCTGGACGGTAGGCCAGCCCGACGTCCTGGAGGCGGGCCAGCTCCTGGGTGGTGTTGTAGCCGACTACGCCCGCGTTGACCGTCTCGACCCGGCCGGGCCGCGCGCCGGCCAGGCGCGCCTCGAGCAGCCTCGGGAATGGCTCGTCGTCACGTACGCCCGGTCCAAACGTGACCGAGTCGCCCAGGAACAGCAAGCGCGTGAGCCCGGGCGGCTTGTCCAGTGGCAGCTCGCGCTCGCGGAGGCCCAGCGAGTTCGTATGGACCCAGGTGCCCTCGCTGAAGCCGTCGAAGTCGGCCCGCGGCGTGAAGAGCAGTCGCGGGTTGGGGCTCGGCTGATAAGCTTCGGCTGCGGAGTAGTACGGATGGCCGAGCCCGAGCAGCCGCAGCGCCAACTCGGCCAGGAGCAGGGCGACGGCCGCGCTTGTCCCAAGGACGGCAAGCTTGCCGAGGAGCGCCCCTGGCGCGATCTTTCGGCCGGCCGCGATAATTGCCACGAGCCCTCAATTATCGGCCCCTCCTGGTGTGCGGTCAAGCCCGGTCCTGCGATGAAGCCGTGAGCCGTTGCTGACGGGAAGGGTCCGGACCCGTTCGATGCAGCCGTTATTTGGGGGTGGCGCGGCGGCGTTCCAGTTGCTGCTCATGCTGGCGGTCGGCTCGCTCGCCGTTTTTATGGTCAGCCGAGTGCTTGAACAGCGGATGGGTCGGAAGAAGCCGAGTCGCGGCCCGAGCGCCCTCGACGCGCTCGGCTGGCTGTGGGACTACTCCAACTTGATCGGCATTCCGGTCCTGCTGGCTGGGGCAGCGTATCTGCTCTGGAGCTTGAACTGGGGACCAGGCTTGAGCACGGGCCCTACCATGTTGGTCGTGCTGCTGATGATGGTGGCCGCGTTCCTGATTGGCTTCGGCCCGAGCCTGAGGCGCTAGGTGCGCCATCGCGATCTGCTGCTGCTTGCGGCGCTGATCGCCGTCGCGGCGTTCATGCGCGGGATGTTCTTGTTTCGGGCCCCGCTCTTCGTGCGCCACGACAGCGTGACCTACCTCCAGACCGGGTATGAGCTGGCGCGGGGCCAGGGCTTTGACCTGCCGCTGCGACGAACACCCCTCTATCCCCTTCTCATCGGTGGGGTCGTCTGGGCGCTGGGCGAAGACCTGGACGGGCTGGCGCTGGTCCAGCACCTGCTCGGGCTGGGTACGGTCGTCGCGACGTACCTGCTCGGTAAGGCCATGTTTGGTCGGCTGGCCGGCTTCCTGGCCGGGGTGCTGGTGGCGATCTCCGCCCCGCTGCTCATCTACGAGCATTACATCCTGGCCGAGCCGCTGTTCATCCCGCTGCTGGTTATCGGAATGCTGCTCGTCGTCACCGCGCTCCAGCGAGAGCGCGCCTGGCTGTACGTGCTAGGTGGACTCGTTCTGGGGTTGGCGGCGCTGTCACGTCCGATCGGCCAGGCGCTGCTGGCAGTCGCGCCGCTGGCGATCGTCGTGCACAAAGGTGACCTGCGAGCAGCGTTACGGCCGGCAGCGCTGGTGCTGACTGGCTTCGCGCTGGTGCTCGTGCCGTGGGTCATCCGCGGCGCGTTGGCGACCGGCCGCGTCGGATCGGCCGGGGCCGTCGGCCAGACGCTGGTCGGCCGAATCATCCGCCACGACGAAGGGTTCGTGATCCCTGGTCCGGATAGTCCGACCAACGATACCGACCCAACCCGCGTTGCGATCCGTCGACTCGTGCTCACGCAGATGGCTCGCGACGCACGACCGAGCGCGATCGCGCATCGCGTCCGCGAGCAGTACGGGCTCAGCGAGGTGGAGGCGAACGCCGCGCTCCAAGACGTCGCGCTCGAGATCGTTACCGACCAGCCGCAGCGTTTCTTCTGGGGCACGCTGTCCAAGTTCCGTCGCCTGCTGGTCGGCGAAGACGAGCGGCTCCGAGTGCACTGGTCTACCCGCAAAGACGGCGAGCTGCGCGACACGTGGACGGCTGAACAGTCGATCGCTCATCTGTACAGCCCTCCGAGCGAAGTTGAGGAGCGCGAGTATCAGACGGCCGAGGCGCTGACGCGCATCTTTCAGCCGTATCAGTGGGCCGCGCCGCTCACGCTGCTAACCTTACTCGGGCTTGGCTGGGGCCTGATTCGGGGCCCACGAGGTCCTACGGCCTTGCTGGCCCTGACGATCGTCGCGCTGGTCTTTCCCAGTGCGCTGCTGGTTGGCTACGTGCCGCGCTACCGGTACCCGGCCGATCCGCTCCTGGCCGTGCTTGCCGCCGGTGGGCTTGTACCTCTGGGACTATTGGCCCGCATCGCCGTTCGTCGGCTGGCCAACGCGCGGGCAGGCGCCCCCGAGCGCCCAAGACCGGCGGCGGATGTTCCAGAAGTGTCAGCCTGAGGCCCCCTGGAGGCCACCGTAGCTAAGGGGCTTGTCCCCGCCGCACAAAGCGGGGGACGAGCCCCCGCACTACGGACAGCTCACGATGACAGTCGGACCTTACCCGGTCGACTTGTTGTATTTGTCGATCGCGGCGCTGATCTCGTCGGCGGCCCGGTTGAGGGCGTCTTGGCTGGACGCCTGGCCGAGCAGGACCTCCTCGATGGCAGCCTCGATCCGCTGACGCCCCTGAGGGAAGACGCCGAACACGGCCCCCTGGGTGATGCGGTTGATCGGCACCGCCCGGATCTGGTCGACGGCCGTGTTGAACTGCGGGTACTTGCCGACCCACTCCTTGGAGACCGGGTCGTTGTAGGCGGCCTTGCGGACAGGGTAATAGCCAGTATCGGCCTGCCACTGCGCCTGGGCGGCCGCCGAGGTGCTGTACTTCACGAATTCCCAGGCCGCCTGCTGCTCGGAGGCCGGGCGGCTCTTGAGGATATACACGCTCGCTCCGCCGATGATGTTGCCGCCCTCCGCCGGGGCGTTGGCCGGGCGCGGGTAGAACCCGGTCCCCAGCTCGAACTTGCCCTGGCTCGCGTTGATGTGGCCGCGCATGCGGGCCGTGCTCTCCACGTACATCGCGCTCTTGCCCGCGTCGAAAGCGGCGGCGTTGTCGTTGGTGCTGCGCCCGAAGTTGCCGAAATAGCCGCCGTCCACGCCGGCCTTCCACCAGTCGAGGATCGCCTTGCCCTTGTCGTCGTTGTACGCGGCCTTGGTCGCCTTGCTATCGCGGCCGTTGCCATTGTTGACGTACAGGCCACCGCTGACGGCCAGATACTGCTCGAACAGCCAGCCGTAGATGGCCTGGTGGAAACCGTACTGCTGCACCTCGGAGCCGCTCTTCTTGGTCAGCTTCTTGGCGTACTCGGTAACCTCGTCAAACGTCTTGGGTGGCTTATTCGGGTCCAAGCCGGCGGCCTTGAAGGCGTCCTTGTTGTAGTACAGGATCGACGAGCTGGTATTGAACGGCATCCCGTACAGCTTCTCGTCCAGCTTGTAGTACGCGAGCACGTTCTGCTCGAAGTCCGACGTGTCGAGCTTCTCCTTGTCCATGAACTCCTGCATGGGGACAACTTCGCCGCTGTCGACCATGAAGCGCATGCCGATGTCATAGACCTGGATCAGGGCCGGGGCGCTGTTCGAGGCCAGCGCCGTCTTGAGCTTGGCCAGCGCGTCGTCGTAGGTGCCCTGAAAGATCGCCTCGCCGCTGGTCTGGCTCTGGCTTTTGTTGTAGTTATCGACCATTCTCTGAACGGCCTCGCCGTTCGCCCCGCCCATCGCGTGCCAGAAGACGATCTTGCCGCCGGCAGCCGGCTTCTGAGCCGGGGCTGCCTGAGCTGGCGCCGTCGCTTGGGGCTGCGCGACCGGCTTGGCCGCTTCGGCCGGCTCGGTCTTGGCTGGCGCGGGCGGCGGGGCGGCTGGCGCGCAAGCGGTGACGGCCATCGTGGCCAGCGTCAGGGCCAGGAAACGCCGGCGCGGCATCAGATGTGTTGCCATGATCTCTCTCCTCGTCGATGTATCGATGCGCTCATTGAACGCTTCGCGCGAGCCCACGTCAAGCTTGGCTCAGCCTTTGATCGCCCCGGCGGTCAGGCCACGGACGAGCTGGCGCTGGCCCAGGACCAGAAGGAGGATCGTCGGGATGACCACGATCACCACGCCCGCCATGACCAGCCCCCAACGCAGGGACTCTTCGAATCTAAGCTGGACGATGCCAACCTGCACGGTTCGCATGATCGGCTGGTTGGTGACGAGCAGCGGCCAGAAGTACTGGTTCCAGGTTGCTAGGAAGCTATAGACGGCCAGGGTCCCGAGCGCCGGCCGGCTGAGCGGTAGGACGATCTGCCAGAGAAAACGGAATCGGCTGGCGCCGTCCACGACCGCGGCGTCGTACAGATCCCGCGGGAGCTGGAGAAAGCTCTGGCGCAGGAGAAATGTTCCGAACCCGGTCGCCATGAACGGCACCGCCAGCCCCTGGTAGGTGTCCACCCACTGGAGGTCGCGAATCGTGAGGTAGTTGGGGATGATCGTGGCTTCCCAGGGCACCATCAACGTGGCCAGGAAGGTCAGAAACAAGACGCTCTTGCCGGGGAACGGGAGGAAGGCAAAGGCGTAGGCGGCCAGGCTGGCGGTTACCAGCTGGCCGATAACCACGGCGGTGGAGACGACAAAGCTGTTGAGCAGGTAGTGGAAGATTGGCAGCGGCGAGCCCGGCCGTAGCGCGCGGTCGAAGACCTCCCGGTAGTTCGCCAGAGTGGCGTTGGCCGGCAGAATCGGGGGTGGAAACGAGGTGATGTCGCGCTCGACCATGAAGCTATAGCTCAGGGCGATCAGAAGCGGGAACGCGACTGCGATCGACGTGAGACTGAGCAGCGCGTACAGCCCCAGCCGGCGGCCCAGCTCGGGCGAGTTCGTTCGGTCGCCGAGCCGAGTCAGGGCCATCTGAACGGCGCTCACTGGTAGTGGACCCGCCGCTCGACGACGCCGAACTGGACGAGCGTGAGCGCCAGAATGATCGTGAAGAGCACCAGCGCCTGAGCGCTGGCGAAGCCGAACTGGAAGTTGACGAAGGCGTCTAGATAGATGCTGTAGACGAGCACGTTGGTGGCGTCGACGGGCCCACCACGCGTCAGGGCGTGGATCTGGGTGAAGGCCTGAAAGACGTGGATGATGTTGACCACTAGCAGGAAGAACAATGACGGCGACAGCATCGGGATGGTGATGTGACGAAAGATCTTCAGGCCTGCCGCGCCGTCGATCTTGGCGCTCTCATACAGCTCCTCTGGGATGCTCTGGAGCCCCGCCAGCAGCACGATCATGTTGAAGCCCAGCGTGGCCCAGATGGTGACGAGCGAGACGGACACCAGCGCCGACGAAGGATCGGTCAGCCAGGCCGGGCCGCGGACGCCAATGGATCCGAGCAGGTAGTTGAAGAGTCCGATGCTCGGGTTGAGCATCAGTGCCCAGATCGTCGCCGCGACCGCGAGCGATACGGCGATCGTCGAGCTGAAGAACGTCCGAAAGACGTTGATCCCGCGAAGCCGCCTATTGGCCAGCACGGCCAGCAGGAGGGCGATCACGATCCCGCCTGGGACCGTATACAGCGCGAATTGGAAGGTCGTCAGGAGACTTCGGTGAAAGGCCGGGCTGGTGGCCAGCTCGACGTAATGGTCCAGCCCGGCGAAGCCGCGGGGATTGCCGACCGGGTTGGTGTAGAAGAGGCTCAGATAGACCGTTCTGGCGAGCGGGATGAAGACGAAGACGGCGAACAGGAGCAACGAGGGCGCGAGGTAGAGCAGCGCCTCGATGAGATCACGAGCGCCGCGTGCGCGCCTCTTTCGGATGGCCGCGGCGCCGAGGCGGCCGATGGTGGCGGTCTGAACTTGGGTCATTGAGGAGTAGGCCAGGAGGCCAGGAGGCCAGTAGGCCAGGAGGCCAGCAGTTGAGGAGACGGGCCAGCGAGCATAGCACAGCCGGCTCCCAATACGGGACGCCCCCGGATGACCCGGGAGCGTCCTGACCCTGGCCCCTGGCCCCTGGCCTTACATCTCGTAGACCTGCTTCAGCTCGCCCTCGGCCCACTTGGCGGCGGACTCGGGCGGGTCGCCCTGAGCGCCCTTGGCGAACATGTCCACGATGATGTACTTGGACCATGCCAGGCTCGCCTTCTGGTTGGGCGGCCCAGGCCAGCCGACGGTGCGGGCGTTCTTGCCGATCTCGCGGAAAACCTGGACGATCGGCGGGAACTTGTCCCAGCCCATGCCATCATCGAATTTCTGGGTGATGCCGCCAACGTAGCTCTGCTGGAGCTGGAACCACGGGCCCCACACCTCCGGCTTCATCGACCAGCGCAGGAACTCCTTGGCGGCGTCGATGTTCTTGCTGTACTTCATCACCGAGTACGAGTCGAACCCCGGAAGCAGGGCAATACCCTTCGGCCCGGCCGGATGCAGGTTGAGCCCGATGTCGTCGAAGAACGGCTGTTTGTCGTTCTTCGCCGCCCACCAGATGCTGGCGCCGTTCAGGGTGGATGAGATCGTCTCGGCCAGGAAAGCGCGGTTGTTGGAGGTGTCGTCCCAGGACAGGCCCGTCTCGTCGTAGGCGTCCTTCCAGGCGGTCTGCATCGCCTTGACCGCGGCGATCGTCTCAGGCGAGTTGATCGCCACCTTACCCTGCTCGTCGACCTCCCGCCCACCATACGCCCAGAGCATCGAGTAGCACCAACCAGGCGGATCGCCAAAGCTGTGCCCGAGCGCCTGTCCGAACGGGCGGCCCTTGGCCTTGAGCTTCTTGCCGACGTCGTGATATTCCTCGTAGGTCTTGGGGAACGCCTCGGAGCCGACCTCCTTGAACCACGACTTCCGCCAGTGGATAACGCCGCCCCCAAAGTCGTGCGGCATGGTCAAGTACTTGCCATCTACCTTGCTGTACGCCTCGATGGCTGGGAAGAAGTCGCCCCACTGCTTCTTCAGCTCCTCGGCGACGTCCGAGACGTCGACGACGCCGTCCTTGTAGAGATAGGTCCAGTTGTCGCGGAAGCCGATGACGTCCGGCCCCGAACCGCTCTGTATGGCCGCCGCGGTCTTGGGCTGGATCTGGTTGGCGTCGATGAACTCGATGGTCACGGTGGCGCCGGTGTCCTTCATGAAGCCGTCTTCGATCTGCTTCTGGAAGAAGGGGTCGGCGTCCTTGATGAAGCTCGACCACTGGAGCACGGACAGGCTGACTCCCTTGAGACTGACCGGTGCCTTGGCGGCGGGCGCTGTCGTGGCCGCGGGCGCGGCCGGCTTGGCGGCCTCGGCTGGCTTGGGTGGCGACGTCGGCGCAACCGGCGCCGCCGGCTTGGGCGCTTCGGTCGGTTTAGGAGCTGGCGCTTGAGTGGCGCCGCCGCAGGCGCTCAACAACAGCAGGCCGGTCGTTCCAACCGCTGCCTGGAGAAACCCGCGCCGGGTGAGTGTGCGCGGCGCGCGGGAGCCGCGCTTGTCAGCGCTTGCCATGACGTCCTCCTGTACGGCCTGCCTCAGATTGGGCCACGGTCCCGGCCGGACCGCGGCTTCTGGAGTAGGGTATGCGGGCGCGCCATCGGTGTCAACAGAACCAATGTTCTTTGCGCAACCGGTCAGGGCTGGAGCCCCAGCTCCGCCGCGACCGGCTTCAACGAATCGACGACGAACTGGATGTGCTCGTCCGGATCCCAATCGAGCTCCTCGAAGGAAGTGTAGATCTCTTCGCGCACCACGCCGCGCGCGAAGCTTTTGTCCTTGAGCTTCTTGCGGACTCGGGCGGGGGTGACGTTGGACAGACTCTTGCCATAGACGAGAGCGCACGCGGTGATGAAGCCGGTCAGCTCGTCGACGGCGAAGATCGTCTTCTTGAGTGGAGTGTCGCGGGCAACGCCCGTAAAGGCGGCATGGGCCAGGACCCCCTCGACGATCTCCTCGGGCCAGCCGGCCTCGCGAAGGATGCGCGCACCAAAGTACGGGTGCTCGTCCGGATGGGCTTCGTAGTCGAAGTCATGAAGGATACCGACCATGGCCCAGGTCTCCTCGTCGGCACCGTACTTGCGACTGTAGGCCCGCATCGCCGCCTCGACCGCCAGCCCGTGTTTGCGGAGCTGGTCGCTCTTGGTGTGCTCGTGGAGCAACGCGATCGCGTCATCTCGTGTTGGCACGGCGTTCGACCCCTTACCCGTCAATGCTCGCGGCCCACCGATCGTCGCCGCCCATCGGAAGCTCGGCGCTACCAGCATGCTAGCAAACCTGTCCCTTGCTCGTGCTGGTCGCACGAAACTCTCTCAAAGCAACCTCACGAAAGGCGCATCTGGCTACTCGCGACTCGTCCTCGCATGCCCTCAGCCCCTGGCCCCCTCTCCCAAGGTTGGGAGAGGGGGTTGGGGGTGAGGGCATGCACGCGCGACTAACTGCGCCCGACTCGATTAGGCGTCGCCAACCGCGCGGGCGAGATCATCCCCGCTCGTCAGTCGCGCAACGCGGCGCAGAAACTCGCCAAGCGATGAACTGTTGTCTCGCAGTCGCCGCAGACGGCCGGGGATCGGACTGGCGCCGGCAGCGCTGTCGCCGTAGCTGCCGTAGAAGGCGAAATACGCCTGATTGAGCTTCCGGATCTCGTAGCCGGACGCGGCCAGATCGTCTCGCCGCTCCCGCATGTAGGCCTCGGCCTCCTCGACGTGGCCGGCCGCCAGCAGCTCGTCGACTCGGAGGCGGGCGGCACGAATCAGCGAGCGAAAGTCGCGCCCGGTCTGGCGCCCGACCTGTTCCGGGCGACCTGGATCGGCCCTCTGGTAGCTCGCGTCCTCCAGTCTGAGCTGGTCGGCGAGACGCTCGCCAAGCTCGCGCGAGGCCATGTCGGCGGCCGTCTCGTTGATCATCCGCGCGGCCTGGCTGCTCCAGTAGGCCCTTCCGAGCGGATGAAAGAAGAAGTAGCCATGGATCCATTCGTGTGCGACGCCGATCATGGCGTCGAGTGGGCGGTGGTCCTCCAGCACGATCGCGGGATAGGTTGCCAGCCCACCGATAGGCACGACCAGTGACGCAACATCCAGGCGCTCCACCTCCGCCTCGAGCGTCTGGGCCTGGCCGACGGTCATGTCTGAGCGGACCAGCTCGGATTGGCTGACGGCGATCCTGTCGCGAGGCGAGACGATCAGAACCTGCGGCGGGGCGGTGAAGCTGAAGCTCACTGGGGGGAATACGATGCCGCTGGTTGGCGCTGTCGAGATCGGGATGCCGAGGCCCTCCGCCGCGAGGTCGGCCGTCAGAGCCCGCTCGATGGCCGCCTCGGCTTCTGGTCGAAACGGCTCGCGCATGGGCCGCGGGGCGCGGAAGAAGCGGGCGACGGCCTCACGGGCCGGCGAGTCTATGCCGCCAGCTGGCTCGATCAGGCCCCAAACGAGTCGCCCGCCCCGCTCGCCGAGGCGCCCAAGCTCCCAGTCCAGGAGCCGAAACGCGTACGGTGCCGTCACCTGTCGAACGCGAAGCTCCGGCGGCGTGCCAGAAAAGACCAGCAGCGAGCCGAGCAGCGCCCATACGGCCAGGCGTGCCCAGCCACCGACCCGTCCAATGGGCGCCGCACCGAGGGCGGCACTGGTCTGTTTTCGAGCCCCAGCGGCGAGTCGCATCGCTGTAATTCTACCGTCGAGCCGTGGTTACCCGCCGATTCGGTGTCGTATAGTTGGCGCGCTTACTCGGAAGCCCGTGAGGCGTTCGGCCGTGTCCCACGCTGTCGATCCGAGCGCCGCCGAGGCGCGCGCGCTCGAGGGCGCTCGCCAGGGCGAGCTGGCGGCTTTCAACCAGCTCGTGCTGATGTATCAGACGGCAGTCTTCAACGTCGCACTGCGCACCCTCGGCAACCCGGACGATGCCGCCGACGCTGCCCAGGAAACGTTCGTCTCCGCGTTCCGAGCCATTCGAGAGTTTCGGGGCGGTTCGTTCAAAGCCTGGCTGCTGCGGATCACGGTCAACTCATGCTACGACATCGTTCGCCGCCGCCAGCGGCGGCCGGCCAGCTCGCTCGACGAGCTGGGCGAGCGAGCCGATGGCGATTTTGGGCCCTCGGACCTCAAGCCGGGACCGGAGCAGACTGCCCTGAGCACCGAGACGGCGCGTGCCATCCAGGACGGACTCGCGACGCTGCCGGCCGAGCAGCGGTTGCTGGTGCTTCTCTGCGACGTCCAGGGCCTCAGCTACGAGGAGGCCGCCGGCGCGACCCAGGTGGCACTGGGGACGGTCAAGTCTCGTCTCAGTCGGGCTCGGGCGCGCCTGCGTGACTACCTTCGCGAGCGCGGGGAACTTCCCAGCCACTCCCGGCGTCATATGGAGGAAACCGAGTGCTGATCCGTCGTGTCCGGGAACCGCTGTGGGGCATGCGGCCGGGGCACGCTCGGCGGCCAGAATCCCTTCGAGTGAATCGGCGCGATCGTGGATGAAACTCGCCCTCAAGGGCACGCCCCAACCGAGCTGTTGTCGGCATACCTCGACCGCCAGGTCGAGCCAGACGAGGCTGTGTTGGTCGAGCGGCATCTTCCAGGCTGTGCACACTGCAGCTTCGAGCTGTCCGATCTGGACGCAGTCCGCGCGCTCGTTCATCGCTTGCCACAGGTGGCGCCGCCGCGCTCCTTCGTGCTCCGTGAGCCCGCGCCGATGCTTCGGCTTCCCCAGCTCGTGATCTGGACGCGGGCAGCCGCTGCCCTGGCGGCCCTGGTTTTCGCGGTCGTGTTCTCGCTCGATATGTCCGGCCTTGCCGCACGGCTAGCGGTGCCGATGGCTGCCTCCAGCCAGACCGCAGCGCCCGTCGCCCCCGCGATCAGGGCCGCGCCGCAGTCCACCCCGCGGCGGATTGAGGTCCCGTCGCCGGATCAAGCGATCGGGGCCAACCACCTGGCCGATTCGACTATCGAGTCGCTCACTACCGGCCCGCTTGCACCACTGTCTCGGGCCGCAGCCGGAGTCAGCATCTCGCCGCTCCGACTCGCCTGGATCGTGTCCGGCCTGGTGGCGTTCGTGCTGATCGGCTCCGCACTCCTGGTTGGTCGCCGAACGGCCGGCTCCTCTCGATCCTAGCCTTTTCAGTACGGCCTTCACGCCTGGGGTGAGACCTACGCCGGAAGGTCGAGCGTTTGGAGCAGCCGCTGGCCCGCTCGCTCGAACGCCGACGATTGGCGCTCGTCCGCCCGAGCACGTCCGAGGACGATGCCAGCGGGTTCGAGCGGGGCGCTCTCGAGGAGCTGATGGGGCGCGATGACGACCTGTCCCAGGCGGACGCCATCTGGTCCATCGATCACCAGCCACTCTCCGGCGGAGATCTGGAGATCGCACGTATCGACGTAGAGCAACTGGCCTCCACCGCTCCGTTCGGGCAGACGCACTCCCGCGATCATCTCTGAGCTGTCTCAGGCAGCGCGGTCGAGGCGCGGTAGGCTGAGGAGGCAGACGTCCAGGGCCAGGCGTGGGTTGACGTTCTGGTCGAGCATGAGCAGCGTATTGTGGGTGCCCTCGGTGGCGGCCGAGACGTCGGCTGAGGATAGCCGCCTGGCCTGGCCCTCCAGCTCGCTCCGTCGGTCCACGTTTACGATGCGCTCGGAAAGGCCGGCCTGCAGCAGGAGCAGGTCGCGCCACCAGCGCAGCCACGTCTCGAGCGTCTCGCGCACCAACTCGGGCTGAGCGCCCCAGCGCTCGGTTAGCGCGCGGGCGTATTGCAGACGGTCCAGCCGATCGGCATCCAAGAGCCCGCGGAGCTCGTCGAGCACACGACCTCGGCGCTCGACCAGCCGGTTGTCCCTGGCCGCTTGCAGTGCCCAGCCCACGCGGCCCTCGCCGAGGGCGGCCAGTAATTCTGCCTGCTCCGGGGCCAGACCGAGCGCGTCGACCAGATAGCCGGCCAGCTCCGCGCGGCTGAGCGGCCGAAGACGCAGCTGCTGGCAGCGCGAGGCGATAGTGGGCAGGGTCGCCTCAGGATCGGTCGTGGTGAGGATGAAGACAACCGACCCGGATGGCTCCTCCAACGTCTTGAGGAGCCGTGTCGCGGCGTCCGTATTCAGCAGCTCGGCCTGCTCGATGACGTACACCTTGCGCTGGACGTCGGCCGGCTTGAGGGCCGCGTCAGCCTGAATCGACTCGACGTCGGCAACGCGGATCAGCCGGTGGGGTGGCTGGACCCCAACCACCCGCACCTCAGGATGCTTGCCCGCCCCAATGAGCCGGCAGCGACGGCACTTGCCACACGGATCAACCTTCGGCGAAGAGCCGGCCGCGAGTCGCTCGCAGTTGAGCGCTCGGGCGAACGCGAGGGCTAGCGTTCGCTTCCCGATCCGGCGCGGCCCGCTGAACAGATAGGCGTGGCTTACCCGTCCTCGAGCGATGCTGCGACGAAGGAGATCCACCGCTCGTTCGTGTCCGACGACGCCCCAGTCGCTATGAGGGGCGGACAATGACGATCCGTGCCGCGACGTGAGGGAGCGGCCGCTCGCTCACGCTCGCGCTTCTACATTCCGGTTAGCGGCGGCGGTTGGATGCGGAGCTCGTTGTTCACGGCGCGCACGCCTTCTACCACCCGCACGGCGTCCTCGGCGTACTCTCGGTCCTCGTCGGTGATGACCTCGCCAGAGATGGTTATGACGCCGCGCTCGGCGGTTGCCTTGAGCCCATGGATCCAGATGCCGGCATTGGAGATCAGGACTGCCTCGACGCGACTCGCCAGAGCCAGGTCCTCGATCATCTGCAGCGAATTCGCGGTCGGGGTGACGTCGGCTCGTTCGAGCGCGAACGTAACGAAGTGGACGGCCTGCTCGATCTCCAGGTTAGCGGTGTTGAGCGCCAGATCATAATTGTGGACCGCGAGCCAATCGGCGTTGTGCATATAGCGGATATAGCCGTGTCGCTCATGATCGCTTCGGCGGATCAACTCGGCCGCCGTCTCGCTGTCAGGCGAGCCCGGCTGCTCCGGCGCGCCGGCTTGCATGGTCCGTTCGACCCGAACCGACATCGGCGCGACGGTCAGCAGGCGCAGGGCATGGCTGACCCCGCGCAACAGAAAGTTGGCCCCGAGCCCGACGATGACGGCGTCGTTCTCGCGAGCAAATCCATAGACGCCGCAGCGGACGACGATCGCATGGCGGCGGCGTTCTTCGTTGAGTCGCTCCCAGAATGAGGGCCGGGTCTCGGCGATCTCGGGCGCGTTGGCCTCGATCTCGCCAAACTCGCGCACGTAATTGACCAAGACGTGGCGGTCGAGGTAGCGGAAGGTGTTCCGCTCAGCCAGAGTGCGGCCGATCTCGTCGCCCTGGCTTCCGAGCTGGCGGCCGATGGTCACCACTGGCATGCCGCCATTGTACTGAGCCGCGCGTTTTCGTTGCTAGTGGGCGAACGGGCGGTCTAGAATCCCCGCGCTCTTCCGCTCGTCGAGAAGATGCCGCCGTCTGGCCAGTCGGATCGTCTGGAGGTCGTCGTTAGCGTGCAAGCCCACCCCGCGAGCCCGGATGCGTCCGGCCGGGCACGGCGGACAGCGATCGGACTCTCGGCCGCGGCAGTGCTCGGGCTGATCTTGTTGTCGATCGCACCCTGGCCGTTGTTGCTCCCCAAGGTCCGCGTGAGCGGGACGGTGCGTGAGGGAACGTCCGAGCAGCCCCTCGGGGGCGTGCGGGTGATATCTGGGCCGAGCGCGACCATGACCGACGCCGATGGCAGGTTTGCGTTCGAGCGAGCCAGCCTGGCCGAGCCGCTTGTGGTTGAAGCCGATGGATATGCGCCGGGCCGGGTTATGGCCTGGCCGCCTGGCGACGTTCGAATCACCCTTGCGCCGCGGTCGTTCTCGGTATCGGTTCGGGACGCCGAGACGGGTGAGCTGGTCGCGGGCGCCGGGGTAAGCGCCGACCCGGCGCGGGTTCAACCGCTGGAGCCGGGCCGCTTCCAGGCGGGTCCGGCCAGACGGGACGGCGTCATTCGGGTCAGGGCGGCCGGCTACCGTGAGCTGGCCGTGCCGTACCGCGGCGAGGCGGACGTAGAGGTCAAGCTCGCGCCGCGGTTGATCGGCAGCGTGATTGACTCGACGACCGGCAAGACGATTCCGAGTGCATTCTTGAGCTTCGAGGGCGGTTCGGTCGAGGCGGCCCGGGATGGCTTGTTCGAGCTGAACGCCCGGCCGTCGGGAGTGGTACGCGTGTTGGCGCCTGGCTACCGTCGTGCTGACGTGGACCTGAGCGCGGGTCGTTCACTCGCCATTCGCCTCGAGCCACTCGTCGTCAAGGCGCTCTACCTGACTTACTATGGGATCGGGGATCGGGGGTTGCGCTCAAACGCGCTCGAGCTGGCCGATAAGACTGAGGTCAACGCACTCGTCATCGACATCAAGGGGGACCGCGGATTCCTCGCCTATCGCAGCTCGGTCCCACTGGCCGACAGGATCGGAGCGAACAGTGATCCCACGATCCCAAACGTTCAAGAGCTGCTGGCCTCGCTCAAGCAGCGGGGCCTCTACACCATCGCTCGGATCGTCGTCTTCAAGGACGACAAGCTGGCCCGCAACGGTGCCCGGGCCGGGCTGGATGCGGCGATCAAGGACGCCAGGACCGGCGAGCTGTGGATCGATGGCGAGGGGCTGGCTTGGACGGACCCGACCCGACAGGAAGTCTGGGACTACAACATTGCCCTGGCACGCGAGGCGGCCGAAAACGGGTTCGACGAGGTCCAGTTCGACTACGTTCGATTCCCTACCGACCCGAGCCGCGGCGCGACTGTCGGCTCGGCGGTGTACTCGAAGTTCCTGAGCGATGCGAGCCGGGTGGAGGCGATCACGACGTTTCTCCGCCGGGCCCGGGCGGAGGTTCGGGCGGCCGGTGGGCTGCTTGGGGTTGATACGTTTGGGGTCGTGACATGGAACGACGACGACTCGGGGATCGGACAGCAGCTCGAGACGCTTGCCGAGGTCACCGATTACCTCTGCCCGATGGTCTATCCGTCGACCTATCGAGCTGGCCTGCCGGGGCTGATCGGTTACCCCCAGGTCGTCTCGAGGCCCTATGACGTGGTCTTCGAGAGCCTGCGGCGGGCCCGCGAACGGACCGAGGGCCACGGCGCCGTACTCCGGCCATGGCTCCAGTATTTCGATGACTACCCCTGGGAGACACGCAGGCCCTACAACGCGGCGGAGATCGTGGCCCAGAAACGGGGCGCCGCCGATGCCGGCGTCGTTGGCTGGATGATGTGGGACCCAGCCAACCGGTACAGCCGAGGCGGGCTTGGGCCGAAGAGTTGACCGACATCGACCCAAAAGTCCTTGAGGGAGTGTTCGCTGAGGCGCTGGCGCGAGGGGGTGATTTCTCTGACCTGTTCGCCGAGGACCAGCGGACCGCGACAGTCGTTCTCGAGGATGACCGCGTAGAACGGGTCCAGTTCGGCCACGATCGCGGGGCTGGCGTGCGCGTGGTGGCTGGCGACGTGACCGGCTACGCGTACGTAGATGGCTGGGACGAGGCGAGCTTGTTGCGTGCGGCGCGCGTGGCGGGCAGAGTCGCGCGCGACAGGGGGGCGCCTGGCAAACGGGTGGCGCTTGGAACGATCGCCGCTCTGACCGCCAGCGGGATCGCACGCCCGTTCGAATCAGCGTCTGAGTCGGAGCGAGTCGAGTTGACTCTTCGGGCCAACCGCGCGGCGCGGGCGGCCGGGGGTGAAGTCCGACAGGTCACGCTGCGGTTCGCGGACGCCGTTCAGCGAGTCCTGGTCGCAGGCTCAGACGGAACATTTGCCGAGGACGAGCGCCGTACGGTCCAGCTCGTGGTCGGCGTCACCGCGGAGCGAGGCGGGCAGCGTCAGGTTGGGCGTCGGGCGCGGGGCGGGCAAGCCGGGCTCGAGCTGTTCGAGCGGTATGTCCCGGAAGAGGTTGGGCGCGAGGCGGCCCAGGCCGCCATTCACATGCTCGACGCGGTGCCGGCCCCGGCCGGGCCGATGCCGGTGGTCGTCGGCAATGGCTGGGGCGGCGTTCTGTTCCACGAAGCGGTCGGGCATGGCTTGGAGGCCGATCACGTCCAGAAGAACAGCTCGGTTTACGCCGGCAAGCTGGGCCAACAGGTCGCCTCTTCCCTGGTGACTCTGGTGGATGACGCTACAGTCCCGAATCACCGCGGCTCGTTTAGGATCGACGACGAGGGGGTGCCAGCCCAGCGAACCCCGCTCGTCGAGCGAGGCACCCTGAGCGGATATCTGACCGACCGCAAGCAGGCCAGATTGCTCGGATTGCCGGCCTCCGGCAACGGCCGACGGCAGTCCTTTCAGTTTCTCCCGATCCCACGGATGACGAATCTCTATATCGAGGCTGGCAGCATCGATCCGGCTGAGCTGATACAGGACACGCGGCGCGGGATCTATGTGGCGAGCCTTGGGGGTGGCCAGGTGGATCCGGCCAGTGGCCAGTTCGTCTTTAGCGTCACAGAGGGTTACCTGATCGAGGGCGGGACGTTGGCCAGCCCGATCCGTAGCGCGACGCTGGCCGGAGACTCGTTCAGTGTCCTTCGCCGAATCGACGCGATCGGTAGCGACTTTGCGCTCGACCCTGGCCTGGGTACTTGTGGCAAGCTCGGCCAGTGGGTGCCAGTTGGAGTCGGGCAGCCGACGCTGCGCGTGGCCGAGTTGCTGGTGGGAGGTACGGACCCTGGTCCCTGACCCCCGAGGCCTGTGTGAGGAACTCGTGAGGCACGCCCTGCGCGCGACGGCCGACGAGGCCGAGGCCTTCTACAGCGATCAGACCACTTCGGCCGTCGAGATCGTGAACGGACAGTTAGAGTCGGTGGTGTCGGCCGCTGGGCGCGGCGTGGGCCTGCGCGCGCTGGTTGGCCAGCGAGTGGGCTACGCGTACTCCTCCGACGTAAGTCCCGAAGGTCGCGTGGAGCTGGTCGAGCATGCGGTCCGCCTGGCGCGTGAGGCGACACCCGACTCGCACGCCGGACTCCCTCAAGCGCAGCCGTTGGATGAAAAGGAGCTGGGCATCTTCGACTCGGCCCTGTCGGCCTATCCGCTGGAGTGGAAGGTCGACTTGCTGCGTCGGCTGGAGACGGCAGCCCGTCAGGCCGATACGCGCGTCCACAGTACCGATCTGGCACGCTATTCCGACAGTATCAGGACCAACGCGGTCGTCAACTCGCGCGGGATCTCGACTAGCTACCAGGCCACTAGTTGCTACGCCACCCTGGTGGTCATTGCACGCCATGATGGCGAAGCCCAGCGCGGCCATGCCGTAACCGCCGGCCGCGGCCCGACCGAGTTAGAGGCGGAAGAAACCGGCCGTCGAGCTGCCAGGCGAGCCACCGCCGCTCTCGGGGGAACCATCATGCCGACCCAGCGAGCCAGCGTTGTGATGGAGCCAGAGGTAGCCGCCGAGCTGCTGCGCGGCCTGACCCAGGCGCTCTCGGCCGAGGCCGTGTTGAAGGGGCGGTCGTTCCTCGTGGGCCGTGAAGGCCAACGCGTCAGCTCGCCGCTGATCACGCTCGTCGACGACGGCAGCTTGCCGCGCGCCTACGCCACGGCACCGGTGGACGGGGAGGGTGTCCCTACCCAGCGGACCGAGCTGCTCCAGACGGGCGTCTTGGGCGGATTCCTCCACAGCGCGTACACGGCGCGGCGGGCCGGCGCCAGCCCGACCGGCAACGGCCTTCGCCCAACTCACCGGGTCTTGCCAGAGGTAGGGCCAAGTAACCTGCTGCTGGAGCCCGGTCCGCTGTCCGCGGATGGGTTGATCGCGGGCGTTGAGAGCGGTTTGCTCGTGGTCACGACTCGCAATGTAGGTGGCATCAACCCGGTCAGCGGCGATTATTCGGTCGGCGCCTCGGGGCGCTGGATCGAGCGCGGCGAGGTTGCGGGGCCAGTCTCTGGTGTGACCATTGCCGCCCCGATGCTCGAGATGCTGGCGAATCTGTCAGCGATCGCCTCGGATGTCCGCTGGATTCCCGGGCTGGGCGCCGTCGCGGCTCCGAGCGTCCGGATCGACGACGTGACGATTGGGGGACGATGAGGAACGAGTCTGGCTACGCCTTCAGTCTGGGGTCCAGGTAGTCGCGAAGCCAGTCGCCGATGGTGTTGATGCCCAGCACCGTCAACATGATGGCCAGGCCCGGGAAGGTGTAGATCCACCACTGGCCGGTGATAATCTGGTCGCGTCCGGCGGCCACCATGCCGCCCCAGGTCGGCACGTCGGGGCCAACGCTCAGCCCCAGGAAGGACAGCGCGGCCTCGGTGAGGATGGTCTGGGCGACGGCGAAGCTAGCGATGACTATGATCGCCGCCAGCGTGTTCGGCAGAATGTGCTTGAACATGATCGCGGTATCGTTGACGCCGATGCAGCGGGCGGCCTCGACGAACTCCTTCTCGCGAACCGAGAGCACCTGGCCACGGACGACACGGGCGTAGGTCACCCAGTTGGTGATGGCGAGCGTCAGGATCACGTTCCGCAGCCCCGGGCCGAGCACCGCCAGGAAGGCGATAGCCATCAGGATCTGCGGCATTGCCAGCTGGATGTCGGCCAAACGCATGATGACGTCGTCGGTCCGGCCGCGCCGATATCCGGCGAACAGACCCAGCGTCACGCCGACCGCGCCGGCCACAGCCACCGCGGAGAAGCCGACCAACAGCGAGATCTGGGCCCCGTAGATGACGCGACTCAGAATGTCGCGTCCCAACTCGTCGGTGCCGAGCAGGAAGCGGGCCTCGCCCTGGGGCAGCCAGGCTGGCGGCAGCTTGCTGTCGATCACGTTTCCCGCCCGCGGCGGGTGGGGCGCGATCAGCGGTGCGGCCAACGCCCAGAAGATCACAACCCCGAGCACCGCGAAGCCGAACAGTACCAGCCGTCGAGCTCTCAGGCTGCGCCACAGCCTTTGCGAGTGGGCAGTAGGCAATAGGCGGTGAGCAGTGGGCATTGTGATCACTTGGCCCTCCCGCCCGGGCCTGGCGGCCTTGCCAATCTCGGATGTCCGTTCCACCTTTACACTCGCTGCCTATGCCTACTGCCTACTGCCTACTGCCCACCGCCCACCGCCCACTGCCCACTGCCCACTGCCCACTGCCCACTGCCCACTGCCCACTCGCCACTGCCTACTGCCTCGTCGCCCGTACGCGCGGGTCGAGGTAGCCGTACAGCAGGTCCACCGCCAGGTTGAGCGTCACGAAGACGGTCGCCAGCATCGTCACACACCCAACGACCACTGGGAAGTCCTTCTGGCCAATCGCCTTGACCACGAGGGCGCCGACGCCCGGCCAGGCGAAGACGGTCTCGGTGATGACCGCGCCACCCAGGAGGGCGCCGAACTCCAGTCCGACGACCGTCACCACCGGAATCAGGGCGTTGCGGAGCGCATGTCGGAGGACTACCGCTCGCTCGGCCAACCCCTTGGCCCAGGCGACGGTCACGTACTCGAGGCCGAGCGTCTCGAGGAGACTGGAGCGCACCAGGCGGGCGTTGCGGGCCATCGAGAACGCGCTCAGGGTCAGGGCGGGCAGCACCAGGTGCCGCAGCTCATCCTCGGGTCCGCCTTGGCCCCGCCCGCCGATCGGGAACCAGTTGAGCATCCCACCGAACACGAACAGCAGCATGATCCCGAGGAAGAAGTTCGGCGCGGATTGGCCGACCATGGCGCCAAGCATGCTGGACTGGTCCCAGACGCTGTTTCGACGGGTGGCGGAGATGATCCCGACTGGGAATGCCACCAGCAGGGCGATCAGGATCGCGGCCGCGGACAGCTCCAGGGTGGCCGGGAGCCGTTCGAGGACGATCTGGGTGACGGGTAGCCCCTGGCGGAGCGAGGTCCCAAAGTCTCCCTGCACCGCCTTTCCCAGGAACTCGCCGTACTGGATGTACCACGGACGATCAAAGCCCAGCAGATGGCGGACGCGCTCTACCTCGGCCTGGGTCGCGTCCGTGCTGACGCTCAGGAACGTCGGGTCGCCGGTCTGGAACAGGATGAAGTACGCGAGCGTCGTGACGCCCAGCAGGACGAGTACCGACTGCAACAGGCGTCTGACGACGTACGTAGCCATCAGCTATCGGCTGTCAGCCATCAGCCGTCAGGCATCCGCTGATAGCTGACGGCTGATAGCTGATAGCTATCCGACTAGCTTCGCCTCGGTCATCCGGATCCGCTCGGTGGCTGCCGCCTCCCATTCGATGCGTTTGCTGACGCCGTAGAAGTCGACCTGGTGGTACACGTAGATCCAGGGCGGGTCGTCGTAGGCGATCGCCCACATCTGGTTCATCAGGTCCTGGCGCTTCTTGTCGTCAAGGGTGACTTTCAGCTCGTCGAACAGCTTGTGGTACTCGTCGTTCTCCCAGTGAGTGGAGTTCAGCGAGAAGTCTTTATGGATGTAGTTGAGCTCCTCTTGGCCGGTGAACGGGGCGCCCAGCCCGAGCAGGAAGATCTCGGAAGGGTCGCGCTTGTTGAGGATGTCGCCCGCGTAAACAGACCAGTCCAGGACTTTCAGCTCCACTTCGACGCCCAGTCGCTGGAGGTCCTGCTGCACGGCCTGAGCGATCTCCTTGTCCTTGATGTAGCGGCCGCTCGGGGACATCAACGTGACGGAGAACTTCTGTCCATCCTTGTTCAGGATGCCGTCTGAGCCCGGCTTCCAGCCGGCCTCAGATAGCAGCGACTTGGCCTTCTCCAGGTCGTACGGATACGGCTTGACATCGGGCGGCTCGTGTGGGGGGTTGAGGATGGTCTTGGTGCGCGTTCCGGCCCCGTTGAGCAGGGCGCGGTTGACCGCGTCGAAGTTGAACGCATAGTTGAACGCCTGGCGGACTCGCTTGTCGGTCAGAAACGGACGGTCATACCGCATCCCGATGAAGATGTTGCGCCCACCCGCGACCTTCGAGATGCGGCCCTTCTCGCTGCGCTCGACGATCGGGACCTGGTCGGGGGCGACGTTCACGATGACGTCGGCCTGGCCGTTCTGCAGCGCCAGGACGCGCGTGGAGAGCTCTGGGACCGGCTTGACGATGACCTGCTTGATGTTCGGCTTAGGGCCCCAGTACCCATCGAACGCCTCCAGCACTACGCGGTCGTCCTTGACCCACTCGACCAGCTTGTAGGCGCCGGAGCCGACCGGTTGGGTGGCGATCTTGGCGAGGTTCGCCTCGGACTCGTCCGCGTACACGCCGGGTGGCATGACCTCGACCGATGCAAGCAGGTCGGGCACGATCGCGGCCGGGTCCTTGGTCTTCATCCGGACCGTGGTGGCGTTCACGACCTCCGCGGAGTCGAAGCTGGTCAGCCGTCCGAACGTGCCCTGAATCGTCGGTTTACCGCCAACCTGTTGCTTGGCCTGGCGAGTCAGGCTGAATTTGACGGCCTCGGCGTCAGCGGGCGTCCCGTCGTGGAACTTCGCGCCACTGGGGATCTTGAACTCCCAGGTCCGCTCGTCGACGAGCTTCCACTCCTGGACGAACTCGGGCACGATCTTTAGCGACTTCGGGTCCCGCCAGGTGTGGAAGCTGAAGACATGGGCATTCATGGTGAACTCTGGGACCGAGTTACGGAACGCCGGGTCCAGGGTGTTGGCGTCGACACCTTGCATGACGATGACCGGGCTGGCGCCCGCCACCGCGGGCGCCTGCTGGGCCGGCTTGGCCTCGGCCGCGGGCTTGGACTCGGCTGGCTTCGCCTCGGCGGGTTTCGCCTCTCCCGGCTTCGACTCGGCTGGCTTGGGCGGCGCGGGGGCAGCGGCCTGCTGGCAGGCGACCCCGAGCGACACCAGCGTCCCCGCCCCGGCGCCGAGTGCTACGAGCCGCAGGAAGCGCCGTCGATTGAGCCTGGCGCCCCAGGTGACCTCACCCGTCTGGCCCTCAATCTCTTGTCTCATGTCTGCACGCTCCTTTCTGCCAATGGCTCGGAACAGCTACACGATCCATGAGGGCAATCTAACTCGAAGCCGGAAGGGTGTCAAGGTTAGCGGCGGTGAGAAACGTCCGCTCCCTCACGGTCGCGGTTCTGCGGTTCTGAGGACCGTGCGCGTGTCACGCTTGCCGAGTCGGGCCATCGGGCGCCGACGGGACCATCAGTACCGCGACCGTGAGGGAGCGGCCTGTCACCAGACAGGCGGTGTCCTGAGATGGGACTCGCGCCCGCGCGGCAGACAACCTGGTGCCAAGGGGCAGAATCGAACTGCCGACACCGCGGTTTTCAGCCGCGTGCTCTACCAACTGAGCTACCTTGGCGTGGGCGAGGCAGGGCTCGAACCCGCGACCTCCTCGGTGTAAACGAGGCGCTCTAGCCGGCTGAGCTACTCGCCCTGAACGATCCCACCGCACGCGCTACGCCGATCGGTGCCCCCGACTGGACTCGAACCAGCACGCCCTCACGGGCACAGGCCCTCAACCTGCCGCGTATACCTATTCCGCCACGGGGGCTCGCACGCAGAGTATACGGCCGCCGGAAAGAGCCTCGCAAGCGGGAATGACCAGGCATCCGGTACCGGCCGGGGCGAAGCATTCGCGCGCATGGTCTGCGCGCGCCGGATCGTGGCGCGGCAATGCTTCGCCCCTACGCGGCCGAACCCGGCTCGGCGGAGGCCTGGTATCGCGCTAGCCGAGCGCTCGTCGCCAGGACGCCGCTGATGAGGCCAGCCCCGAGCACAAGCAAGCCAAGGACCAGCAGGGTCCAGTCGACACCCGCTAGGTCGGCGAGCTCGCCCAGAAACAGCAGTGGTGCGACGCCCACCACGTTGCTCATAACGAGCTGAACCGCGAATACTCGCCCGCGAACGTCAACCGGGGCCCGCTCCTGGATGATCGTCTGGGCTGGGACGACCACCGAGACGAACGCCAGGCCGGTCACAAGCGCCGTCGCCATCACGACCGCCAGCTCGATCCCGCCCGGTGGGCTGCCTGGGTGGAACGACTCGCGGAGTGAACCGACGAACGACAACGAGCTCAGGCCGAGGCCGATGGTCACCAGTCCGCCGTTGGTCAGGCGGTGTCGGTCCAGCCCCTGGCCCCAGCGGCTCAGCACGGTAGTCCCGAGCAGCATCCCGACGCCCGCCGGGGCGAGGACGAAGACGCTGTTCTCCGCACGGATGCCGAGCACGTTCACCACGAACCCGGGCGCGAGCATGGCCATGACGATCGCCAGCGTCGCCCCGAGTGTCCAATGGACCATTGCCCAGGAGACGATCCGGTCTGCGTGGATGAACGACAGGACCTCGCGGACCTCCCCCCACAGGGCCGCAAAGCCCTCCACCTTATCTTGAACTCGACGGCGAGTGGAGGGCAGTGGCCAGAGCAGTGCGGCGCACAGGGCCAGCGACACGGCTACCAGGCCGAACAGTCCGTCCGAGCCCACCAGGTTCACCACCAGCGGTCCAAGGAAGACCAGCCCGCCCAGCTGGGCGGCGGTGAAGGTGAGGTGGAACAGGGAGTTAGCCTGGATCAGACGACGCCGCTCGACGATGGCTGGGATCATGGCCACTTCGGCTGGCGCGAAGAATTGGCTAATGGTGGAGAAGATGAAATTGGTCAGATAGACGAGCCCGAGGTACTCGGTGAAGACGACGTAGCCGAGCGTCGCGATAGCCCGCAGCACGTTCGTGCCGATCAGCACCCAGCGTTTGTCGCGGCGATCGACGTACGCGCCGGCGACGAGCCCGAAGATGACAGATGGCAGGATCATCGTCATGACCGCGACGCTCATGTGGACGCTGGAGTTGCTACGGGTCTGGACGAGCACCATGATTCCGTAGTTGACGGCGTTCTGGGCCGTCTGGCTGATGGCCTGGGCCAGCCAGAGCAGCATGAACTCGCGGTTTCGCCACAGCGAGCGGTCGGTCATAGGTCCAGGGGTAGCTCAGGCTCCGGCGTGCGGCTTACGAAGCTCTTGATCCGCCGCTCGAGCAGGCTGCGGGCGAGCAGGATGCGGCGGCCGCAGACCTGGCAGCGGAGCCCGATGTCGGCGCCCAGCCGGACCACGACGAAGTCGGAGTTGCCGCACGGATGCGGCTTCCGCAGCCGCAGCACGTCACCGAGCCGCAGCTCTAAGGCCGGCATCCAGCCGCTCCTGGCGAGCCGCTTCCAGGCGGCTCCGCAGCTCCTGCGCGACCGAGTGAGCGGCCGTCTGCCAGTCGGGTCCGGCGCTCGCATAGAGTACCTGCCGAGCCGCGTTGAGGATGATCCCGCCGCCGCGCGAGTCGAGCCCGGCCAGCACTGAGCCCTCCAAGTCACCCTGCTGAGCGCCGATACCTGGCACGAGAATGGGCAGGTCTGGCGCGAGCGACCGAACGTGTCTCAACTGGCGCGGATAGGTGGCCCCGACGACCAGGCCGCAGTTTCCGGCCTCGTTCCACTCGACAACGTAGCGGGCCACCCGCTCATAGAGCGAGATCGTTTCGGCGGCCTGGCTTGTGGCCAGGTCCTGGAAGTCGCCGGAGCCCGGATTCGACGTCTTGCAGACGACGAACACGCCGCGGTCCCGATAGTCCAGGAACGGCTGGAGCGCGTCGTGGCCGAGATATGGGTTGACCGTGGCGGCGTCGAAGCCCCAGACGTCGAACAGGGCGCGCGCGTAGGCGGCGGCCGTATTACCCACGTCGCCCCTCTTCGCGTCGCCGATGCTCACCACGTCCTTCGGCAGCCCGTCGAGCGTGCGACGGAGGCCCTGGTAGCCGTCGATCCCGAGCGCCTCGAAAAACGCCAGGTTGGGCTTATAGGCGCAGACCAGGTCCGCGGTGGCCTCCACGATGCCGAGCGTGAAGCGCTCGATCCAGCCGTCGCGTCCGACGAGCGAGGGTGGCGCGAGGCGCGGGTCGACGTCCAGCCCAACACAGAGCAACGACCGGTTGCGCTGCGCGGCGGTCGTCAGCTTCTCCACGAACAGGCTCATCCGGCGTCGCCCCCTGCTGGGATTGTGGGGTTGGGCGGCCGGTAGTATGATACGCTGAATCGCGCGAGGTCGCGGCGACCAGGTCTGATCTGGTCGCTCGTCGGGTGCCGCCGCGGAGCCAAGTCTCTCAGGGGAGGAAACCGGTGATGAATGGGTCTCGGACAGCGCGAACGATGAGCTGGTTCCCGGGCGTCGCGGCGCTCGCGTTCGCGTTGCTTCTGGCGCTCCCGCTGGCGGCGGCTTGCTCGATGGTCCAGCCGGGCGGGGCGCAGCTCGGAACGAGCGACAATCCGCTGAAGATGGCGTTCGTGCCCTCGAGCGACTCGCAGAAGGTGCTCGCCAGCGGCGAGCCGATCGGCCAGCTGCTCGAGAAAGAGACCGGCTACAAGATCAAGGTCTCGGTCCCAACCTCGTACGCGGCGGTGATCGAGGCGATGGGCGCCAACAACGTCGACATCGGCTGGCTGGCGCCGTTCGCGTACGTGTTGGCTAAGGACAAGTTCGGGGCCGAGGTCATCCTGGCGAGCGTGCGGGGAGGCAGCAAGACCTACACCGGCCAGATCATCGTCCACGTCGACAGCGGGATCAAGGACCTCCAGGGGCTGAAGGGCAAGAAATTCGCGTTCGTCGAGCCGGGCTCAGCATCCGGCTATCTGTTCCCCAACGCGCTGCTCGCCCTCAACGGGATCGATAACAAGACCTTCTTCTCGGAGACGACCTTCGCCGGCGGGCACGACAAGGTGGTCATCGCCGTCTACAACAAGCAGGTCGACGGCGGGGCGACCTTCGGCGACAGCGTCGAAGGCCAGGTGACCGATGCCCGGACGCGAGTGACGAGCACGCTGCCTGACGTGATGGAGAAGGTCAAGCCCATCGCCAAGACTGATCCAATCCCGAACGACACCGTTAGCCTTCGCAAAGGCCTGCCGCCAGACATGGGCAACAAGATTCGGGACGGACTGATCAAGGTAGCGGCGAGCGAGGACGGCAAGAAGGCACTCAAGGACTTGTATCAGATCGACGGATTGGCGGTCTCGGCCGACAGTGACTACGAGCCGGTTCGTAAGGCCGCTAAGGCGCTGAACCTCAACCTCGAGGAGGAGCTAGCTCCGAAGAAGGGCTAGAGCTTGTAGTTGTCATCCTGAGTTTTCATGTCCCATGGGGACACCCGCACGAATGAAAAGGGCACCCATCGGACGTTTTTTTCAAAGCAGCGAAGCGAAGAATGACAATGGAACAGGCCCGTGCTGCGGATCGAGCACCTGACGAAGGTCTTCCCTGGCGGCGTCGTCGCGGTCGACGACGTCAGCTTGACCGTCCCTGACGGCGAATTCCTGGTCATTATCGGCTTGAGCGGCTCGGGCAAGTCGACCCTGCTGCGCTGCATCAATCGACTCGTCGAGCCGACCTCGGGCCGAATCTTCCTGAACGATGTGGAGATCACGCGGCTCTCGCTGGCCCAACTGCGCCAGGTGCGCAAGCGGATGGGGATGATCTTTCAGCAGTTCAACCTGGTCAAGCGCTCCTCGGTCCTTACGAACGTGCTGTCCGGGCGCCTGGGCACCGTTAGTCCCTGGCAGAGCGCCGTGGGCCGCTTCCCGCTCCCGGATTACCACCGCGCCTTCGCCAACCTGGAGCGCGTAGGCATCCCCGAGAAAGCCTACCAGCGGGCCGACACGCTGTCGGGTGGGCAGCAGCAGCGGGTTGCCATTGCCCGAGCGCTGATGCAGGAGCCACAGCTCATGTTGGCCGACGAGCCAGTGGCGAGCCTCGATCCCGCAACCTCGCACTCGGTCATGAAGTATCTGGAGGAGATCAACCAGCAGGACGGCATCACCGTCCTCTGTAATCTGCACTTCCTGAGCCTCGCGCGCCGCTACGCCACTCGCGTGGTCGCGCTCAAGCAGGGGGCAATCGTCTACGATGGGCCGCCCCGCCAGATAGACCAGGTCCGTTTCCGCGAGATCTATGGCGAGGAGGCGGTCGAGGTGGAGATCGCCTGATGGCCACGATTGAAGAGGCGCGCCGCCCCGATCCGGCCGCCTTTCGCAAGGCTGGCCCCGGTGCCATCGTCGCCTCGTGGCGCAGCCTCCTCTTCCTGGCCATCGCGATCGCGGCGTACGCGTATGGCTGGCAGATCACACAGATCGATTTCCCGGCCCTCGTCTTGAACCTGCCCAAAGCTCAGCGGATCGTGGTCGGGCTGCTTCAGCCGGACGTGATTGCCGAGGAGACCGAGTCGATCTCGGCAAGCGCGCCGCTACGCATCGGCGACGCGGCCTCGGTGGCCACCGGTGCCTCTAGCTCGAGCATCGGCGCCGGCACCTTGACGGTCACGCCGGGCGCGATCCGGGCCGGCGATGAGGTCACCCTCACCCTGAGCGGGGTCCGCCCGGACAGCGACCTGCGGCTTAGCCTGGTCGATACGACGACCGGCAACAGTCGTCCGATTCGGAATGACAAGACCGGCTCGAGCGGCTCTTTCAACCTGACCTTCAGCATGCCATCGTCCGTGAGCGGCGGCGCCTATACGGTGCGAGCGGATCTGAGCTGGGGACTTGGGCGCTGGCGTCCGAGTGAAGCGTTCATCCTATCGCTGCAGAAGACGATCGAGACCATCTTCCTGGCCCTCATGGCCACGACCTTCGCCATGATCGTGAGCATCCCACTCAGCTTCCTGGGGGCCCGCAATCTGATGCAGGGCAATCGAGTCGGCTGGGCGGTGTATTACGCCACCCGAACGTTTTTCAACGTCCTCCGCTCGATCGAGGCACTGATCCTGGTGATCATCATGGCCGTGGTGGTCGGCCTTGGCCCGTTCGCTGGCGTGATGGCGATCGTGATTCATTCGATCGGGGCGATGGGGAAGCTGTACTCGGAGTCGATCGAGAGCATCGACGCCGGCCCGATCGAGGCGATCACCGCCACCGGGGCCGACCGGTTTCAGGTGATCTTATTCGCGGTGGTGCCCCAGGTGGTGCCCCAGTTCCTGTCGTTCACCATGTATCGCTGGGACATCAATGTGCGACTGTCGACAGTGATCGGACTGGTCGGCGGGGGTGGCATCGGTTTCCTGCTGATTCAATACATCAACCTGTTGCAGTGGAATCAGGCCGGAGCTGCGCTCTGGCTGATCGGCATCACGGTGATGGCGATGGACTACGCCAGCGCCATCATTCGCGCGCGGTTGGTTTAGGGGGTTCAGCATGACGCGGTTGGTGGTTGTTGGTCTGGCGCTCGTGATCGGCTCGGGCATGTGGGGTAGTGTGAGGCCCGCCAGCGGCACGCTCGCCGCGTCAGTGGCCCAAGTCGCGGGGATCACGCAGATGGTGATCGAGCGGATCGAATCGCCGACCTTCGAGGGGCGCGCGTTTGGCGACGTCGGCCGGTATGAGAAGCTCGTTGGCCGAGCGTTTGGCGAGGTCGATCCCGGCGATCCCCTGAATGCCGGCATCGTCAACATCGAGCGCGCGCCACGAAACGCCCGCGGAATGGTCGAGTACGACGTCGACGTGTACATCCTCAGGCCGATCGATGCGCAACGAAGCAACAAGACGATCCTGTATGAAGTCGTCAACCGTGGCAACAAAGGTCTCCGCTTCAACGTCGGGGCGGGAGCTGGCAACGACCCGACCGCGGCCGCCGACGCCGGCGATGGGCTGGCGATGCGGCTCGGCTACACGCTGGTCTGGAGCGGCTGGCAGGCGGACACCGGGCCCGGGAGCGGCAGGCTCACGGCCAGGTTCCCAGTCGCGACGAATCCGGACGGCAGCGCGATAAAGGGCTGGATCCGATCGGAGCTCATCTTCGAGAAACCAGCGTTCTCGGTGCCGGTGAGCTTCGACCGCGAGCTGCGCGACGTGCGCCCGTACCCGACGGTGGAAGAGAGCATGGCCGCGGGCAGGCTGAGTCGGCGCAGTGGACCGGATGCGTCGTCCGAACTGCTCCCGCGCGAATCTTGGTCGTTCGCGCGGTGCGATGACGGCGTGACGATGACACCGAGCGTTACCGACGTCTGTCTGCCGACGGGATTTTCGCCAAATTTCATCTACGACCTGGTCTACGAGGCGCGTGACCCGATCGTGATGGGGCTCGGGTTTGCCGCCACGCGCGACGTGATCTCGTTCCTGCGGTACGAGAGCTCGGAAGCCAATCCGCTCGTGCAGCGGGCTGGCGTCGCGGCTGGCAGCGGCGTGCAGTGGGCGATCGGATTTGGCTCTTCGCAGAGCGGTCGGTTTCTCAAGGACCTGATCTACCAGGGCTTCAACCAGGACACGGCCGGCCGGCGTGTGTTCGACGGTGCGATCCCGCACATCTCTGGCTCGCGCCGGACCTTCACGAACTATGAGTTCGCGATGCCCGGCCGGTTCTCGACGGGCGTTGAGGGGCACCATTACCCCGGCGATGGGTTTCCGTTTACGTACGAGACCTCGACCGATCCGATCAGTGGGCAGACCGATGGGGTGCTCGCCCGCTGCCGCGCGCAGGGCGTGTGCCCCAAGATCATGCACTGGGATTCGGGGACCGAGGCGTGGCAGGCGCGTAACTCGCTGGTGGTCACCGACCCGCTTGGCGAAGTGGACGTGCCGATTCCCGACAATGTGCGACTGTACTATTTCGCGAGCACGCAGCACGGTCCCGCCGCCACACCGGCTCGCGGCATCTGCCAGCAGCTCAGCAACCCGCTCTCTTATCAGGAGACGCAGCGCGCGCTGCTGGCCGCGCTTCAAGGGTGGGTGAGCACCGGCAACGAGCCACCGCCGAGCCAGTTCCCGCGGCTTGGCGACGGCACGCTCGTGTCGCCGCTTCCTCAGGCCGCGCAGGGCTTCCCGGCCATTCCTGGTGTGCGGTACAACGGCAAGCTCAACCATCTGTTCGTCAACGACCAGAGCGTCCAGCCACCCCGGCACGTCCCGGGCACCGAGTACACCGTGCTGGTGCCCAGAGTCGACGGCGATGGCAATGAGATCGGCGGGATCCGTTCGATGTCGCTGCAGGCGGCGCTCGGAACGCACAGCGGCTGGAACCTGCGGGCAGCCGGGTTCATGGAGGATGAGGCGTGCTATCTGACCGGCTCGTACATACCGTTGGCGTCGACCCGGGCGGAGCGGCTGGCCGCGGGTGACCCCCGTGCCTCGCTCGAGGAGCGCTACGGCAGCCAGGAGGCGTATGTCGAGGCGGTCAGCGCGGCCGCAAGGAACCTAGTCGTCGGGCGATACCTGCTCGCCGAGGACGCCGAACGCGCGGTGAAGGCCGCCCAGTCGGCCAGACTGGCGCTGCGCGCTGATCCCTCTCAGCTCTGGGGCGCCCTCACCCGAGTAGTGAGTAGTGAGTAGTGAGCCGTGCACTCACTACTCACTACTCACTGCAGGGATCTTGACACGCCGGGAGCGAGTGCTAGAATGCCGATACGGTTGCTTCCAGGAGGGGCTCATCGTTCATAGGTAGCCTGCGCGGGATGGCGGACCAACAGCTGTCTCGGGGTGGGCGCGAACGGGAAGCGGGGCCAACGTCGGTCGGCCGGCGCGGACAGCGCGTGGGTTGGTGATCGAGCTTCGATGGGGAAGGAGACGATAGGCCATGCGTAACGGTGCGGACGACTTCTCGCTTGGATTGACCCGACGACTCACACGACGCCAGCTACTCCGAGTTGGGGGGGTAGCCGGCTTCGGTCTCGCGCTGCTGAGCGCCTGCGCGCCACAGGCCGCGGCGCCGCCCGCCCCGAAAGCCGAGGCACCCCAGCCGGCCGCACAGCCGACCGCAGCTCAGGCGGCGCCCGCGGCGGCCAA
>DASPXK010000223.1:0-3148 GCA_035637315.1 Chloroflexota bacterium
GGCGTCGGCGGCGGGCCAGGCGGCAAGCCCGGCACGTCCGGGCGGCCACACGCGACGAGCACGAGAATGAGAGCGAGCGTCACGCACATCAGGTAGGGGCGCGGTCTCCGCGCCCAGGGCGGGGAAACCCCGCCGCCCCTACGCGTGCTGTTGCCGGCCGTTATCCCCGCTTTAATACACGCGGTTCTCACGGCGCGCCGCCCGATTGTACCGGCAGCGCGCGACGAACTGCCCGAGGAGCCCACCAATTCCAATCGCCCAGCAGCTGCATGCTAGCCGGGACGAGTAAGGCCCGAACGACCGTCGCGTCCAGAAGCACGGCGATCGCCGTTCCCAGGCCGAGAGCCTTGATGAGTATCACGTCGGCGGCCACGAAACTGCCGCTGACCAATACCACGATCGCGGCCGCGCTCGTGATCAGCCGACCGCTCTGCGCCAGGCCCGCCGCCACGCTGCGCGAGTTGTCGAGCCCCTGGTCGTATATCTCCTTCACGCGCGAGAGCAGGAAGACCTCGTAGTCCATCGACAGCCCGAACAGCACGCAGAACATGACGATGGGCAGGGACGCCTCGATAAAGCCGAGCGGCTGGAAGTGGAGCGGCCCCGCCAGCAGACCCTCCTGGAAGACCGCGACCAGCGCGCCATAACTCGCCACGATGCTCAGGGTATTCATCACCAGTGCCTTCAGCGGCAACACCACCGACCGGAAGAGCACCAGCAGAACCAGATACGTGCTGATCAAGACGAACAGCAACGCGCGCGGGAAGTCCTGGTAGAGCCGATCGGCGTAGTCGATCACGCCGGCCGAGCCGCCGGCGACTTGAAAGCTGAGCCCGCCGTCGAGCGGCGTATGACGAATCGCGCGAACGAGGTCTTTGGACTGCTCCGCCGTCTGGCCGTATCGGCTGACCACCCGGATCAGGGTGAAACGGTCCGTCCCGAGCTCGGCCAACACCGCCCGCGTGTATGGATCGCGCACCCCGACCGGGTCCGAGTACAGCAGCAGGTGCTGCTCGCGGCTTATGCGCGGGTCCAGGCTGACGACGCTGTCGACTCGCTCAACTCGGGCGTCGGCGCGGATGCGGGCCACGAAGTCATACAGTGCGCTCAGCCGTTCTTGCCCCAAGATTGAATCGTCCGCGCTCACGGCGATCAGGATCGGCGAGATCTCGCCGGCCCCGAACGCTGCGCGCAATCGCTCCCACCCGCGCCGCGACTGGACGTCGGCTGGCAAGATCGAGGCGTCGGGCGCGCCCAGCTCGACCCGCAGAAACGGCTCGCCCAGCGCGAGCAGCAGCACCAGGACGACCACGAACACCACGCCAGGACGCCGCATGACGCCGTTGGCGATGGAGTGCCACAGACCGCGATCAGCAGCCCGCCGGATGCTGCGCGGCAGGATCCGAAGGGCATCGACCCGCGGACCGAGAATCGCGAGGACCGCCGGGAGCAGCGTCATCGCCGCCGCGACGGAGATGGCCACCACGATCGAGCCGGCCACTCCCAGCGAGCGCAAAGCCATGAATTCGAACGTCGTCAGGCCAAGCAGGCCAACGAAGACGGTCAGGCCCGAGAACAGAACGGCCCGTCCGGCCGTGGCCATCGCCGTGCCGAGCGCGTCGGCTGCCTCGCGGCGCGCCAGCTCCTCACGAAAACGGCTGACGATGAACAGCGAATAGTCGATCCCGAGGCCCAGGCCGAGCATGCTGACCAGGTTGAGCGCGAAGATCGATATGTCCGTCGCGCGGCTCAAGCCGACCACCAGCCCCAGCGTCATCGCGACGGCCGCCCCACCCACCAGGGCTGGTAACAGCGCCGCCACCAGCGAGCCGAACACCAGCAGCAGCGCGAGCCCGGCGAAGGGGAAAGAGATCAGCTCGGCACGCCGAAGATCGCGCTCCGTGACCTCCTGGATGTCGCTGTAGAAGATCGGCGCCCCCGTGAGCGTCATTTCCAGCCCGCTCGGTCGAAGCGCGCTCTGGACGAGCGGCAGCACAGTGCGAAACTGCTCCGGGACCGACTTCAGCGCGATGACCGCGTAAGCCGTATGGCCGTCGGGCGCAGCCTGGCGCGGGTTCTGGACGTGGGTCGTGACTCGCGCGACCAGGTCGATCGAGTGCACCGCGCGCAAGGACTCCTCGACAGCCGCGACGTAGGCCGAGTCGGACGTCTGCAGGCCCGGGCTGTAGAAGATGACCAGCAGGCTGGCCGGATTTTCGCCGAGCGCGCGTTGAATCGTGTTGATCGCCCGCTGTGACTCGAGGCTGGCGCTCGAAAAGCCGCCAGGCTGGAGCGAGCGGATTACTTGGGGCACGAACGGCGCCGTCAGTCCCAGCGCCACCAGCCACACGGCGAGGACCATCCAGCGGCGCCGATAGACGAGAAGGCCCAGTTCAAAGAGCAGCCCGCCTTTGTTATTCCGAGCCCTTCTCTCCTGGTGCGCCCCTCTCTCGTTCTGCGCCCCTCTCTCGTCCTGCGCCCCTCTCTCGTCCTGCGCCCCTTTGTCATCCTGCGCCCCTTTGTCATCCTGAGGAGTCATGGGCCTTCGGCCCGCCCCGAGCGAATGAAAGTTCATTTTCGTGGGAGCCCCTTTGTCATCCTGCGCCCCTGTGTCATCCTGAGCGAAGCGAAGGATCTCATGCTTCTTGGCATGCGATCCTTCGAGAAATTTACTCCGCGCAGGGCCCTCGTTCTGCGCAGCGAAAAGGCTCGCTGATTGCCCTCCCGGTATACTCGACGCGGTGGGTGCAATGACTCACGACGGCGCGATCGCCTACACGGATGGGTCCTGCATCGGGAATCCCGGCCCGGGTGGCTGGGGGGTGCACGTCCAGTTTCCGGACGGCCGGGTCGTCGAGCTGGGCGGCGGCGAGCTGAGGACGACGAATAACCGGATGGAGCTTCGCGCCGCCATCGAGGCTGTACGGGCCACCCTGGGCTGCGCAACGGTAACGGTCGTCACCGATAGCTCGTATGTCCAACGCGGCATCACGGCCTGGCTGCCGGGCTGGAAAGCGAATGGCTGGCGGACCGTGGCCGGCCAGCCGGTCGAGAACCAGGCTTTATGGGCCGAGCTCGATGCCCTCGCGGACGACCGGGTGACCTGGGAATGGACCCGTGGGCACGTTGGGACAGTGGGCAACGAGCG
>DASPXK010000224.1:0-7534 GCA_035637315.1 Chloroflexota bacterium
TGATATGGGTTGGCAGCCGGTAAGAACGAAAAGTAGGGCGGGCGCGCCCAATGTCAGCCGGAGCGCCCTCACCCCCCGGCCCCCTCTCCCTCGCGGGGGAGAGGGGGAAGAGCATCTCCCCTCTCTCCTTGAGCTCCTTGAGGGAGGCGGCCGGGGGTGGGGGCCGTCTCCGCCTCAGGGTGGCAGGAAGCGCCACTGTCGTGGAGCCTCCCGCAGGGAGTAAAGTTCAGGTGGATGCCTCCTGAACCTGGCATACTTGGTGCAAGGGCCAGCCCGCCGGGACAGGATAGAGGACACGAGCATGGCGGACACAGACCCACTCCCGGGCGGGCAGCCCGCTCTCAACAAGCCAAACCGGCCGCCCACGCCGGTTCATCGACCCACCACACCGCGGCCCCGTCCACCGGGCCCGGAGCAGCCCCGCCATGGTGGCCAGAACGAGCAGAAGCGGCCATTCTGGTTGTCACCGCGGCTGAGCTGGCCGTGGGCCCTGCTCCTGATCTTTCTGGCCGTCAACTGGTTCGCCGCGCCGCTGCTGGCGCCCGACCAGCCCGATCGCGTGACAGTGCCGTACACCACGTTCAAGGAGCAGGTCCAGGCCGGCAACGTGGCCGAGATCACGACCCGAGGCGAGGCGATCCAGGGCACGTTCAAGCAGTCGGTCAGCTACCCGCCCAGCGGCGACAACCAGAAGACCTCGACCCGATTCGAGACCCGCGTGCCACCGTTCGTGGACCCCGCGCTGGAAGCGTTGCTCAGCAGCCAGCACGTCGTGATCAACGCCCGACCTCCCGAGGAGGGCCGCTCCCTCCTGGCCACGCTGCTGCTCAGCTTCGGGCCGGGCATCCTCTTCTTTGCGCTGCTGATGTGGATGATGAGCCGCGCGCAGCGCAGCCAGGCCGGCGTCTTCGGCATTGGCCGTAGCCGGGCGCGCCGCTACGCCACCGCGGAGGGCCAGGCGCCGATCACGTTCGCCGACGTCGCCGGTATCGACGAGGCCGAGGCTGAGCTCGTCGAGATCGTCGACTTCCTCAAGAATCCCGACAAATACCAGCGGCTGGGGGGCAGCATCCCCAAGGGCGTCCTGCTCGTGGGGCCTCCGGGCACTGGCAAGACGCTGCTGGCGAAGGCAGTGGCAGGCGAGGCAGGTGTCCCGTTCTTCTCGCTCAGCGGCTCCGAATTCATCGAGATGATCGTCGGGGTCGGGGCCGCGCGCGTGCGCGATCTGTTCGCGGAGGCGAAGAAGGAGGCCCCAGCCATCATCTTCGTCGACGAGCTAGACGCGATCGGGCGCCGCCGGGGTGGAATAAGCGCCGTCGGCAGCCACGAGGAGCGCGAACAGACACTCAACCAGCTCTTGACGGAGATGGATGGCTTCGACGCTCGCCAGGCCGTGATCGTGCTGGCCGCCACCAACCGTCCGGACGTGCTCGATCCAGCGCTGCTGCGGCCGGGCCGGTTCGACCGGCGCGTGGTCGTCCAGCGGCCGGACAAGGTCGGCCGTGAGGCGATCCTCAGGGTCCATACCCGCGGCGTGCCGCTCGGTCCGGATGTGGACCTGGCCGAGATCGCGGCCGCGACGCCAGGCCTGGTGGGGGCCGATCTGCGAAACCTGGTCAACGAGGCGGCCCTGCTGGCGGCGCGACGCGAGCGGGCGGCGGTGTCGCGGATCGACTTCTTCGACGCCATGGAGAAGATCATCCTCGGCGCCGAGCGCCAGCTTGTCATGAGCCCGGAGGACCGCCGCCGCGTGGCGTACCACGAGTCGGGCCACGCCCTCGTTGGCCTGCTGATCCCAGAGGCTGATCCGGTCCATAAGGTGACCATCGTCCCGCGCGGCCAGGCCCTGGGGGTGACCTACCAGACACCGTCCGACGACATCCACAACTACACCGAGCCGTACCTGCGCGCCAGGATCACCGGAGCGCTCGGCGGCCGGGCAGCCGAGGAATTGGTCTTCAACGTCCTATCGACGGGCGCGGAAAATGACCTTCAGAGCGCCACCCAGCTGGCTCGCCAGATGGTCACCCGCTGGGGCATGAGCGACCGAGTCGGGTTGATCTCGCTGTCACACGATGACGGCACCGAGTTCCTGGGCCCTGGTCTGGGGATTGGGCGCGAACACAGCGAGACGCTGGCCGCTCTCGTCGATCAGGAGGTGCGGCGTATCATCGAGGAGTGTCATGCTCGGGCGCGGGCGCTGCTCGAGGCCGAGCGCCCACGCCTGGAGGCGCTCGCCGAGGCGCTGCTGAGGGAAGAGTCGCTCGACGAAGCGGAGATCTTGCGCGTGACGGGGCTCTCCCCCAAGCCGACCGACGGACAGGGAGAGACCGCCGCGCCTAGGCCCGAGCCGGTAGCCCACCGCACGTCAGCCGGCGGCGCCGAAGCGGTGTAAGGACGTCGGCCCAGCGATCGCTGTGCAGGCCATAGCCGCCATCCACGCCGATATCGTCGGCAGCCTGCTTCGACCCCCAGATTTGGTTCGGGCTCGGGAGGACTTGGCCGCGGGGCGGATCCCCCCAGCCGCGTTCAAGGCCATCGAAGACCGCGCGGTCGACGCGGCGATCGTCCTCCAGGAGGAGGCCGGGCTGGAAGTCGTGACCGATGGCGAGCTGCGGCGGCTGTCATTCCAGAGCCAGCTCGCCGAGGCCGTCGAGGGTTTTGGGACGTGGGCCATAGACGCCTTCTTGTGGGGCGACTGGAGAGGCGACGATACGGTCGGCGATTCGCGGACCGAGCGCCCGGAGGACCTTGGCGTCGTGTCGAAGCTGCGGCGCAAGCGCCATCTGTCGGGCGAGGAGCTGGCGTACTTGCGGGCGCGTACCCGCCGCATCCCCAAGATCACGCTGCCCAGCCCGAGCCTGTGGGCCAATTTCTGGTCCGCGGAGCGCTCTCGCGAAGCCTATCCCACTCTCGACAGCTTCCTGGCCGACGTGGTCGCCATCCTACGCGACGAGGTCGCTGAGCTGATCCGGCTAGGGGCCACCTACATCCAACTCGATGCTCCCCACTATCCGCTCCTCCTCGATCCTCGGACGAGGGCCTTTTATGAGCGCCAGGGCTGGGCGGTGGATCGGTGGTTGGCACGCGGAATCGAGCTGGACAACGCCGTTATCGGCGACTTTCCCGGCGTCACCTTTGGGTTCCACCTGTGTCGGGGCAACCAGGCCAGCCGCTGGCTGGCCGAGGGCGGCTACCAGCTCATCGCGAGGCCGATCTTCACGGGCATCCGGGCCCAGCGGCTCCTGCTCGAGTACGACAACCAGCGTTCAGGCTCGTTCGAGCCGTTGAAGCTCGTGCCGGACGACAAGACGGTCGTCCTGGGCCTGGTCACCACAAAGTCGCCGCGCCTGGAAACGCGCGAGGGCCTGATCGCGCGGATCCAGCAGGCCAGCCGCTTTGTGCCCCGGGACCGCCTGGCTCTCAGCCCGCAGTGCGGCTTCGCCAGCTCGATCGTAGGCAACCGGATCAGCCCGGAGGACCAGGCGCGCAAGCTGCGAGTCGTGGTCGAGACGGCCAGAGCCGTCTGGGGCCAGTAGAGGAACGCCACGCTTCGACGGAAGCGTGCTGGAATGGCACTCACTGGTGGCAATCCTCGTGTACGCGTTGATTGCCTGGGTGCTCGCAGAGGTCGTCTGGCTTCTTCTCGGCGAGACGCGGACTGGCGTTCGCACCCACACCAGCCGGGTTGATACGGATGCCCCCTAGGCTTCGTTCAGGTCGTTCGCGGCGGCTCCTCGCGCATGATGGCTCGCCAGACGCCGGCCGCGGTCCGTCGGGCCGCGGCCAGCGTCAGGCCCGTCACGCCGGCGGAGAGCCCGGCCCAGAGAATCAGCTTGCCGTCGGTCGGGCTACGATCGGTCAGCCGGCGCGCGTCCGCTGAGGGCTGGGCGAGCGTCGCTTCGAGCCTGTGGCCCTGAGCGCCGAGAAAGGCGTTGAGCTCCGCCCCGAGAACGAGGATCCGCGCAAGGAAGTACAGCCAGGTCATGAGCAGCAAGAGCAGCCCGAGCGTCTTGTACGCCTCGAAGCCGCCGCCGAAGAGCCGCAGATAGAGCGGAAAGACCTGGTTCAACAGAACGAACAGCACAGCCGCCAGCGTGGCGCCCTTCCAGACATCGGCCAATCCGAGTGGCGTGTTGGGCACAACCCGGTACACCGCCAGAAACATCAGCATGGCCGAACCAAGCGACGCGAGCCAACCCAGGGCGAGGGCGAAGCCGGGCACTTGAAAGGACAACACCCGCTCGGAGATCCCGACCAGGGCCGTGGAGATGCCAGCCGCCAGGAGGGAGATCGGGATCAGCACAACGTACACTGCCATCATCGTGAAAGCCATTAGCCTCTGGCCGACGAAGCCGCGATCGGCCGCCCCATAGAAGCGGTTGAAGACCTGCGCCATCGATCCAAACAACGCCGAGCCACTCCAGATCAGGCCGATCAAGCTGACGATCCCGAGCACGCCACCCAGCGCGCGGGTCTCCTCCATGAAGCTGAGCAAGCTGGTGACCTGGCTCGGGAACAGCGTTGTGACGGCGCTCGCCAGCGACTGGCGGCGGGCATCGTCGTGCAGCACGAGTCCGAAGATGGCCAGCAGGCCCAGCAGGAGCGGAAAGAGCGAGAACAGCGCCTGCCAGGCGATCAGGACGGCCCCCTCATCCGCTCTGTCAGCCGAGTACTTGGCCCAGAAGCGAGCAAGCCCAGATCGCTTTAGACGCTCGTGAAACCTCGCCACTGGAGTCGGAGGACCACCGTCGTTTGGCGTTCGGCAACGTAGTCGCGATCTAGCGACGCATGCCGGACCCGATGCGACCCTCGACGATGTCCTTGAACCGCTGGAGGTCTTTCTCGAGCCTGCCCTCCGGGTCCATCAGCAGGCGCGACGCAGCCTCTCCGACCGCCCCGCCTGGCGGATCCGCCCACTGCATCACGACGTGGACCTGCGTGTTATCCGCCAGATCGGTGAAGGTGACTTCACCCGACGTCTCGATAGATCCGCCAGTGGAGTTCCACCCGATGGAACGATTGGGCTCCTCGTGCGTCATCCTCGCGTCGAACTCCACCGAGGTGCCCAGTGGGCCCTTCAGCTTCCAGTGGGAGGCACGCCCATCGACGTCGAGATACGTGACCGCCTCGACGTGCTCCATGAAGGCCGGGAAGTTCTCAAAGTCTCGCCAGAAATTGTAGACGTCAGACACGGGTGCGGCGACTCTAATCGACCGTTCAGCGCGCTGCATCGTCGCCTCCTTCACAGGTCATTGGGATCGTCCGGCTGTCCCAGAATGCAGGGTGCGTGCCACTAGCCCAGGTCGGCGAATATGGCCGCACTCGAGAGGATCAGTGCAGGCCTCGCATGACGCAGGTATGGGCCCGGGCGCGCAGCTGGGCGATGCTGAACGGTTTGGGCAGGTAGTCGGTGGCCCCAGCTTCAAACGCCGCGCTGACGGCTGCTGGCTGCGTCTTAGCCGTCACGAAGATGATCGGCACCGCCGCCGTCTCCGGCCGACGGCGGAGCGCGCGGCACGCCTGGTAGCCGTCCATCTTGGGCATCTCGGCGTCCATGAGGACGATGTCGGGTGGGTGGCGGCGCGCCCTCATGATCGCATCCAAGCCGTCGGACGCGGTGTCGACTCGGAAGTCCTCCTCCAGGACGTCACGCATGAGTGCAGCGATCGTCCGGTCGTCTTCAGCGATCAGCATGCGTGGCTTGCCCCGCATACGTCCGTCCTTCGTGAGCAGGGCGCCGAGCGTGGCGCCCGTCTGATCAGCATAAGCGCAAGGTGCGTGCCTCGCGGCCGATGTGCGATCTTTGACTGGAGACGGAGCTGAGCGCGGTGCTCGTGGGTCGGCCTCCGGGCCGCGCTCAGCATGTTCGCCGGCCGTGCGTTGCTGTCCTCCCGATTCGGTTGGATCTGGCGGCCGGGTCCCCGCGCGGGGCAGGCAGAGGCGGGTTGTCGCGCCGGTCGGGAATGAAGCTCCGCGAGGCCATCGGACCGCTCTGGAGCGCACCAGTCAGGCCTGGTACAGTGTCGCCACCAATTCCCTCTGATCGTGCGCTTCCCTCTCGACGACGGGAGGCGAGATCATCCCCAAGACGCTTGTGGAGGAGCGTGCGCCGATGCCGCCGAAACGTGACAGGCCAAACGGCCGCCCGAAGGCCACGATCGTCGTCGTGAACGATAACCCCGAGTTCCTGGAGCTCGCCCAGACCCTCCTCCAGGAGGAAGGGTATCGGGTCGAGGTTTGCCAGGAGGGACAGCGTGCGTACGCGTTCGTCAAGAAGGCGATGCCAGCCCTCGTGATCCTCGACGTGCGCATCGTGGGAGTGGGTGAGTGGCAGGTGCTGGACATGCTCAAGCTGGACCCCGAGACTGCCAAGATTCCGATCCTGGTCTGTTCGGCGGCGGTGAACGAAGTCCGGGCGGTCGAGGCGCGGCTGCACGAGCAAGGCTGCGAGATCCTGTTCAAGCCCTTCGAGATCGACGAACTCTTGGAGAAGGTCCAGCGGTTGACCGGGCCGCAGTGATCCTCGCCTGCCACACGCAGTGCCGGGCCTTCTAGTCCAGTGCTGGTTTGATAGACGGTACGTCAGCGTTGGCGGCTGGCACGCGATCTGCATCGACCTTTCTCAAGAAACGAGTTTGCAAACTTCGACGGAGATTGCAGTCAACATGCCAGGCAAGAAGCACCTGCGCGGCGTTAGCGAGAAGGAACAGCCCGCCTCTCGTAAGATTGGGAATGACGTGTGAACGATGGATGCGACTCCTAGGGATCGTCGGCGCCGCGCTGCGTGTGCTAGCGATGCTCCGCGACGATGACCTCGTGCCACCATTCCTCGCGGCTGTCTGTTTCGACTCCTTCCATCGGCTCACGTGTGCTCTGAAAGGCTTCGGTCGCGTGCCAGGCCTCCCAGTCGGCCCGCGTTTCCCACGTCCCGATGACCACGCGCTTGTTCACAGCGTCCGCTGGGATGCACAGCTGCCCGGCGATCCAGCCTGGCTGCTTCTTCGCACCGGCCAGTCGTTCGCGAAAGGCAGCGTCCCATCCGGGCTCCTTGCCCGGTTCGATGGTTACACGAGACACAATGGTCATCATGGAGAGCCTCCCAAACCTGCTCTGTGAGCCCCAGAATTCCGGGACTCTGTAGGGCATCTGCCAGTGGTACAGATGCCTATCTCATATCCGTGTGCATCACTCGCAGGGTCTGTGCCAGCAAGCTTCCGGACAGGAAGAGCAAATGTAACAGCACCATCCTGGGAGTGTACCTGGATCGGGGTGCGCTCAGTGTCGTGGCACGCCAGTTGCATTGGAATTAGTTGGGAAACAGGCACTCAGCCTTGCGCCACCGACGTCTCAAGGGTTCGGGCCCATGGAACTGCTCGGAACGTACGACCGTTACTCTCCAGATGTTCGTTCGGGAGCCTCAAGACCCAGACCCGAACCACATCCTATTTCTGCGCTGGCTCGCCGAACGGGGCAAGCTCGAGCACGACGTGGCCGGTCCGCCCAGCGGCACCTACTGCGCAGCCGCCGAGGG
>DASPXK010000225.1:0-4358 GCA_035637315.1 Chloroflexota bacterium
CAAGCCAAACTTGTCGATGAAGGCGCGTGTGACCGCCGGCAGGGTGCGGTTGAAGACCGGCATGCTGCGGGTGGCATGGGAGAGCGAGCGGCCACGGGCGTCCATGATCTCGCAACCGAAATCGTTGGCCGCGCCGACGACGGTCGAGAAGGAGGTCTGAATCAGGATCGTGGCCATCTCGTCGGCCGTTGTGATGAGCCGATTCCACAGGATCTCGAGGCTCAGCGGATCGAAGGCTGGGGTTACAGCATGCATAGTTGTCACAACCTTGTTGGGCCCTCAACCCGTATTGTCATCATGAGCGCAGCGAAGGAACCCGCTTCCTGAAGACCGGGTCACGGATTCTTCGCTGCGCTCAGAATGACAAGAATCAGCCGCATGGTCCCCAGCATGAGATCCTTCGCTTCGCTCAGAATGACAACAAGCAGGCGCATGTTCCCCAGCATGAGATTCTTCGCTTCGCTCAGAATGACACGCCAAGCGCAGGTGATATGAACGGCGATCATATCTTCAATACCAGGTTCATCTGTGGATCGAGCTCCGCGGCCATCTGCGCGCCGATTACAGTCGTCGATTCGCGCTCCTCGACGATCGCCGGGCCCTGGATGCGCATCCCGGGCTGGAGCGCGTAGCGATCGTATACAGGCGTCTCGACGAACCGGCCCGCCTCGCCGAAATACGCCGCCCGCCGCCCCTTGAGGGCTGGAGCGGCGTCGCGACCACGCGCTTCGCGGTGCGGGAGCCGGACCTCAGGACGCGGGCCGCGAGCGGTGAGGCGCCAGCTGAGTAGCTCGATAGGCATACCTCGCGGCAGGTGCCGGTAAAGCCCCTCGTAACGCTCGTAGAACGTGTCCAGGAGTTGGCGCCTGGCCGCGGGTTGGCCAGCCAGCAACTCCGAAGCGAGCGGAATGCTGATCTCGTGGAGCTGGCCGGCGAACCGCCCGTCGACCGATCGTTCGAAGCTCACGTCCTCCGGCCGCACGCCAACTTCGCCCAGCCGAGCGCACGCCCCTGCTTCCAGATCTCGATACAGGGCGGCGATCTCCGACCAGTCGAGCTGGTCGAGCAAGAGCGGATAGGAGCGAGCCAGCTCGAGCGAGGGCGGGGCAACCAGCAGCCCGATCGCGGACGCCACGCCGGCCGCCGGCGGACAGAGCACCTCGCGAATCGCGAGCGCTTTCGCCACTCCGCCAGCATGGACCGGCCCGCCGCCGCCGAACGCAAGCAGGGCGTAGCGGCGCGGGTCCTGGCCCTTCTCGATGACGTGGATCTTGACCGCCCCGGCCATGTGCTCGTTGACTACCTGATGGATGGCCCAGGCCGTCTGGATGGGGCTCTGGCCAAGACGCCGCGCCAACTGGCCCACAGCCACCTCGGCCGCCGGGCGGTCCAGGCGCATCTCGCCTCCCAGGAAGTACTCAGGGTTGAGGTACCCCAGCAGCAGATCGGCGTCGGTCACCGTCGGCTCAGCTCCTCCTCGCCCGTAGCAGGCTGGGCCCGGGTCGGCCCCGGCGCTACGAGGGCCCACCCGCATCAGGTCCAGCGAATCGATCCAGGCGATGCTACCACCCCCCGCGCCGATCTCGAGCATCTCCACCGTTGGGATCTGGAGTGGGATGCCGCTTCCCTTCTGGAAGCGGTCGACTCGCGCGACCTCCAGCCCCGGCGCAAGACTTGGCCGACCATCCCGGATGAGGCAGATCTTGGCGGTCGTTCCGCCCATGTCAAATGAGATCAGCTCGCGTCGCTGGCTCAGCTCGCCGAAGAACGCGGCCGCCGTCGCGCCGGCCGCCGGACCGGATTCGACCAGTTGGATCGGGGCCGCTAGCGCGGCCCGCGTCGAAGCGGTTCCGCCGGACGAGAGCATCGGATAGAAAGCGCCCCGAAATCCAAGCTCCGCCAGCGCCTGTTCGATGGTCGCGAGGTAGCCCTGGAGCAGAGGCTGGACGTATGCGTTGGCGACTGTGGTTGAGGTCCGCTCGTACTCTCTGATCTGGGGAGCAACCTCGGAAGAGAGTGAGACCGGTGCGTCTGGCCATTCTTCGTGCAACACGTCGCGCACGAGCCGCTCGTTGCCAGGGTTGCGGAAGGCGTGCAGGAAGCAGACCCCGATCGCCTCGACGCCGTCGCGTCGAAAGTCACGCAGCACCGCGCGCACCTCGTTCGGGTCCGGCTCGACCAGGACCTGCCCGTCGCGATCGGTCCGCTCGGCCACGCCCCGCCGAAGGAAGCGCGGTACGAGCGGCTCGGGATACTTGAGGAAGAGGTTGTAGATCTCGTAGCGCTGCTCAGTGCGCATCTCCAGCACGTCACGAAAACCGCGCGAGGCAATCAGGCCGACCGTCGCGCCACGCCGCTCGATGAGCGCGTTGGCGACCAGGGTTGTCCCGTGCACCAGGTGGCTGACTCTGTCGGCCGGCACTCCCTCGCGCTCGAGGAATGCCCTGAGACCCCCGAGCGCCCCGTTTGCCGGCGCGGCCGGGGTCGTCAGGACCTTGAAGACGCTCAGGGACCCGCGCTCCGTCTCGAGCATGGCGAAGTCGGTGAACGTCCCGCCGATGTCGAGGCCAATCCGGTAGGCCCGGTCCGAAGTCATCGATGATAGTTTAGCCCTCACCCCCTGGCCCCCCTCTCCCGCGGGGGACAGGAAAAACTCGCACTCCTTCCCGCCTTGAGGGGGGAAGGGGTAGGGGATGGGGGCTTCAACCCCGCAGCCTGGGGTCCAGCCAGTCGCGGAGCGCGTCGCCGAGCCAGGTGAAGCCGAGGACCGCCAGGAAGATCGCCAGGCCAGGTAGCGTAGCGTACCACCACTGATCGAGCAGGTACAGGCGGCCCGTGGCGACCATTCGTCCCCACTCCGGAGTTGGCTCCTGGGCTCCCAGGCCAATGAACCCGAGGCTGGCGGTGTAGAGGATGGCGTACCCGACGTCAGTGGTGATGCGGACAACCAGCGGCGAGAGGGTGTTTGGGACTAGATGGCGAACCACGATCCGCGCCTCGGAGGCGCCAAGCGAGCGAGCCGCGTCGACGAACGGCTCGTGCTTCAGCGACAGGACCTGGCCACGGATCAGTCGGGCGTAGGTTGGCCAGTAGACGATCGAGACCGCCACGATCGCCGAGGTGAGGCTAGCGCCGAGCGCGGCCGAGAGCGCCATCGCCAGCACCAGGTCGGGGAACGCCATGAACACGTCGGCCAGGCGCATAACCGCCTCGTCCCAGCGGCCGCCGCGGTACGCCCCGATCGCGCCTAAGGTGACCCCAACGCTGACGGCCAGCGCGACGACGGTCGCCGCCACCTGGAGCGAGATCCGCGCCCCGAAAAGGACGCGGCTGAACAGGTCACGCCCGAACTCATCGGTCCCGAACAAGTACTGCGGCCCAGGCGGTCGCAGCCGCTGGCCAAGGCTCAGCTTGACCGGGTCGTACGGCGCGATCAGCGGTGCCAGCGCTGCGACCAGGAACAGGACCCCGACGAGCAACGCCCCGGCAATGGCGAGTTCGTTGCCACGGACGCGCAGCTGCCAGCGTCGGGAGACGCGGGGCCGCGCCGCGTGAACGACGGATTGGTCGGCCTGGAGAGTGGTGCTCATGTGAAGATGCCGAGGCCCGGGCCAGAGGATGCTGCCGTCGCGAGTAGCCCCATTGTCATCCTGAGCAAAGCGAAGGATCTCATGCTCCTCGCCAGCAGGTCTTTGGCTGGGTGAGAGCGACAATCCGGCTTGAGCGCACCCGAACACGCGGCTGACGGCGACTCCAGGCCATTGTTGTGGAACATGAGATTCTTCGCTTCGCTCGGGATGACAAACGGGAGACGAATCCTTCGCCTTGCCCAGGACAGAGAGTGGTCTTCAGGATGACAAGGACGTCCTCAGCATGAAGCCTTGTGCCTAGTAGCTGATCCGCGGATCGATGACGACGTACAGCAGATCAACTACCAGGTTGACCAGTACGAACACCGCCGAGGCGAGGAGGGTGACGCCCATGACGGCCGGAAAGTCGACGCTCGTGATCGAGGACACGGCGTAGCGGCCCATGCCCGGCCATTGAAAGATCGCCTCTACCAGAATCGCGCCGCCGAGCAGAAAGCCGATCTGGGTGCCCAGCGTCGTCAGGACCGGCAGGGCCGCGTTCTTCAGCGCGTGACGATAGACCACTATCCACTCCGGGAGCCCCTTGGCTCGAGCAGTTCGGATGTAGTCGCCACCCAGCACCTCCAGCATGCTGGCGCGTGCCATTCGAGCGACTACCGCAACACGGGTGAGCGACAACGCAAGAACGGGGAGGACCAGGTGCTTGAGTGCGCTCGCCAGCGCGCTCGCGTTGCCCTGGAGCACCGCGTCGACGGCCATCAGGCCGCT
>DASPXK010000226.1:0-5929 GCA_035637315.1 Chloroflexota bacterium
TGGCCTCTCCTTCCCCTTCGCCTCGACGGGCGCCATCTGGCGATAGCGGACGCGCCCTGATGTTGCTCGGTAGGTTTCCTCGCCCACCAGCACGGTCCCAGCCGGCGCGGCGCTCATGAGTCTGGCGGCGGTGTTGACTGCGTCGCCCATAACCGTGTAATCGCGACGCTCCTGGGGACCGAGCAGCCCCGCCATCACCTCGCCGGTGTTGATCCCGACGTGCACCGTCAGCTCGCCCGGGGCCGGACTCGCCGCGGGCGACAGCGAGCACTCGCGGATCGCCAGTCCGGCCCGCACCGCTCGCTCGGCGTCATCCTCGTGGGCGAGTGGCGCACCGAAGACCGCCAGGACCGCATCGCCCATCACGTTGATCACCGTCCCGCCGAAGCGACGCACCTCTTCGGCCAGCCTCTCGGAACAGTGGTGGGCGAGGGCTTTCACGTCTTCGGGGTCCATCCGCTCCGAGATCGAGGTGAAGCCCGACAGGTCGGCGAAAAGCACACTCGCCCAGCGCCGTTCCTCGCCGGGTGGCGCGGCTGCGCTCGTCCCCGGCTCCAGCTGTGCGCCACACGAGCCGCAAAAACGGTGGGCAACCGGGTTGTCGGCGCCGCAGGCGGGGCAGGCGCGCCCCAGGGCAGCGCCGCACTGGCCACAGAAGCGCTGGTCCGCTGGCGCCGCGGCGCCGCAGGCGGGGCAAGAGCCGCCGCGCGCCGATGCGTTCAACCCCGACCTTCCTTCTCGCTACCCGGTGGCGCGAGCCGCGCCCTCAGGATAACACAGTAATGGCGACCCAGGCAGCCACCGGACACCGCCTTGGCTCACGCTATCATGTCCTCAGAGGACTGGTGCTGCGTGAAGGTGCGTGAGGTGATCAGAAGCCTGGAGCGCGATGGCTGGTATCTTGTGACGACGGGGAAGCCATCGTCAGTTCAAACATCCGGCCAAGCGAGGCGTTGTAACCGTAGCCGGCAGGCCCGGCGTCGATGTGCCGGTCGGAACCCTGAGGAACATTTGGCGACAGGCCGAGCTAGAGGAGGAAAAGTGAAGCGCTACGCTGTTGTCATCGAAAAGGGAGAGACGAGCTACGGAGCCTACGTGCCGGACTTGCCTGGCTGTGTGGCCGCTGGTGAGACGGTGGAGGAAGTCGAAACGTTGATCCGAGAAGCTATCCAATTTCATGTAGACGGCCTACGCGAAGACGGGCTCCCGATTCCCGAACCGACGACGATCCTGGAGTACGTGGAGGCGTAAACAAGCGATCGGCTCTCAGCTGTCAGCTGTCAGGAGATGATCGATAGCTGATGGTCGATGGCTGAGTGTTCAAGGCTGGGAGTGGGCAATGTCAATCGGAGAAACGCGCTCGTACAGGCCCGTGATCATGGGGCGGCGCGGAGCCGTCGCGTCGAACCATCCGCTCGCCACCCAAGCTGGTCTGCTGACACTCCAGGTTGGCGGCAACGCTGTCGATGCCGCCGTGGCAGTCGCGGCGACCATCGGTGTGGTCGAGCCGTTCATGTCCGGGCTGGGCGGAGACGGCTTCTATCATGTCTTCATGCGCGCTGGGGGCGAGGCAGTCGTCTTCAACGCGACCGGCTCGGCTCCGAAGGCTGCCACGCTCGAGCGGTACGCGAACGGAATCCCGATCAGCGGCCCGCTCAGCTTCTCGACGCCAGGCTCGGTTGGCGGCTGGGGCGCGATGCATGCTCGGTTCGGACGCAAGCCGTGGACGTCGCTCTTCGAGTCGGCCATCTACTACGCTCGCGACGGGTTCGGCGCCAGCCACACGTACCGCCAATTCGCGGCCGAGCAGCGCGATGCACTGGCGACCGATCCTCGGAGCGCGCGAACCTACCTTCGCGACGGCCAGCCACCGCCGCTGGGCGCGCCGATCGTCCAGCCCGCGCTAGCCCGGACGCTGGAGGCGCTGGCGGCCGAGGGCGCTGACAGTTTCTACCGCGGCAACCTCGCCAGGGCGCTCGATCGAGCCTGTCGGGAAGCCGGCGCGCTGGTGACCGCCGACGACCTCGCTGCCTTCTGGCCCCAGGAGCAGACCCCGATCGAGACCACGTATCGCGGCTACACCGTCCGCGAGGCGCCGCCCAATTCGATGGGCTGGGTGCTGCTCCAGGAGCTGAACATCGTCGAGAAGTTCGACCTGGCCGCGCTGGGAGCAGCGTCGGCGGACGTCGTCCACACGCTCGTCGAGGCCAAGAAGCTGGCGTTCGCCGACCGCGAGCGGTACAGCGCCGACCCGCGCTTCTTCCAGGCTCCACTCGAGGAACTGCTGTCCAAGCAGTACGCCGCTAGCCGCGCCGCGCAGATCGACCTGGGCCGCGCCGCTCCCGCGCGCCGGCCTGTCGGCGCCGTAGCGGGCGGGGACACCACCTACTTCTGTGTGGTTGACGGCGAGGGAAACGCCGTGTCGGGCATCCAGAGCATCAACTCTGCTTTCGGCTCCGGCGTCACGGCCGGCCAGACGGGCATCCTGCTCAACAACCGAATGGGCCCCTGGCACCTCGAGAGCGGACATGCCAACCAGCTCGCGCCCGGCAAGCGGGTCCGACACACCATGAACCCGCCGATGGTCCTCGAGGACGGCGAGCTGTGGTGCGTGTTCGGGACGCCGGGTGGCGACAACCAGGTCCAGGTCAACCTGCAGGCGCTGACCTCGATGATCGACTTTGGCCTCGATGCGCAGCAGGCGGCGGAGGCGCCGCGCTGGTCCAGCACCCAGCCCGGCCAGCACGCCAACTATCCCCACGACTGCCCCGATGCGCTGACCATGGAATCGCGCTTCGCGCCCGACGTGGCCGACGATCTGGCGGCACGCGGTCACCAGGTCGTCGTGGTCGGCGATCTGGAGGGACCTTGCTCGATCGAGATCATTCGCCGCGACGCCTCGAGCGGCATGCTGATGGCCGGCTCCGACCCGCGACGGGACGGCTGGGCGCTGGCGTACTAGTCAAGTCCAAAGTCCAAGGTCCAAAGTCCAATACCTGGGAGCGCCCCGAGGCCTCGGGGCCCCCCGGTCGCCGGCGACAGGCTCGCGCTCCCGTTGGCGCCAGCGGAGCTTCTGGAGCGGACTGGATGCCCGCCGCGCGCCTAGTACGGAGAGGGGTACGCCATATGGAAGACGATCTTCCCGTCTACCACGATCGACTGTGCCAGATTGCGGATCTCACTGGGACCGCTGCCCGGGTTCGCAAACGTCACACGAGAGATCCACGACACGTAGTCGCGGACCGTGTCGCGGTCTCCCTGCAGCTCGATGCGCGCGCCACGAGCGACCAGGTCTTGGATGAACCCGCGGACCTGGTCCTTGCCGATGAACTGGCCGGCTGGCCGCATGTAGACGGCGTTGTCGGCCACGAACGCCAGCGCGCCCTCGACGTCACCGGCGTTGATGGCCGCCGTGTAGGCGTCGACGACCCCGACCGGGTCCCTGGGCTGGGCTGACGCCGTCAACAACCCGGTTGTGAGGACGAACACGACGGCGACTAAGATGATGATGATCCGTCCCATGAGGCTCCCCTCCTTGTTGTGATCCGGCGCGCGGGGTCTCTTCGGGATGTTCAACCCGTCTGATCACATTCGCGCAGGTCGTTCAGGTCCTGGCCCAGGCTCGGGCGTCGGCTTCGCGGCCAGGTCATTAGCAAAACATATCCCAAAGTGAGCGGCGTCTGGCCGGTGTCACCGTCTCCGCAGCCACTGGATTATCTGACGGGTCGCTGATGGCTCACTGCTCGGCTAACGCGGTTTTGGGCGCGGCGGGGCCTCGGGCCCCTTCGGCGGGTCTGGCGGCTTGACCAGCTCCTTGATCGGTTTGGGCAGTGTGATCTTCTCGAGCCGTGGCCCGGGGATGTCCTTCCGCCGAGCTACGACCCGGTAGCCGACCGTCCCGCTGGCGTTGGCGGAGCCCCTGGCGCGGACCTCGAAACTCGCCTGCCCCCGATTGGCCACGAACAGCCCGCCGGAGTCGCCGTACTCGGTCAAGAAGACCTGGTAGTTGTCGCTGTGCACGACGGCCGCGAAGTCGGGATCGAGCTTCACGTCCGCCCTGCCGCCCACCAGCTTGGCCTCGCCGAAGTCCTCGAACCACGGCTCCGGGCTCTCCTGGCAGTACAGCAGCCGATGCGAGCCGTCCGGGTGCGGGACAGCCGCGTTCTTGGCCCCGCCCGAGACGGCGAAGTCGCCCACCACCAGGACCGGGCCGGCGAAGCCGCCGGCGTAGCCACCGGGTACAGCCGTTCCGCCGTAGATGCCGTACCCGCCGGCCGCGCCGGCGAAGCCGACGCCGCCAGCCGCGGTGCCGGCACCCTGGCCGGCGATGCCGTTGCTGTTCTGTGACATCCCGAACACGCCGTAGCCATTCGTCGCGGACCCGAGCACGCCGGGATTGCTGCCGCTGCCCGCGCCGAAGACGCCGATCGCACCCTCCCCGCGGACGCCGATGTTATTGCCAACTCCCTTCACGCCGATTTGCGCGCCCATCGGAGTGATCGGAGCAGCGGCGCCGAAGACGCCCACGTCGTCGGCGTGTCCGAACCCCCCGAACCCACCAGCCCGCCCGCTGTCGCCGACCACCCCGAGCGTCCCGACGCCGTGAACGCCGATGTTGCTCGAGCCGCCCTCCACCCCGACGCCCCCGCCGGTAGACTGGCCCTTTACGCCTGTGCCGGGCGAGGTGCCCAGCACGCCATTTCCGAATTGGCCGCCCGCGGTCCCCTTCACGCCGGCCCCGTTGTTCGTGGCGCCAAGGACGCCCACCACGACCTGCGAAGTGGCCGGCCCCGTGCTCCCGCTGACGGCGGCGTTGGTGTTCGTACTCCCAGTGAGCTGCGCGACGATCGCCAGCCCGGTGGCCGAGTCGACCTGGATGCCGTTCCCGCCGGCGGAGGCGCTCACGGACACGACGTTACCGATCGGGCTCTCGGCCCGGATGGCCGTCCCGTTGTTGTTGGTGACCCTGAGGGCGTTGTCGGGAGTCATGCCGTTGCTGCGGTTGAGCTGGGTCGAGCCAAGATAGGGTCCGTTGGCCACGCCCTGGAGCACGGGATCTGAGTTCGCCGCCTCGGCCGGCCTCGCGCTCGCCTTGGATAGGACGGCCGCGACCAGCGCCGCCACCCCTGCCAACATTCCTCGACGCTTGAGCTGGCCGGTAGGTCCGGCCGAGCCCGCTCGTGATTCCAATTCGCTGTGCTCGTCCACTTCATTCCCTCCTTCCTGGAGTCTCAGACGCTATCGACCCTGCCGCGTCGGGCCACCAGGCGCTTCCGGCGCCTTGGGGACATCTGGCTTGACCAGCTCTTTGATCGGCTCGGGGAGCTTGATCTTCTCGAGGCGCCGGCCTGGGATATCCTTTCGCCGCGCGACCACGCGATAGGTGAATGGCAGACTACTTGTCCCGCCCTGAAGCTCACCCACCTCGAAGCCGCCCGGGCTCTTGCTGCTGACGTACAAGCCCTTGCAGTCACCCTCCGGCACAGGGAAGACAAGGTACTTGTCGCTGTGCACGACGGCCGCGAAGTCGGGATCGAGCTTCACGTCCGCCCTGCCGCCCACCAGCCTGCCCTCGCCGAAGTCCTCGAACCAGGGCTCCGGGCTCTCCTGGCAATAGAGCGGCCGGTGCGAGCCGTCCGGGTGCGGGACGGCCGCGTTCTTGGCTCCGTTGGCGACGGTGAAGTCGCCGACCACCAGGACCGGCCCGGCGAACCCGCCGGCGTAGCCGCCGGCCACTGCGATGCCGCCGTAGATGCCGTAGCCGCCCGGCGCCCCGGCGAAGCCAACACAGCCGGCCGCGCTCGTGCCGCTCTGGCCTGCGATGCCATTGCTGTTCGCGGAGAAACCGAAGACCCCGTAGCCGTTGGTGGCAGAGCCGAAGACGCCCGGGCTCGCGTTCGAGGCGCCGGTCGCCAGGCCGAGCACGCCG
>DASPXK010000227.1:0-4854 GCA_035637315.1 Chloroflexota bacterium
AGGCGATCGCCATCGGCTCGGAAGGTCAGGCGGCGACCGCCGGCCACCGGCTCGAAGGCGCCGGCTGCCCCAATGTCGCGCGACGCGGCGATGCCGCTGGCGTCCAGCGCCGAAGACGTTCCCTTGCCGTACAGCACGACGATCGGGATGCCCCCCACGGTATCGTTCGCTACCCGCCGCTGCTCCAGCAGCGTGAACGGGTAGGCGACCTCATCGCCGTTGAGGCTGACCGCCACCACTCGCTCGAGCGGCCTCAGCCGACCATCAGCCTTGCCCGAAAATAGGAACGGTGAGCTGTTCACGTCGTCGTAGCCGGTGTACGGATTGCGCCCGTAATTGCGGCTGAATCCGGTCTCGCGCGAGAGCACCTTTCCGTTGGGAAACGTCGCCTTGAAGTCGGCGAGGCTGTTGATGCTGGCGGGCAAGGGTGTCAGGCGCACCCCGCTCAACTCGCCGACGATCGCCTCGCCAGTGACCTGCTGCCACCAGCTCTCCGTCTGGCGGTCCCACATGACTAAATCGCTGTTACGCAGATTGCCGGTCGTCCCAAAGTCATAGGTCACGCCCTCTAGCCGACGGTCAAAGGCGATCGCGGTGTTGCAGAGCGGACAGAAGGTCATCGTTACCGGCCGCCCGCCGACGGTGTCGTTGACGATCTCGTGCCAGATCAGGATCTGGAGCGGGTAGGCCCGAGCGTCGCCGCTGTCCTCGAGCACGACGACTGGCTCGTTGTCTTTGAGCCAGTCGGCCGCGTCGCTCGGCCGAACGAAGCGGGGCGCGTCGATCGGCGGGATCCCGTCACGTGGCGGCCCGCCCGACTGGATCTCGTTCAGCGATACGGTCCGCTTCGAGAAGTCCGTCTTCCAGCCTGAGCGGCTGAACCGCAAGCTGCCCAGGGCATCGCCCGCGCTGGCCGCGTCGGTGGTCGGCGTGGGAGCCGCCAGGGCGGCCGTCGGTTGAGAGGTCGGAGCGGGCTTCTCAGGGGCCGGAGTGGGCGCCGTCGCGGCGCTCGAACACGCGACGGCCAAAACGGCGAGGGCCGCCAGCAGCGAACAGATCCAGGCCCGGCCCCGCAGACGCACACCTGGCGAAGCCAATTTGTTCCGCGCAGCGCATTTTGTTCGGCATCGCCGCCTCCGGCTGGGGGTGTACGATCCCTGCAACGGACTCCCCTCATAATTAGAGCACAGTCTCGGGACCCGTTCGGTAACACCGCTTACACGCCAGCGCACGACCCGCCCCAGCGCCGCGTCTGGCATCGGGGGCGCAGACACGCGTGCCCGTTGCTCCGGTAGATACGGTCAGGTCGAAGCGACGACGGGCTCGTCCGTACTGGACGTGGGCAGAGCCGCACTCGCCGCACCGAGGCGGGCTGCTACTATCCTGAGGTAGGCTACAGCTAGGAGGCAGCGAAGTGGTCCAGACCGAGCTCGCGGTCGGCGCGCAGGCGCCGGAGTTCACCCTGCCGGACGAGAACGGCGAGCCATGGCTGCTCTCCGACGCCGTGAAACGCTCGCCGCAGGTGCTCCTCTTTTACAGGGGAGATTGGTGACCCTACTGCCATGGGCAGCTCGCGAGTTACGCGAGAAAGTACGACCAGTTCCGCCAGCGCGGGGCCGAGATCGTCGGCATCAGCGTTGACACGCCGGAGCAGAATCGCGCGTTGATCGACAAGCTGCTGCTGCCATTCAAGCTGCTGAGCGACAGTCCCGAAGGCGAGCAGGCAATCAAGCCTTACGGCCTGTGGGACGAGCCGGGGCGGATCTCGCTCCCCGCGATCGTGACCGTCGGCACTGACGGCAGGATCCGATACTTCTACAGAGGCCAGGACTTCGCCGACCGCCTGGGCGACGAGGAGCTCCTCGAGGCGCTGAGCGGCGCGGGAATGGGAGGCTAGGGCGATGCCACGAGGCTCACCGCCGATGCCGCTGGAGGCTCTCCAGCCGTACTACAACGGGGTCTTCTCCGCCACCGTGGCGATGAAGGGTCGGCTGGCCAAGCTCGGCCCGGAGGGCCGCAAGGCGATGGAGATGGTCAGCCACTACCAGAAGATGGTGGCCGAGTTCCGCGATGCTCTCCAGAAGACGGCGGAGATGGCCAGGAGCGAGTAGCCGCGCCTCGGCGGGGGATTTGGCGGACCGCTCCAGGATGCGCATCCTACGCTGTGGCGAGGTCTGCCGACGGGCGGGCTACAATCAGCCAGCAACTGAGGCGGGCCGGGCTGGCGCTCGAGTCCCGTGAAGGGCGGAGCAGACGTGGTGTCACTACGTGAGCGGCAGGAGCCGCTGAAGCAGCGCTATCGAGAGGAGCCCGAAGCGGCCAGGATCACCCTGACGGTGAGGAGCGACCCGGCAGTCCTGGGCGACCCAATGCATTCGCGCGTCGGCAGCGAGGTCGCCAGCTTCGACGCCGGCGCCCACCCGGGCGTGGGCGGGACCGGCGAGCTGGCCTGCTCGGGCGACGTCTTGCTGGCGGCGTTGGCCGCATGCCAGGAGATCACGCTCAAGATGGTCGCCGCGAACATGGGCATCGAGCTGGAGGACGTCAAGGTGACCGTGGTTGGCGATCTCGACCTCCGCGGCACGCTCGGCATGGACCGCAACGTGGAGGTCGGCTTTGAGGGGATTCGCTGCGAGGTGCGGGTCAAGACCTCGTCCGACCCCGAGCGGGCGCGCCGTTTCTTCGAGAAGGCCGAGCAATTCTGCGTGGTGCTCAACACGCTCCGCAAACCGCTGTCGGTGGAGACCTCGTTCGCCGTGGAGGCGGAGAGTAGACCGGCCGCAGAGACGCCCGCGTAGGGGCGCACCCGCGTGTGCGCCCTGGGGCGGACACGTGAGTCCGCCCCTACGCGACCGCTTGCGTCCAATTCACTGACGAGCGTGTATAGCGTCGGGGTTTCGGACCACATCATGGTGGCCCACAGCTTGCACGGCGAGACGTTCGGGCCGGCCCAACGGCTGCACGGCGCCACCTACGAGGTGCGGGTCGAGCTGGCTGCCCCAGACGTCGACGCCGATGGCATCGTCGTGGACATCGGGCTGCTCAGAACCGCCCTGCGCGAGACGCTGGCGCCGCTCGATTACCGCAACCTGGATGAGCTGCCGGAGCTGGCTGGCCAGAACACCACGACCGAGTACCTGTGCCGTTGGGTCCACGCGGGACTGGCCGCGCGCCTCGGCTCAAGCCGAGACGCCAGCCTGAGGGTTACACTGGTCGAGTCGCCGACTGCCTTTGCCAGTTACGAGGGGCCACTGGCGGAATGACACGGCAGCCGTCACTGTTAGCTATCGCTGTCAGGAGACGGGCTGAAGAGCCAACTGCTGATAGCTTTTGGAGGGTGCGATGGCGAGCTGGCTGGTGAAAACCGAGCCGAACCAATACAGCTATCGCGACCTGGAGGCTGACGGAACAGCGGAGTGGGACGGGGTCGCCAACCCTGTCGCTCAACGCCACATGCGTGAGATGCGCGAGGGCGACGCGTGCGTCATCTACCACTCCGGGGCCGAGCGCTCGGCAGTCGGACTGGCCCGCGTCGTCCGAGGACCGTACCCCGACCCGACCGATCCGCGCGGGAAACGGGTCTGGGTCGACCTTCGCGCCGAGCGACGCTTCGGGCAGTCCGTTTCGCTGGCGACGTTGAAGGCAGAAGCGGCTTTCGCGGGTAGCCCGCTGGTGCGGGTCCCCCGCCTGTCGGTGATGCCGCTCGACGACCAGCAGCTCGCCGTGATCGAGCGCCTGGCCCTGGAGCGCTGACGCGGGCTAGCCGCTCAGCGCTCAGGTCTCACCGCTCGTGCTCGCGCTGCCAGAAAGCGACGCATGCCTGGGTCCCGTCCCAGGAGGCGGCGATGACACCGCAGCGCGGGCACGCCAGCTCTCCCTCCTCTGCGTAGGGCTGGCGGACGCTCTGCAGCAGGTACGGTTTGCCACACCCTTCGCACGCGCGCAGCTGCATCCGCTCGGCCTTGGCCAGGCCGTGCTGGTCGGCGATCGCTTGACGCAAGGCGGTCTCGTACAGGCAGTCACGCTGGCCGGCCTCGTGCCGATGGTCGTGGAGGGCCGTGCCGCCACGTCTCCAGCGCCGCTCGAGCATCTCGTACCTCGCTACGTCCAGAAGGGGCCTGTCCTTATGTTCAGTGTATCACAATCGCGTAACAACACCTCGCCGCGGCCAAAAACGGGTCAAAATCGGTCTGATTTCGGCCACCGTTGCGGGCGGGTTCTGGTAGCATGGCCCGTCGAGCGCGAGAGGAGCTATGGACGGCGAGCGCGAGCGGAAGTGCGGGTCAGAACGACCAGACCAGCCGCTCATCTGCGGGCGCTGTGGCGAAGGCTGGGGACCGCTCTGTCCGCTACGCGCTCGTGGGCGGTTGACGCCTCACCGAGTCCTGACTCGCCACCGCGGCGACCGGCCGTGCCCCGACCTCGTGGCGGGCTGCTGGGAGCGGCTTGGGGCCCTCGGCTCCGACGACATCGGCTGGCCAGCCGCGCGCCGCAACTGAGCCCGCTTCAGCGGCGGTAGATCCGGCGATAGAGGCGCGCCTGCCAGGACGTGTCCAGCTCGACGATTCGCCCTCGCCAGCGCTTGGGATGGGCGCCGCGCGGGAGGAACAACAGCGACAGGATGGCGATCGCTAGCAGGACGGCGGCTACGGTGAGCAAGACCGGCCCAGCGAGCGCCACGCGGCCCATGAATCTACCGACCAGAAGGAGCAGCACCCCGATCGCGACCAAATGCCAGGGCGTAGCCGGCTGCAGGAAGCTCAGCGGCCCCCAGCCTGGCGAGTCTGGCAGCGGCTCGGGCTCGCGCCGATAGCGCGAGCGCGACACCCCCAGGTCGTCGGCGTGGGCCCGCTC
>DASPXK010000228.1:0-1756 GCA_035637315.1 Chloroflexota bacterium
TGTTCTTCTTCAAGAACGGCAACATCGAACCCCCGGACGCCTTCCGTCTCTCGACTTCGATCGAGATGATTGTCATGGTCATGTTGGGTGGCTTCGGCACGGTCCTGGGGCCGGTGATCGGCGCCGCGGGTTACGAGCGGCTGCGAAGCTTCCTGCTGACGAGCGACCTGTTCAAGTCGCTGCAGCTGACGATCGCAGGCTTCGTGCTGCTGCTCATCATCCTGTTCATCCCGAGCGGGCTGATCGGCGCCCTGCGCGCCAGAATCCCGCGCCTGCGTGGGACTCTCGAATGACGGTGGTGTTGAGCGTCCAGGACGTCGGCAAGCGGTTTGGCGGTCTCCAGGCCCTGGCCCATGTCACATTCAGCGTGGAGGAACGCCAGATCCTGGGACTCATCGGCCCGAACGGGGCCGGCAAGACGACGCTCTTCAACATCCTCAACGCCGTCTATCGCCCCGACGGCGGCCGTATCATCTTCCGCGGCAACGATCTCCGTGGCCTGCGCCCGTACGACGTGGCGCGCCTGGGCATGGCACGCACCCACCAGGTCGTCCGGCCGCTCAACGAGCTCACCGTCCGCGAAAACGTGATGGTCGGTGCCTGTTTCGGACGTCGCGAGCTGGGCCTGGAGGATGCGGCCCGGCGAGCCGACGAGACCCTGGACCTGGTCGACCTCGCGGGCCGCGCCGAGCAGCTGGCCGCCACGCTCAACGTCGCCCAGAAGAAGCGGCTCGAGCTCGCCCGTGCCCTCGCGGCCGATCCCGACCTGCTGCTTCTCGACGAGGTTCTGGCCGGGCTGAATCCGGCGGAGATCGGGGCCATGCTCCAGACGATTCGGCTCGTTCGCGATCGCGGAATGACGATCGTGATCATCGAGCACGTCATGCACGCGCTCATGAACGTCTCGGACCGGGTGGTGGCGCTCGACTACGGGCGGCAGATCGCCGAGGGGACGCCCGCCGAGGTCGCCGAGAACCCAGCGGTGATCCAGGCGTACCTGGGGGATCCAAAGGTGGCAGCCGGCTTGCGGAGGGAGTCGTGACGCGTCCGTCGGCGGCGCCTCCGACAGAGGCCGCGAGCCCCGTATTGGAGGTCAGCGACCTCACGTCGGGCTACGGCGAGGTGCAGATCCTGTGGTCGGCTTCGCTGGCTCTCCAACCCGGCCGGCTGACCACGCTGATCGGCTCCAACGGCGCCGGCAAGACGACGCTCCTGCGAACGATCATGGGACTCCTTCGGCCGTGGGGCGGCTCCGTGACCTTCGAGGGGCGGGATATCGGTGGCCTCCCTCCGCACGCCAAGCCCGATCTGGGCCTCGTCCTGGTTCCTGAAGGGCGCCAGCTGTTCACCGACATGACGGTGATGGAGAACCTGGAGCTTGCCGCAATCAACCGTCGCGGCCGTGCCCGGCTGAATCAGAACCTGGAACGCGTCATGGAGGTCTTCCCGCGCCTGAAGGAACGGCGAGATCAGCTCACTTCGACGCTCAGCGGCGGCGAGCAGCAGATGGTCGCGGTGGCTCGCGGGCTGATGGCCGAGCCCAAGGTTCTGATGCTCGACGAACTGTCGCTGGGTCTCGCACCCATGCTCACGATCAGCCTCTTTGAGGTCCTCCAGAAGCTGCGCAGAGAAGGCTTGACCATGCTCCTGGTGGAGCAGAACGTTCGGCTCGCCCTCGCGATCAGCGACTACGCGTACGTGCTCAGTGAGGGCCGGACGGTGTTGGCCGGGCCGGCCGCGGAAGTCGAGGGCAACG
>DASPXK010000229.1:0-2132 GCA_035637315.1 Chloroflexota bacterium
CGACCAGTGAGATCAGCTCGTCCTTGGCCCTCAGCGCTTCACGCTCGCGCGTGATCTCTCGATAGAGCCTGAGGACGTACTGCCCCTCAGCCAGCGGCCGCGTCACGACCACGAACGTGCGCGGCGGACTGCCAACGCTTAGTTCGTCCTCGCCCACCTCTGCCAGCGACGGTCCGCTCGGCTCCAGGTCGGGTAGATCGAGGGCGCGGTACGCGGCGTTGGTGAGCACCAAGGCTCCGCTCGCTTCCCGAAGGGCGAGCGGGGCCGGCAGGACTTCGAGGCTGGCGTCCAGCCGGTCCCTCTGGGCCTGGAGGTCTTCATGCGCAGCGCATCGTTCCAGCGCCGCTCCGCCGAGCCGTGCGAGTTCCCCGCACCACTTGGCATCCGACTCGTCAAACGGCGCTTCGGCGCGCCAAGCGAGCAGCGCGAGGCCGCATCCGACCTGGATGACGAGTGGCCCCTCCGCTTGGCCCGCCGAGCGTAGCGGCGCCTCCGAGCCGACTGCCACGACTTCGCGGTCGAGCGTCAGTTTCACCAGCCTTTCAGCGAGCTCGGCGTCGCCGGCGAGGATGCGCCCGGACGGCCGCTCCACGAGCGACACGGTCGCCCCCAGCCCGGACCGGGCGGCTTCGACCATAGTGCCCTGGAGCACCTGCCGGTCGAGGGTCGCCGCGAGTGCCGTCGCCGCCTCGCGAAGTATGTGCTCCCGTCGGAGTCGCTCGCGCGCGGCGGCGCGGGCCCGGGCCTGCGCGAGCGCGTCCGCGGCCCACGGCGCAAGAACCCGCAACCGCTCTCGCCGGGCTGCCCTGTCGCGTGGCGAGCTGTTCCAGGCGACGACCAGGACTGCGACCCTGGCGCCGGCGTGCCGCAGGGCGACGGCCTCGCCCACGCAATTGGCGAAGGGCTCACCGAACTCGGCGAGCGGGATCGGACTCTGCTCGAGCCTCCGCGCCAGTCCTGGCGTGAGCATGTCTGGCATCAAGGGCTGGTCAGACACGGGCCCGAGTTGAGGGCCGGGACGGAGCCGGTCGGCCTCCTCACACCACCAGAGCTGGGCCCGCTCCGCCCGCATCAGGCGTCGGGCGCGCTCGACGACCAGGGCCGCGACTTCATGCGGCTCGCCGCTCGCTGTCAGCGCTCGGGTGGCACCAACCATGGCTTGCCAGGCGCGTCGTTCTCGCTGCTCGGCGACCCAGCGGGCCGCCAGCGTGGCGGCAACAAACGCGCCGGCCGCCAGGAGCGCGACCGGCCAGAGCGCCAGCGCTGATACCCCGTCGGTGCCGAGCCAAGTCGCAATCAGATATCCGAGGACGCTCACGAGGCCGGCCAGTGCGACGGCCAGGCGACCGGTCGCCGCTGCGCTGGCGAGTGGGAAGAGATAGAGCGTCCACAGCGGCAGTGTGGCCGCCGGCGACAGAGCGATGAGAGCGGTCACCGCCCCGACGTCGGCGAGCGCAACGGGATAGACGACCCAGGCCGACCTCAGGTGCGGCGCCAGCAGCCAGAGCACGCCGCTCCAGACGGCGTACGCGACACCCAGCGCCACCAGGCGCGGTTCGATCGGCTGGCCGCTGAGCGCGATTGCTAGAGCCGCCAGCGCGAGCGTCAGGCCGCGAAAGATTGTCGCGGTCCGCTCGAGCGAAGCGAGACGCGGCGCAGTCAGCCGCATCGCAACGTCCTCGCCTGCGTGTTCTGGTGGAGTTCCGCCTGCCGGGGCATCTGGCCGATTCCCCCGAGCGCCTAGTCTACGTCAGCGCACGCCACATTGCAACTGGTCAGACGCAATTTGGATGCGTCCGTTTAGTGCCGAAGGGGACAAAAGCAGTAGGCTCACCGTGGTGACCAACACGAAGCTGGAGGTGAGCCTACATTGGTGACCGTGGAGACCAGGTCCCACCGCCACAGCAGTGGGACCAAGGACTCGGACGCTGTGCCCTCAGCTTTACCTGAGCCCAGCCATCCACCAGGCTCGCACGACCGAAGTCCCGAACCAGGGCTCCGGGCTCTCCTGGCAGTACAGCAGCCGGTGGGAGCCGTCCGGATGCGGCACGGCCGCGTTCTCCCAAGCCAACTAACTATTTCGACTCGCCGCATCAGGGCCCTGTGGATAGGGGCTACACCCCGCCCGAACC
>DASPXK010000230.1:0-1699 GCA_035637315.1 Chloroflexota bacterium
GTCGTGCCCACCATCACGGGCACGGCGTGGATCACCGGTTTCGCATCCTACGTCGTCGACCCGGACGACCCGTTTCCCGAGGGCTTCACCGTCGGCGACATCTGGTAGGAGCCAACCACCGAGGGAAGGCGGTGTCGCGATCCGTGTCACCTGGCCGATCATGCGCTCGAGGACTATTACTTGAGCCCACAGCCGAATCCGCGGCCAGCCATTCATGGACGGACTGTTGGGCCGGTGCACCCAGGCTGGCCGACGGTCGGGGACACGTCGAGGCTGTCAAGACTGGCTCCCCCAAGCACGGCGCATCCCGCCGCGCCAGGCACGACGGGCCGAATCGGCCGCCGAATGCCCTGAGCCGATGGCCACAGCCGGCCCAGAGTCTGGCGACGCATGACTGGCCAGGGGGGGACCGTGGCGAGCTTCCATCGCGCGAAGGTGAGGGCCGCCCACAACACGCTCGTCCGACCATGCCAGGGCTGGGACGAGATCCTGCCACTGCTGGTCACGCAGGTCGACGGCTGAGACCTGCCGCGGGCGCTGGCCTCTTGGCCGATCGCGGCCCTTCGGGTAGAATTGTTGGTCTGTCGAACATCAGTTCGACACCCTGTGGGGATGCGTGGTCTCGACAGGGTCTGGCTGTCAGGGAACGCGAGCCGAGGTGCCGTCAGGCCTCGTTAAACCGGCGGCAAAACGAAGTAACTGGCAACCGCCAGCCTGCTCTCGCCCTCGCCGCTTAGGCGGTAAGGTGAGCGTGGAAGCGACCTCATCTCCGCGGGTCGTGGAAGCGTCATTCAGCGGGGATGCGCTCCGGAGTTGCGTCGCGTAGTCCGGAGCAAAGCCCGATCTAGGGGCACGTGACTGGACCGGACGGCAGGCTGCCGATGGTCGTCCGCCCGGTCGACGACAAACCATCGGACACGCTCGTAGTTGGTCCCTGATGAAGGGCTCTGGACGGGGAGTTCGACTCTCCCCCATCTCCACCACTTTTTACCCTGGGCGCAACGCCGCGGCGCCACCTGCTCAGGCGGGCTCGCTCGCGGCCTCGACGATGCCCAGGCGGTAGGCGACAGCGGCTGCTTCGCCCCGGCCCTTCACACCCAGCTTGCCCAGGATGTTGGACACGTGCACGCCGGCCGTGTTCTCGCTGATGAACAGCTCGTCGGCGATCTGGCGGTTCGTCCGACCGAGGGCCACAAGCGCCAGCACCTCGCGCTCGCGCACGGTCAGGCCGAGTCGGGTGGCCTCATCGCCAGCGCGAGGCTGCGCAGCCTCCCGCACTTCCGGCTCGAGCGATAGCCGGGCCCGGGCCGCGAGCGCCCGGATCTCGCCCGCCAGCGGCTCGGCGCCGAGCCGTTGCGCGATGTCGAGCGCTGCGTGTAATGCGCCGGCGGCCAGGGCGCGATCGCCACGCGCCGCGAGGCGCGCCTCGGCCTCTCGCCAGCGGGCATAGGCGATGGCGTAGGGTCGCCGCAGTGCCTCCCAGGCCTGGGCGGAGGCGACCCAGGCGCCCGGGTCGACTTGCCGGTGCAGCCGCGTTGCTTCGGCCTCGCAGAGCAGGAGCCAGGCCTCGGACTGCTGCTCGAGCAGCGGTCGCGTTGCGACGACGTCGGCGTGCCGGCCCCGAATCGCTGCCAGCAGCTCGTCGCCCGCCGCGACCGCCTGGCCCTCCTGCTCGGGCGACCGACGTGCGCGGGCCAGC
>DASPXK010000231.1:0-27123 GCA_035637315.1 Chloroflexota bacterium
CTCGGCGAGTGGACCGACGTCCAGCGACCGACCGCGATCTATCAAGCCGCTGACGGGCTGGTGTACGTCAGCGAGCTGTGGTGGCGGGTTGGCCAGCACTCGTACCGCCACGGACCGATTGAGCGAGACCAGCCCGGGCGGGTCAGCGTCTTTGACGCCGATGGACGGGTCCTGGCCCGCTGGGGCGGCCCCGAGCGCTGCGCGCCCGGCAACTTCTGCGCACCGCACGGCATCTACGTGGACTCGCGCGGCGACATTTACGTGGGCGAAGTGACCTACACCTTTGCCGGCCGCTCAGGCCTCGTCCCGGCGGACTGCCACACGCTTCAGAAGTTCGTGCGCGTGCGGTAGAAAGCGGAGTCGTAGCGCGGGGGCTTGTCCCCCGCTTCATCGGGCGGGGGACAAGCCCCCGCGCTACGGGGCCAGATTTCAAAACCGTCGACCTGCGAACGAAGTATCCTCCTGGCCACCCGAAATCCGGCCAAGGAGGCCAAGCTCCGCTGGCTTTTGAATGGTTTGAGCTTCGCTTTTGCGACCCCGCGCGAGTATCCGAGTGTCGCCGAGCCGGAGGAGGATGGAACGACTCATCGACACGTCGCCGCTAAGAAGGCGCTGTTCTGGTCGGAGCGGGCAAGCGGCCTGGCGATCGCCAGCGACGGCGGGGCCCGCGTTCCCGCCCTGGGCGTCGCCTGGGACAGCCTGCTGACGCGTCGCGCGGCGGGGATCGACGTCGAGGACCGCGATCGGGCGGATCATTTGCTTGGATTGACGCGGGGACTCAAGGGCGCGCAACGCAGCGTGGTTTGGGTCGAGGGCCTCGCCCTGGCGCGGGGTGGAGAGCTACTGGCCAGCTGGGAGGTCGAAGGGGCGCTCGGGCGGCTGGTGGAGCGGTACGATCCAGCCCTCATTCGCGGCGGCTTCTGGATGGGCGGCCTGCTCTATCTGCCCCGCTTCGGGAAGGTGTATGCGCAGCTCGACCCCAGCGAGCTGGAGCGAGCAGATATCTGCTGGAACGAGCTTCGGCGGCGCGTACGAGCGTATTTCAAGGCAGCCTAACCCGCCCGCGTGATTCAACCACCAGCCTGTCTCGGCGTAGCCCTTCGACTAGCTCCACCAGCCACGGACCGTGCTCCGGCCCGAAGTCGGGCCGAAGGCTGCCCCCAAGCTCATCCAGCGAGACGCTCTCGGCGGGTCCCAGAGCTCGAAGCCGGTCCACGATCCGGCCGCGAAAATAGCGCCTCGTCTGCTCGAAACGCGGGGAATCGCCGTATCGGGCGCGTCGCTCGGCCATTCGCGCGGCACCACTAGCGAGCAGCGAGCGGGCCGAGCACTGGACCGCCAGAGGACAGGCTATGCAGGCGGGCGCCCTGGCCGTACAGATTGTCGCCCCCAGGTCCATCAACGCCTGATTCCATTCATAGGCCCGTCCAGGCGGGAGGAGGCGCGCCGCGAAAGCCTCGAGCGATGGGCGGCTTTGCGGCGGGTCACCGAGCAGGTCGGCGAAGAGGCGGCTAACTACGCGCCGAACGTTCGTCTCGACGACGGCGACGGCCTGCTCGAAAGCGAAGCAGGCCACGGCGCTAGCGGTGTACTTGCCGAGGCCGTCCAGCTCGTACAGCTCCTCGACCTGGTCTGGAAGGCGGCCGCCGAAGCGCTGGACGACGGTCCTGGCGATGGCGTGCAGGCGGACAGCGCGGCGGTTGTAGCCAAGTGGCGCCCAGCACCGAATGACGTCACCGAGCGGGGCGGCGGCGAGGTCGGCGAGGGTCGGATAGGCGGCCAGGAACTCCGTGTACTTGGGCCGGACCCGGTCGACCTGCGTCTGCTGGAGCATGATCTCCGAGACGAGGACCGCGTACGGGTCGCGAGTTCGTCGCCACGGCAGGTCACGGCCGCCTTGTCTGAACCAGCTCAGCAGGGCGTCATGAACGCTCGCCAGGCGAGCCGAGTCGGGCCACACGGCGCTGCCAGACCGGCTGGTCATACTGACTCGAGCGATTTGGCCTCGTTCCAGAGCGCTGACAGCTGGTCGATCGGGACATCGCCAAGGTTGACTCCGCGCTCCCTAACGCGCTCCTCGACGTATCGAAAGCGACTGGCAACTCGCCGATTCGTGCCGCGGAGTGACTCTTCGGCGTCTGTCTCCAGGTCTAGCCCGAGCCGACTCAGAATGAACAACACGTCGCCCAGCTCGGCCGATGCCGTCTCGGGCGAGGAGGCGCTGCGCAGCTCGGCCAGCTCCTCATCCAGCTTGTCGTCGACGCCGGCTCGGTCGGGCCAGTCGAAGCCGACTCGCTTCAGGCGACGCTGTATTTCCTGGGCGGCTGCCAGAGCTGGCAGGCTGCGCGGCAGGCCATCCAGGGTCGAGGTCCGCTCGCTCTTCTCGGCGCCTTTCAAGTGCTCCCAGTTGCGCGCGACTTCGGCCGCGCTCGCGACTTCCAGGTCACCGAACACGTGCGGATGGCGTCGAACAAGCTTGCCGCTCAGCCGCTCGACGACGTCGTTCAAGGTGAACTTGCCGGCCTCCTCGGCCAGCTCGGCCTGGATCAGGATCTGGAAGAGCAGGTCGCCCAGCTCCTCGGCCAGCTCGGCCGGCCCATCGTGGCGGATCGCGTCGGCGACTTCGTACGCCTCCTCGAGCACGTAGCGGACCAGCGACTCGTGGGTCTGCTCGCGGTCCCAGGGGCAGCCGCCCGGCGCTCGCAGGCGGTGGACCAGGTAGCGCAGGCCGCTCAGGCTGCGCTCGGCCAGCCCAGGCGCGAGTGCGGGAACGAAGACCGCCTCGACGTCCGGGGCTGGTACCGAGAGCTCCGCGAGCGTCGCACGCTTGGCCGGTCCACCCGACTTGAGCAGCCACAGCGGCTGGCTCGTGGGCAGGGCGCGCCGCAGCGCACCGGTCGCCTCTTCGAACGACGCCTGGCCGTCGAGCCCGACCAGCAGGGTCGGAACCATCGGGTTCGGCTCGAAAGGCCGCTCGCACGACATGAGCTGCAGCCCATCGCCCGGTCGCTCGGAGGGGTCCAGAGAGGCAAGCAGGGTGGGCAGGCGGGACAGCACGTCGGCGAGCATGGCGAGGCCCATTATGCAGCACATCGGGCCGCATTTGGGCGGGGCCTCCCCCGCCGTCTGTGCCTATTGTTCTTCTCCTTCGCTTCGGTCATTGCGGCTGCTAGCAAGGTGCACGACATGGGCTGGCAAGGCCCACCATTGATCGACCCGTCAGGCAAGGGACCTTACGGGTCGCCGTACCCGCGTTACGGGTGGGCAGTGGCGGTGAGGACTCATTAGCGCAAACGGGGGACTGAGGCCCCAAGCTTTCCGTGGGCGCTCATTTCCGCTCCAGTTCCTCGTTTAGACCCAGCTCTCGGAGGGCAGTACAGCCTCTGTCACCCTGGTTTCGGTCACGCTCTCCTTGGCGGATAGCTTGAAGCAGATGCTACGCATCCTAGCGCTCGGGGAGCCGGATCCGGATTCGCTCCGGGGCGGCTGTCACGATCGCGCCGTTCGCCAGTTCCGCCCGTAGAGGGCTAGCACTCGTTCGCAAAGCCGCGCCTCCTCCGACACGGGAGTCAGGACGAGGCGCACGATCCCGGAGTGACGCAGGCCGTGACGGACGGCCAACTCGCCGAAATCCTTGTCGAGCGTCACGAGGACGCGGCCCTCGCGGTGCGCGGCCTCCAGAATCGCTCGATCAGCCGGGTCGCGAGGCCACTCACCGGCCCAGGCGACGTCGTGACCCGAGGCGCGGAGCGCCGCCACCGTCCGCGGCCAGATCGACGAGTCAAGGAGGAGCCTCACGCCGGCTTGTCGATGAGGATCGGCTGGAACCGTTCATTCGCCACAACACTGTACGCATAGGCCAGACACGCGAGGATGTCCTCGCGCTCCAGCCACGGATGCCCTTCGAGCAGGGTCTCCGGCGTGTCGCCGACCGCGAGCTGACCGAGGACGTGCTCCACGGCTAGGCGCCGGCCGCGGATGATCGGCTTGCCGCCGTAGATATCGGGGTTGTAGGTGATCCGCCTCAGTAGTGTATCCGGGTCGTGGTAGGTCACAGTGGGAGCCCTCCTTACGGAATTAGAACCCAGGCCCCTTCTTGCGTGCCAGGATACCGTCCACCCAGCGCCTCTCCTCCGGGCCGGCCCGGCAGGGGGCCGAGACCGATTGGCCCAGCCGCCCAAGGCAGCATCGCTGCCGACCCCGGCTCGACGAGACCCAAAGGACCTCGGTCACCTTCGAGGGGCCGGGCCCGCGTCAGGCGCGTCTCCCGGGCAACTCGTACTACTCGCCGAAGAACTCGTGGTACAGCCAGGCGAGAATCCGGATCTCGGCGCTCAGGACCTCGTCTCGCATCAGGTTGACCTTGAAGCCCTCACGGTCTGGGCCGGCCGGAAACTTCAGGATGTCGCGCTCGTAGTTGAAGTGCTCCATGTCCAGGCCATACTTCGACGAGAGCTCCCCCGTGGCCACAAGCGTGTGCTTACTGGCCTCGTCGAAGGAAGTTGAGCTTGGTGCAGGGTTTCGCGTCCAGCGTAGCTGGGCGGTCCTTAGCTTGGCCGGCTCTAACCGGCGCAGGCGCAGCTGCCACCCGCGCCGCAGCAGCCGCCCGGCGATGCGGTGACGGTCCGCTCGGTGCCCAGAGCGGCGAAGGTGGAAAACTGCTTGTCGGCCTGCGCGCCGCATTGCGGACACTCCGTCGGGCTGCCGTTGCTGGACATCGGGACGAGCCTCTCGAACGTGTCGGCACACTCGACGCAGCGATATTCGTAGACGGGCATGCGTGCCCTCGCACAGGTCGGATGCTCGATTTTAGGCTTACGCGCGCTTCCGAGCAAGGCCTGGCCCGGAGGTCGGCAATTCGTGGGCGGACCGAATGTATAGTTCGGCCGGATGAAGGATCTAACCGACCGGGCGCTCGATGCCGCCACAGCCGCTGGCGCCAGCTATGCGGACATCCGAATCGAGCGGCTCGAGCGCCAGGTGATAGTCGTCAAGAACGGCCGTCCCGATGGGATCAGCGACGGGGAGAGCGCTGGCTTCGGCGTCCGCGCCCTGGTCCACGGAGCGTGGGGGTTTGCCGGCAGCTCGCGGCTCGAGCCAGCCGAGATCGATCGGGTCGCTCGGCTAGCGGTGGAAGTGGCCCGCGCCAGCGGGCTGGTCAGACGTCAACTCGTCGATCTGGGCGAGCCGGTCAAGTCCATCGGCTCCTACCATACGCCGGTCCGACAAGACCCGTTCGCCGTCTCGCTCGACGAGAAGCTGGCCGTCCTGCTGGCCGCGGACTCTGAGATGCGGGCCGTTCGGGGGGTCCGTGTGGCTGAAGCCTCGTTCGAGTGCCAGCGAATTGGCAAGCTGCTCGCCAGCAGCGAAGGCAGTTTCGTGGAGCAATCGCTGGTCGAAACGGGCGGCGGGATCGAGGCGTTGGCGGTGGGCGATGAGGACTCGCAACGCCGTTCGTACCCGAACAGCTTCGGTCGCCAGCACGCGACGGCTGGCTACGAGCACTTCGCACAGCTGGATCTCGTCGGCCACGGCCGCCAGATGGCCGAGCAAGCGGTCCAGCTGCTGACCGCCAAACCATGCCCCAGCGACGTCACGACGATCATCCTGGACCCCAGTCAGACGGCGCTCCAGGTCCACGAGTCGTGTGGCCACGCCATCGAGCTGGACCGCGTGTTCGGCATGGAGGCCAGCTACGCCGGCACGAGCTTCCTCACGCCCGATAAGCGGGGCAGTTTTCGGTACGGCTCTGACGCTGTCAATGTCGTCGCCGACGCAACCATTCCGACCGCGCTCGGCACTTTTGGTTACGACGACGAGGGAGTGCCGGCCCAGCGCACGATCATCGTCGAACGCGGGATCTTCAAAAACTACCTGACTTCGCGCGAGACGGCCACCCGGCTGGGCGAGGAGAGCAACGGCACGATGCGGGCCGATGGCTGGAGCCGCATCCCCCTGATCCGCATGACCAACGTCAACCTCGAGCCAGGCGAGTGGTCGTTCGAGGACCTCCTGGCCGACACCAGGCGTGGGATCTACTTCCAGACCAACAAGAGCTGGAGCATCGACGACCGGCGGCTGAACTTCCAGTTTGGGACCGAGATCGCCTGGGAGATCCGGAACGGCAAACTGGGCGCGATGGTGAAAAACGCCACGTACACAGGGATTACGCCCCGCTTCTGGAGCTCGTGTGACGCGGTCTGTCGCGAGTGGACAGTCTGGGGCACGCCGAATTGCGGTAAGGGCCAGCCGTCCCAGGCCGCGCACGTCGGCCACGGGGCCGCTGCCGCCCGCTTCCGCGACGTCCAGGTCGGAGTCCTGAAATAGCGATGAGCAGTCAGCCATCAGCTATCAGCTATAGGCCTTTTCGTTCAGTCGTCAGCCGGCTGCTGACGACTGATAGCTGACTGCCGACAGCTACGATGCTGGGAGCCGAGTGGTTCAGGTGGGTCGCGGAACGGGTACTCGCCCGCTCCAGGGCGGACCAGACTGAGGTGCTCGTGATCGCCAAGGACTCCGCCCTGACCCGTTTCGCAAACTCGGCGATTCACCAGAACGTGGTCGAGCGCGACGCCGAGGTCAGGGTTAGAGCCGTCCTCGGCAGACAGGTGGGGGTCGCGACGACGAACGATCTCTCCGAGGAATCGCTGGACCGCGTCGTGGAGCGGGCTTGGGCCGTCGCGCGGCGGCAGCCCGAGAACCCCGACTTCCCGGGCCTGCCTGACCCGTCGGAGGTCGCCCCGTCCAATGGCTTCAGATCAGAGACGGCCGAGTGCTCGCCCGAGCGTCGAGCCCAGATGGTGAAACCGATCTGCGCCCTGGCCGTCGAGCAGGATCTCGAGTCCTCCGGCGCGCTAGCGACTGTGAGCACAGAAATCGGGGTGGCCAACTCGCGGGGCGTCTTCGTCCACGATCGCTTCAGCCACGCCAACGTGATGACTGTCGTCATGGGCGCCGATGGGTCGGGTTATGCCGAACGAACGTCGCAGAGCATCGACGCAATCGACATCGAGGGGGTGGCCCGCGAGGCGGTCGACCGGGCCGCGCGCGGCCGCGGCCCCAAGGAGATCCCGCCCGGCGAGTACCCGGTCGTGTTGGAAGAGTACGCGGTCGGCGAGCTGTTGTCATTCCTGGCCTACATGGGATTTGGTGCGCTCGCCTACCAGGAAGGTCACAGCTTCTTGCGTGGCAAGCTCGGCCAGCGGGTCATGGACGAGCGGATCTCCATTTGGGACGACGGACGTGACCCGCGCGGTCTGCCAATGGGCTTCGACTTCGAGGGCCTCCCACGGCAGCGGGTGGACATAATACGGGAGGGCACCGCAGTCGGCCTGGTCTACGACTCGCAGACGGCGGCCCGCGAAGGCAAGCGCTCGACAGGTCACGCGCTGCCGGCCCCGAACACGTTCGGGCCGTTCCCAATGCATCTGGTGATGGCGACGGGCGATACGCGAAAGGAAGAGCTTGCGCCCGGCATCGACCGCGGCTTATGGGTAACGCGATTGCACTATGTCAACGTGCTCCAGTCCGACCGAGCCGCGCTGACCGGAATGACTCGGGACGGGACGTTCCTGATCGAGCGCGGGGAGGTTACATACCCGGTCAAGAGCATGCGCTTCACCCAGAGCATCAGCGAGGCCTGGAGCGATCTGGGGGCTCTGGGCCGCGAGCTGATGCTGATCAGCAGTTGGGGCGGCGGGGTGTTGGTCCCGGCGATGCGCCTGAACCGGTTCGCGCTCACGGGCAGGACTGAAGAATGAAGAGTTAAGAGTGAAGAATGAAGAATTGAGGGATGACGGATAGGGAATCGCCGCTTGTGACGGATGACGAGCTGGTTCGGGCCCTGGCTGAGGAGCCGCTCGAAGGCTCCGGTTTGGAGGAGGGGCTGTGGCTCCTGGAGGAGCCGGACCTGGAGGAGGTGGAGCGTCGGCTCGGGACTACGTTCAAGGATCCGGGACTCCTTCGGCAGGCGCTGGTCCACAAATCGCTGACCAATGAGCTGGGCTTATCTGGCCTGGCCTCCAACGAGCGGCTGGAATTCCTTGGCGACGCCGTCCTTGGGGCGGTCGTCGCCGAACAGCTCTACCTCCGGTTCCCCGACCATGACGAGGGCCAGCTGACGCTGCTGCGGTCGTCGATGGTCCGCGCGTCGACCCTGGCCGATTGGGCCCGTGCGCTGGACCTGGGCGCCTTCGTGCTGGTGGGGCGGGGTGAGTCGCGGGCGGGCGGCCGAGATCGTGATCCGCTGCTCGCCAGGACGTTCGAGGCAGTCCTCGGCGCGATGTATCTCGACCGAGGCCACCGAGCAGTGCGTAAACTGGTGCGCCGCTTCGTGCGCCAGGAGATCGCGCGCGCTGCCGATCGGCCGCTGCTGGACGCCAAGTCGCGCCTGCAACAAGTGAGCCAGGCGCTGTACGGGGCCGCGCCCATGTATGAGGTGATCGAAGTTGGCGGCCTCGGCCACAGCCCGGTCTTCACGATCCAGGTCAGCGCGGGTCCCAGTATCAGGGCTGTCGCGCAGAGCTGCAGCAAACGTGGCGCTCAGCAAAAGGCGGCCGCCGAGGCGCTCGCCATGCTCGAGTCGATTACCCTGCCGCCGGAAGAGACGGCCGCGCTCATTCGCCCTCGCCCCGCGAAGCGCACTCGTTCCGCGCAGCGCACTCGCTCCGTGAAGCGGGTGAGGGGGGATGTCTGATGTACCTCAAGCGACTCGATCTGCTCGGCTTCAAGAGCTTCGCGCCGAAGACGACGTTTGCGTTCGAGCCGGGCATCTCCGTCCTGTGCGGCCCGAATGGGTCAGGCAAGAGCAATGTCGCGGACGCCGTACGCTGGGCTCTTGGCGAGCAGAACGCGCGAGCGATTCGCGGGCGGCGGGGCGAAGACATGATCTTCGTCGGTTCGCAGGGCCGCCAACCGCTCGGCCTGGCGGAGGTCTCGCTTACTCTGGACAACTCGGACGGGCGCGTCCCGCTCGATTACGACGAGGTCAGGATCACCCGGCGGCTATACCGCTCGGGCGAATCCGAGTATCTGGTCAACGGCTCACGGGTGCGCCTCAAGGACCTCCACGACCGGCTGCTGCACGCCGCCCTCGATCCGGATGGCTACGTCGTCGTGGGGCAGGGCTCTGTGGACGCGCTGATCCTCCAGCGAGCCGAGGAGCGGCGCGCGGTGATCGAGAACGCGGCTGACATTCGGCGCCACCACGCCAAGCTAGCAGAGACCAGGAGCAAGCTGGCCGCGACCGAGGAGAGCCTGCTCAGGTGCCGGGCCGTCATCGCCGAGCTCGAGCCGCTCGTCAAACGCTTGCGGACCCAAGCCGAGCGGGCCGAGCGGTATCGAGCCTGTCGGGATGAGCTGGAAGCGCTGGCCGCGCATTGGTTCCGGCACGCGCTCGGGACCGCTCGTGCGGAGCTGGTTCAGGCGAGAGCCGCTACGGCCGACGCGCGCGCCGAAGTCGACCGACTCGAGGCCGCCTTGGCTGAGGTCGAGGGCTCGGCCGCCGACGCCGATGGGACGGCAAGGCTTGCCGAGGATGAGCTTGGGAGCCGTGAGCCGGAGCTGCTGACGCTCCAGGGCGAGCGGTCCGAGCTGGTTGGCCACCTGGCGGCGGCCAACGAGCGCCAAAGAGGCGCGGCCGCCGCGCAAGAGGTGCTGCGGCGCGAGCTGGCCGCGCTTCATGAGCGGGCCTCTGCCCTGTGGTCCGAAGCGGACGCGCTGAATGAGCGGGTCACGGTCGGCCGCGCCGAGCTAGCTGCCGCCGAGCGTGGGCTGGCGGTGGGCGATGGGAGTGGGGACGAATCGGAGTCGGCAAGCCGGACCGCGGAGGAGCAGCTCGCAACGCTCAGACAGCGCACGGCTGAGCTCCGCGCGGACGCTGCGGCGGTCGAGGGCTCGTTGCGCGAGGCTCGAGTTAGGCTGGAGCGGGCCGAGCAGCGCTTCGATGAAGCCAGGGCCAGCCTGGTCCTCCTCGAATCGGAGCTGCCCGTGGCGCAGCAGCAAGCCGCGGCGGGCGCGGATCTGGCTGAGGCCCGGCGGGCCGAGGCGAGCCAGCTCCGTCGCGCCCGCGAGGAGCTGGCCGGAGCGCGCGGCGATGCGCTGGGGACGCTAGATGGCCTTCGGGCTGAGCAGCATCGACTCGCCGGCGAGCTCCAGCGGCTGCAGATCGCGCGGCGAGCGATCGAGGAGGCCGGCATCGAGCGCCGAACCGGGGCGGGGCTGGTGCTGGGAGCTGGCCTGAGTGGTGTGCGGGGACTGTTGGGCGGCGAGCTGCGCGTTCCGGACCAGTTCCTGGCCGCGGTCAGTGCCGCGCTGGGCGAGAGCGTCGACGCGGTGGTGGTCGAGGACGCCGACGGCGCGTGGGCCGGGCTGCGGCTCGTTCAGGAGCGTGGGGCCGCCCGGACTGGCCTGGTGCCGCTGAACGGCGTGGCCGAAGCTCCGCCCCCGGAGGCGGCCCTGGGCTTCAAGGCTGTCGCGCGGCGGCTGCTTTCTGACCTACCTCTGCACGGTTTTGCCGACGAGCTGGTGGGTTGCGATCGTGCGCTGGAGACGGTGCGCGCACGGTATCTGGCGCTCGTCGTCGTGGCGCCAGACCTGGACCTGGCTCGTGAGGCCGCCCGGCGCCTATCGGCCGACGGCACCGCCGCCGTTCCATGGCAGGTGGTTACCCTGGCCGGCCAGGCGATCCGCTGGAACGGCGAGTGGCGGGCCGGCCGCGATCGGTCCGCCGAGCGACTCGTCGGTCGACAAACTGAGCTGGCGCAGATCGACGCCCGCCTGCATCAGACCGAGGGCGAGCTGGCCGAGGTGGTGCGCGAGCTCGGCGTCGTGGAGCGGCGCGCGAACACCCTCGGGAGCGAACAACAGGACGTCTGGCAGAAGCTTGACCAGGCCGAGGCGGCCGATCGCCAGGCCGCGTTGGCGGCGCAGTCATCCGCCAGCAACCTGGCGCAGCTCGAACGTGATCTCCACGAGGCCCGAGAGCGGACGCCGGGCCTGGAGTCCGAGCTTGCCCGCGTGGCCGAACAAGCGCAGGCGCTCGAGCGCCGTCTCGAGGCGCTCGGGGTGGAGCGAAGCGAGCTGGTCTGCCAAATCGAGCAGGCGGAACGGCTCGCAGACCGGGCCCGGGTCGTCTGGGAGCAGGTCAGGGCCGCCACAGCTCAACAACTGGCCGCCCTCGCGGCGCAGCGCTCGACACTCGAAGGTCAGGAGGCGCTGCTCGAGCGGCTCGAGGGTGATCTGGGGACGGCCAGGCAAGCGATGTCGGAAATCGAAGCGCGCCTGGAAGCGGAGCAGTGCCAGGAGGCCGTCCAGGCGTCTCGCGTCAAAGAGCTCGGCGCTGGGCTCGAGGCTGCTGACGCCCGGATCGGACTGCTCGCCGAATCGATCGCCGAGCTGCGTTCTGCTCGTCGACGAGCCCTGAACGAGCGCGGCGCGATCGAAGGCCGCGCGGCCGAGCTGAGGGGCGCCATACGGTCCCAACGGACCGTGCTCGAGGCCGCTACGATCGCCGAAAGCCGGTCAGTGGACCGGTTCGAGCGCGCCCAGGGCGAGGCCCAGGAGTACCTCGAGGAGCTCGATGATTTCGCCAGTGGCACGTACCAGCAGCGCTTGCTCGTCGACGAGGGTGGCGACGAGTCACCCGAGCCGCTGGCCGATCCCGAGTCGACGCGGCGACGAATGAACGCGTTGCGCCGTGAGCTGCGAGCGATCGGGCCGGTTGGCGATGCCGCTCTGGCCGAGTTCGGCGAGCTGCGCGAGCGGCACGAGTTTCTGACCACTCAGACAGCCGACCTGGAAGCCACGGTGGCCGAGTTGCGCGGGGCGATGGAAGAGCTGGAGCAGCTCATGCGAGGCGCGTTCGAGGACGCTTTCACGCGGGTCAACGCCGCGTTCCGAGAGTATTTTGCGCGCCTGTTTGGAGGTGGGCACGCCGAGCTAGTCCTGAGTAGCCCCGAAGACCTGCTCGAGACGGGAATCGACATCGTCGCGCGTCCGCCGGACAAGCGGCTCCAGCCGCTCGTCAGTCTCTCGGGCGGTGAGCGGGCGCTCACCATGGTGGCCCTCATCTTCGCCCTGCTGAGAACGAATCCTGCCCCATTCTGCGTCCTCGACGAGGTCGATGCCGCGCTAGACGACTCGAATGTGCGGCGCTTCAGCACGGTGCTCCAGGAGCTGAGCGAACGCACCCAATTCGTCGTCGTCAGCCACAATCGGGGCACCATGGAGATCGCCGAGGCCTTGTACGGCATCACCATGGACACCAGTGGCGTCAGCACGGTGATGTCGCTACGTTTGCCTGCCGCCTAGCGTTCGGGTTGGTCCAAGCCCGCGGATCTCAGAGCGCGTATTGGAGTAAGGGGCAACATGCGACCCGGCACCGCTTCCGACGGCGCTTCGCCGACGGGCATCAGGAGCCGACTGACTCGACTCCCGGATAGCGGCCCGATGCGGCGGGGCTCTGGTACCATACGGCCCGGACCCATGGCTCCCGCGTCCGCCACTTCTCGCGCGCTCGTGGAAACTGGCCAGACACGCGCGTCCGAATGACGTTCGCGCAGCCGGCCGGACTGTGGCTGCTTGGGCTCATCCCGATCCTGGTCCTGATCCACCTGCTGCGGTCGAATCCCCGCCGCCAGGTGGTGCCGAGCGCATTTCTGTGGCGAGGACTGGACCGCGAGGTGACCGCTGCTCGGCGCTGGCGGCCGCCGCGCCCCTCGCTGCTGTTGCTGCTTCAGCTCCTGGCCGTGACGGCGGTCGCCCTCGGAATCGCCAGTCCCGGTTTGATGGCTCCGCCACGCGTGCACGTGATGGTGCTGCTCGACGCCTCCGCGAGCATGATGGCCACGGACGTGAGTCCCAGTCGCTTCGGCGAGGCGGTGCGCCAGGCTCGGGAGCTGCTCGCCGATCTCGGACCCCAGGACCACGCCACCATCATCAGAGTCGGGCCGTCGCCGCGAGTCCTGGCCGCGAATGTCGACCCACGGGCAGCCCAGGCTTCGCTCACTGACCTCCAGGCCGGCGCGGGCCCGGCGGCGATGCGGGAGGCGCTGTTCGTCGCGTCCAGCCTGGCCAATGACGCCCAGGACTCAGTCCCCGAGGCGGTGGTCCTCACGGACGGCGCCTTTGGCGACCCGGGCGACCTGGCCGGCCTGGGAATCCCGGTCCGTTTCCTGACCATTGGTCGCAGCTCGGAGAACGTGGCCGTTACCGACCTGAATGTCATGCGCCAGCCCCGATCGGCGGGCGGCCTGGAGGCGTTCGCGAGACTGGTCAATTACGCCAACAGGCCCGTCAGGCTGCCCGTTCGACTGTTAGTCGACGGCATCGTTCAGGAAAATCGAGAGGTCGACATTCCACCTCGCAGCCGGGCTGAGCTGTCGTTTGCCGTGCCGACCGGGGCCCGACGAGTTGCCATCGTCCTGGCTGACCAGGACCTGCTCGCGGCCGACGACCAGGCCGAGGTGGCAGTCGAGGCCGAGCACGCGCGCAAGGCCATCCTGGTCTCGCGGCTGCCGGAGGTCCTGGAAAGGGCGCTCAAGGCGATTCCCGATCTGACCGTCGAGACGGTCTCCCCCGAGAGCTACACGGGCGGCGGCGCTGAGCTAGTTGTGCTCGATGCTGTGTTGCCTGAGCGCCTGCCTCGCGGCCAGCTGCTTATCGTCAACCCTCCGAGCGGGCGCGATTACCTGCCGGTGATGGGTGATTTGCGGTCGGTCCAGGTAAGTGAGCTGGACACGCGCCACCCGTTGCTGCAGGCGGTGGACTTGTCGGCCGCCCGGCTAAACCGCGTGACGGCGCTGCAGCCGCCACCGTGGGCGCGCGTGGTGGCCGAGGCCGGTGGCAGCCCGCTCGTCCTCGAAGGCCAGGAGTCGGGCCGAGCCGTGGTCATCTTCGCCTTCGATCCGAGCGGCTCGGGAATCGACAAGATGATCGTGTTGCCGCTGCTGGTCTCGAACGCCGTCGCATTCCTGGGCGGTGGGGAGCTGAGCCCATCGCTCGCCCCTGGCCGGGGGTCCAGCGTGCCGGTTGGGCCGGGCGTGCGCGAGACGCGACTGGAGGGGCCCGATGGGCGCGTCGTCAACCTGCCGGCGACGGGCGGATCGGTGCGCCTCGAGCAGGTCGAGGCGCCCGGGCGCTACACCCTGAGAGACTCAAGCGGCGAGACGCGAGTCTTCTCGGTGAACGTGGTGAGCGAGGCGGAGTCAAACGTCACGCCGCGTCGATGGCCATCGGTCGAGGTTGCCGGGCGAGACGGGCAGCCAAGTGTGTTTGCCTTCGAGCTATGGCCAGCGCTGCTGGCGCTCGGCTTGGTCGTGTTGGGTGCCGAATGGTGGCGCTTCGGGCGCCGAAGCTGAGCAGACGAAGATGAACCACCAAGGCACCAAGACACAAAGATCGAAAGGGGAACGAGGGCCGTTCATTCGCGTGTCTTGGTGTCTTGGTGGTGAACTAAGGTTGGCAAACGGGTGAACGGATTGAGCTTTGCGCAACCGCTGTGGCTGCTACTGCTGCTGGCGGTGCCGCTGGTCGTCCTGCTCGCTCGGCCGAGGCTGCGGGCGATGGGGCGATGGCGCCGGCGGCTGGCTGTCACCATCCGTGGCCTCGTGTTGGCGCTGATCGTTGTGTCTCTCGGCCAGCCGCTGCTGGCTCGACCCGACGAGCGGCTCTCCGTTGCGTTCGTCGTCGACGGGTCGGACAGCATGAACGGACCGCTTCGGGCGGCCACCGACGACTGGCTCCAACAGGCGGAAGCGGCCGCCAAGCCCGGCGATCGGGCGGCGGTGGTGCGATTCGGCCGCCAGGCGATGTACCAGCCGTCGTCGTCAGCGGGCGCGCCCGCCAGCGTGGATGGCACGGCGACCGATCTCGAGGCCGCTCTCCGGCTGGCGGGCGATCTGCTGCCTCCGGCCGGTGGGCGCCGACTCGTGCTGCTGACCGACGGCTGGGAGAACCTCGGCAGCGCTCAGGAGGCGCTGCTCCACGCGCTCCCACTCGACACCCAGGTCTCGTTCGCGGCGCCCGGTGGCGGGCTGCTGAATCCAGAGGTCGCGGTCCGCTCGCTCGAGGCGCCGAGCTACGTTCGAGAGGCCGCCACGTTCGAGGCCACGGCAGTCGTCGCCAGCTCGACCGAAACGGACGCCAGGCTGCGGTTGTCCATCGACGGCCGCGTGGTGGGCCAGCAGGACGTCAGGCTGGTTGCCGGCACGAATCGCTTCTCGCTGACCCAGAAGGCGGGGGCGCAAGGCTTCCACCGTCTAAGGATCGAAGTGCTCTCGGCGACCGACACCCGAGCCGACAACAACTCTGCCGAGACGACCACCGTGGTCAAAGGAGCCGGACGGATGTTGGTACTCGAAGGCCATGCAGGCGAGGGCGATCGGCTGGTCGCCGTGCTGCGTGAGGGCGGCCTGGAGGTGGATGTGCGAGCGCCGGCCTCTGTTCCTCAGCGAGCCAGCCTGCTGGCCCAGTTCGACAGCATTGGTCTGGCTAACGTGGCTGCCACGCAATTCACGCTCGACCAGCAGCGCACACTCCAGCAGTACGTCCAGGAGTTTGGTCGTGGGCTGTTCGTCGCTGGCGGTGATACCAGTTACGCCCTGGGCGGCTATTCGGGAACGGTCCTCGACGAGATGCTGCCGGTCTCGCCAGCCCCACCGCCGCGCCGTGAGCAGGGCAGCGTCGCCTTGATCCTGGTGATCGACAAGTCGGGCAGCATGGACCTGTACCGCAGTGACGTCTCGAAAATGGCGATGGCGCGCGAGGCGGCGATCCTGGCGCTCGACGCCCTACGGCCTGACGACACGCTGGGCGTGCTCGTCTTCGACGTTCGCTTTACCTGGGCGGTGCCGCCCGCCAGGATCAGCGGTCCAGAGGATGTGCGCGCAGCCCAGCAGCGCATCGCGGGCATCCGGGCCGACGGCGGGACCAGTATCTTCCCGGCCCTCGAGGAAGCGTACAAGGCCGCTGCCCAGAGCGACGCCAGACTCAAGCACATCATCCTTCTGACCGACGGCCAGTCGTTCGACGCGGACTACGCCGGACTGATCAACCGCATGCGCCCCGCCCAAGTCACGCTCTCCACCATCGGGGTTGGCAGCGACGCCGACACCAAGCTGCTAACAATGCTCGCCCAGATTGGGACGGGGCGCTACTACTTCACCGAGCGCGCCCAGGACATCCCGAAGATCACCACTAAAGAGACGACAATCGTGACGCGAAGCGCGCTGGTCGAGGGGCGGGTGCTCCCCCAGCCGATCGAGCCGAGCCCGATTCTGCTCGGTCTGTCCGGAGGCGACCTGCCACCCCTGGCCGGCTACGTGGCGACCACCTCGCGCCCCCGCGCGAACACCGTTCTGGCGACCGAGCGCGGCGACCCCATCCTGGCTCACTGGCAGTTTGGGCTTGGCCGCGTGGTGGCCTGGACGTCGGACACGACCGGCGCCTGGACGCCCGAGTGGTCCACCTGGCCAGAGGCGCCGCGCTTCTGGCAGCAGGCGGTCCGCTGGACGATGCCCGAGCCGACCCAGCCCGATTTCCAGGTCTCCGCGCTGGTGTTGGGCGACCAGGTCACTCTGCGCGTCCAGAGCTTACGGCCGGACGGCCGCTTCGCTGATCTGCTCGACACTCGCGCGACGGTGATCCCGCCCAGCGGGCGCGGGCGAGAGGTTCAGCTACCCCAGTCGGCGCCCGGAACGTACTCGCTTACCACCAGCGTGACCGAGCCTGGCGTGTACCAGGCTCGGTTCGTCCAATACGAGAGTGGGAACGCGATCCATCAGGAGATGGTGGGCTTCGCCGTGTCGGGCGCGACCGAGCCGCGATCGGTTGGCGTGAACTGGCCGCTGCTGCGGCGCCTGGCGTCGCAGACTGGCGGGCGTGAGCTGGCTGATCCGCGAGAGGCGTTCGCGCGCGACTTCACGCCCGAAGGACAACGGCAAACGCCGCTCTGGCCCTGGGTGGCGGCGGCCGGGCTGCTGCTCTTCCCCCTCGACGTGGCGTTCCGCCGCCTGCGGTTCGTGTCCCACGCGCCGTAGGGGCGGACCCGCGCGTCCGCCTAGGGCGGTGCCCTATAATCTTGCGTGTGGCCGAACAGTTGACCGAGCTCCAACAAGTCATCCTGGAGGTGGACGCGCTCAACCTGTCGGTCCGAGACAGTATCAAACAGGTCTCGGCTCGGGTCGGGTTCTTCGTGGGGCAGCAGCGCTACCTCGAGGAGCTGGCGAAAGCGCGGGCGATCTCGCAGTCGGCTCAGCCCGCCCAGGCCTGAGCGGTCAGCCCGGCCCGGCGTCGGACTCGGTGTTCCCCAGCTCAGCGGTCGCCACCTTGGCGGGCATTGGAATCGAGTGAACGCCACGGTCGCGATTGGCCACGTTGCCCTCGCCGGGCGCGGCCGTGAACAGGTCGGGCTGAGCGTCGAAGCGCTGCAAACAGTCGGGCGAGCAGAAATAGTAGCGCTGGCCGGCGTACTCCGCGATCTGTCGGTTGCCTCGCTGGCGCACCTCACTCCCACAGACTGGGTCGAGCTTCATCGGGCTCACCTCCCCTGGCCTGGCTGGGCACACATCGTCGACGACGGGCGTCTGCGCCGCCGTCCGTTGACCCGATTCAATCATCACCCAGCTTCGTTCGCGCGTCAAGTCGTTCGAGGGTGCGCCGCCCAGGTTTGCCGGGCCCGGTTGGCGCCTCCTATACTGACCGATGCAGCACCGCGCGGTCCCCCAGGACGGGGGATTTTGCGCTCTGGCGTGGCTGCACCGAGACCATCCGGCCCGTTTCGCGTGAGGGAGGACGGGAGTGGGTGACGAGCGGCGATTTCTTTCCCTTGCGGACGGGTGTGTGGCCTCGCCGGCCGGGTTCTCGGCGGGCGCCGTCTACGCGGGCATCAAGACGCCGGGTTCTGACAAGCTCGACCTGGCGATCCTCGCGTCGGATCGGCTCGCGGCAGCCGCGGGCGTCTTCACTCGCAACAGCTTTGCCGCCGCGCCCGTCCTGTTGTGCCGCCAGCGGATCGAGAGCGGGCGCGCTCGCGCGGTCATCGTGAACGCCGGCAACGCAAACGCTTGCACCGGCGAGCGCGGCCTGGCCGATGCGCGCGAGATGGCCGACCTGGCGGCCCGCAAGCTCGGCATCCCTGCCGACGAGGTCCTGGTGGCCTCGACCGGGGTCATCGGCGTGGCGATGCCGATGGACCTGGTGCGCTCGGGCGTGTCGGCCATCGAGCTGTCGCCCGATGGCGGGCACCAGATGGCGAGAGCGATCATCACCACCGACACCCGGCCGAAGGAGGCTGGCGTCGAGCTCGAGCTGGGAGGCAAGGTCGCGCGGATAGGCGGGATCGCCAAAGGCGCAGGCATGATTCATCCGAACATGGCGACCATGCTTGCCTTTGTCACCACCGACGCCAGCGTGGATGGCGACATCCTGGGAAGCGCACTGCACGAGGCGGCGGCCGACTCGTTCAACATGATCAGCATCGACGGCGACACCAGCACCAATGACACGTTGATCCTGCTCGCCAATGGCGCGTCTGGCAACGCGACCGTGCGGGGCGGCGAGGACGCGGCCAAATTCATGGCGGCGCTGGCGCACGTGTGCGCCGAGCTCGCCAGGGCGATCGTCTCAGATGGCGAGGGCGCCACGCGCTTGATCCGCGTCGACGTAGTCGGTGCGCGGTCCGATCAGGACGCGCGGGCGGCCGCACGGGCGGTGGTCCGCTCGAACCTGGTCAAGGCGGCGGTCTACGGCGGCGACCCGAACTGGGGCCGGGTGCTGTGCGCGATCGGCTATTCCGGAGCGCAGGTGGACCCAGCGGTGGTCGACCTGGCGGTAGGCGATGTGCCGCTCGTGCGGGCCGGCTCGCCGGTCGAGAGTGGTCGCGAGGCCGCCGGCGATCTGATGAAGCAGTCGGAAGTGAGATTCGTGGCCAACCTGAACCTGGGGCAGGCTCAGGCGACCGCCTGGGGCTGCGATCTAACAGAGGCGTATGTCGTCGAGAATAGCGCCTACACCACCTGAGGTCCTGGAGCTCGCCAGCCGGATTGACTCGGAGGGCGCCACCCAGGCGCTGCTCGAGGCGTTGCCATACATTGCCCGCTTCGTCGGTAAGACCGTGGTCGTGAAGATCGGCGGTAGTATCGGCCAGGACGGCACGGCCCTCGAGGACGTCGTGACCCTTTACCGCCTGGGGGTCAAGCCGGTCATCGTACACGGCGGAGGGCCGCTCATCTCGGAGTGGCAGGAGCGGCTCGGGCTGGAGCCCAAGTTCGTGCAGGGCCGTCGGTTCACCGACGAGCTGACCCTCGACCTCGCTCGGATGGTCTTGATCGGCAAGGTGAACAGCGACCTGATCGCCCATCTCTGCGCGCTGGGCGCGCCGGCGGTGGGCCTATCCGGCATCGATGGCGGGATGATCCGCGCTCGGCTTCGTGACCCAAAGCTGGGGCTGGTCGGCGAGGTGGTCGACGTCGACCTGACGCCGCTGCGGACGGTGATGGGCGCGGGTTACCTGGCGGTCGTGGCGCCAGCGGCGGTCGACCCACAGGGCCAGCCGCTCAACGTCAACGCGGATTCGATCGCCGGCGACCTGGCGCGGGCGCTGGAGGCGGAAAAGCTGGTCTTCTTCACCGACGTGGCCGGTGTCCTGGCCGAGGACGGCTCGCTGCTCTCTACCCTTAGCACGGAGCGAGTCCGCGAATTGATCGCCTCCGGCCAGATCAGCGGCGGAATGATTCCGAAGGCGGAGGCCTGCGTTCGAGCACTCGATACGGTCCCGCGAGCTCACGTGCTCGACGGACGGGTGCCCCACGCCCTCCTGCGCGAGTTGTTCACGGACACCGGCGTGGGGACCATGATCATGAAGGATACGGAGGGGGACTGAATGTCTCGTTGGATCGAGCTGGAGGCGCAGCGGTACATGCCCGTGGCCAAGCGGACCCCGGTTGTGCTGGTCCGCGGCGAGGGCTGCAGGGTCTGGGACGAGGAGGGCAACAGCTACCTGGACCTGGTCGGTGGCTGGGCAGTGAACACCCTTGGCCACTGCCACCCGGTCATCACGGATGCCCTCAGTGAGCAGTCTCATTCGCTGATCCATACGTCGAACCAGTTCTACACGCTGCCCCAGCTCGAGCTGGCGGACCTGCTCATGAGCCACTCCCCATTCGACCGCGTCTTCTTCTCGAACAGCGGCGCCGAGGCGAACGAAGGCGCGGTAAAGCTGGTCCGCAAATATGGCCAGCACCACCGCGACGGTGCGTATATGGTCATCACGGCGGACCATTCTTTCCACGGGCGGACCCTGGCGATGCTGACGGCGGGCGGCAAGCCGGCCTACAAGCAGGACTACGGTCCGCTGCCGACCGGCTTCGTCAACGTGCCGTTCAACGATCTAGAGGCGATCAAGCAGGCGACAACCCCGGAGACATGCGCCGTCATGCTGGAGACGGTCCAGGGCGAGGGCGGCGTGAACGTGGCCGAGCCGGCCTACCTGCGTGACGTTCGCCAATGGTGCGACGAGCAGAACCTGGTGCTCGTCTTCGACGAGGTCCAGACGGGCGTGGCCCGGCTCGGCAAGCTGTGGGGCCACCAGCTCGACGGCGTCGAGCCAGACGTCATGACGCTGGCGAAGGGCCTCGGGGGTGGCGTGCCGATCGGGGCGATCCTGGTCAAAGAGAAGTTCAGCGTCTTCACCTACGGCGACCACGGCTCGACGTTCGGCGGCAACCCGCTAGCCTGCGCCGTGGCGCTGGCCGTTATGCGGCACGTCCTGAAGGAGGACCTACCCGCCCACGTCGTTCGGGTGGGCGGCTACCTCAAAGCAAAGCTGGAGGCCATGCGGGCACAGCGGCCGTACATCACCGACGTCCGCGGCCACGGCCTGCTGCTGGGCGTGGAGTTCGATTCCGACATCGGTTCGGAGGTGGTGGCGGAGTGCCTCAAGGAGGGCATGTTGCTCAACAGCCCGGCCCCGAACGTCATCCGCTTCATGCCGCCGCTCGTCCTGACGGAAGCCGAGGCCGACGAGGCGGTGGACGTTGTCGGCCGCGTCCTGGATCGCGTCAAGGCCAAGACGCCAGCCTAGAGCCCCCATTACAAGCTCCCCCTTCCCTTTAGGGAAGGGGGCTGGGGGGTTAGGTTTACGACCAAAGTCGCGCGATTTGATCGTTGGAGGACCGTTCCATGCACAAGTTGCTGGTGCTGTATCCACCGCCAAACGACGCGGGGCACTTCCGAAACTACTACGCCAATACGCACGTCCCGCTGGTGAACAAGATCCCGGGGCTCAGGAGCTTCCGCTACGGCCTCGACGCGCGGGGCATGGGCGCGGACTCGCCGTATTTTGGCGTCGCCGAGCTCGAGTTCGACTCTGCCGACGCGATGGAGGCTGCACTGGACTCGTCGGACGGCCAGGCGACGATCGGTGATGTGCCGAACTATGCGACCGGGGGCGCCGTCGTCCTTCATTACGAGCTGGCGGAGTAACCTGAACTAGGGCCCTTCGAGCGGTCCGACCAGCGCCTCCAATTCGCCCCGATCCAACGCGCCGAGCCTGAGCACGCGCGGCGTCGCGCCAGTGCAGTCGACGACGGTCGAGTCGGTGCCGCCCGGGCAGGAACCGCCGTCGATGAGCAGCTCGTAGCCGGTGGGAAGCTGGGCCAGGACGTCCTGTGCTGTGCGTGGGCTCGCCTGGCCGGAGAGATTGGCGCTCGTCGTGGCGAGCGGCCGGCCGAGCGCGCGGATCAGCGCCCGCGGAATGGGGTGGTCGGGTTGGCGGACCGCGAGCGTCTGGCCAGCTTCTCGGCCGCGCAGGACCAGCGTCAGCGCGCCCGGCCAGTAGCGCTGGCCGAGCAGCATCGCTTTCGGTGGAACCTCGTCTGCCAGCTCTCTCATCACGGCGGGGTCGTCGATGAGCAGCGCGATCTGTTTCGACGGTGGGCGACGCTTGACGGCGTAGATCCGTTCGACCGCCTCCGGCCGCGCGGCATGGGCGGCGATCCCGTACACAGTGTCGGTCGGAAAGACGACCAGGCCGCCGTCGGCCAGGATACGGACCGCCTCGCGCATGAGCGTTCTGCGCTGTGCCTCGGACCGTGGCCAGCGGGCCAGCCGCGGCCGCGTCGTCGCGTCGATCATGGCAGGTCGAGCCGAAGCACGCGGTCGAGGCCGGCCAGGTCCTGGAAAACCCGCCGTCTGGCCGCCGGTAAGGCATCGGCCGGCGCTTCGACCTGGGGTGGGTCGACCTCCAGTAGGAGCGAGCCGCCAGATCGAATTCGAGCTGGCGCCTGGGCGAGCAGCCGTCGCATCAGGTCGGCGCCGTCCTGGCCGCCGTCCAGGGCGTGGCGCGGCTCGAACTCGCGGACCTCCGGCCCGAGCGCCCCGATTCGACTCGAGGGCAAATAGGGCAGGTTGGCGACGACCAGGTCCGCCGCCGAGCCGAGCCAGCCCAGCAGGTCGCCGCGCATCAGTCGGACCCGCTCGGCGAGCCCAAGTTGGCGCCGATTGGCCTCGGCCACCTCGAGCGCGGCGGTGCTGTCGTCGACCGCGACGACCAGCGCCTCGGGCGCGTGCAGGGCGAGAATGCAGGCGATGACGCCGCTGCCGGTCCCCACGTCCACGACGACAGGCTTCGGAACGCCGTGCCCTCGCAGCTCGCTTAGCGCCACCAGCGCCTGCTCGACCAGTACCTCGGTCTCCGGGCGGGGTACCAGCACGCGTCTATCAACCAGGAATCCGCGGCCGTAGAACTCCCGCTCGCCGACGACGTACGCGTACGGCTCATGGGCGGCTCGACGGGCCACCAGGCTGGCGAACCGCTCGGCCTCCTCGCCCTCGACCGGCCGGTCCGGGTGTGCCAGCAGATGGGTCTTCGTCGCGCCGAGCGCATGGGCCAGCAGGAGCAGCGCCTCGTGGCGGGGGGCTTCGACGCCGGCTGCCCGGAGACGCGAGGCGGCATCGGCGAGGAGCGCGGCGACGGTCCAGCCCTGCGCGGGGCCCGTGATCCCGACGCACCCCCTTCCCATTAGGGAAGAGGGCTGGGGGGTTAGGTCATTAAAGGGCGCGGTCGTCTTCATCGTGCTCGGCGGCCAGGGCCAGCTGGTCGACGAGAGGGTCGATCGAGCCCTCGAGGAGGCCGTTCAGGTTGTGCAGGGTCAGCCCGATTCGATGGTCGGTGACCCGGTTCTGGGGGAAGTTGTAGGTGCGGATCTTCTCGGCCCGTTCGCCCGTCCCAACCTGGGAGCGGCGGAGCTGGTCGGTCTCGGCGTGATGGCGGAGCCGCTCGCGCTCGTACAGTCGTGCGCGCAGCACCGACATCGCCCGCGTCTTGTTCTTGAGCTGCGACCGCTCGTCCTGGCAGGTGACCACCTCGCCGCTCGGGAGGTGCGTGATTCGCACGGCCGAGTCGGTGGTATTCACGCTCTGGCCACCGTGGCCGCCCGAGCGGAACACGTCGATCTTGAGGTCGTCCGAGTTGATCTGGACGTCGACCTCGTCGGGCTCGGGCAGCACGGCTACGGTCGCCGTCGACGTGTGGATGCGGCCGCCAGCCTCCGTGATCGGCACTCGCTGGACGCGATGCACGCCTCGCTCCCACTTCAGCCGCGAGTACGCGCCCTTGCCCTTGACCTCGAACGTCACCTGATTGATGCCGCCCAGATCGGTCTCGTTGGTGTTGAGGACCTCGGTCTTCCACCGCTTGCTCTCGGCGTAGCGAAGGTACATGCGCATCAGGTCAGCCGCGAACAGGCTGGCCTCCTCGCCACCCGTCCCGGCCCGGATCTCGACGATCACGTCGCGCTCGTCGTTTGGATCGTGCGGTCGCAGCAGCTCCTTGAGACGGGCCAGCACCTCCTGGCGTTCGCTTTCCAGCCGCCGCGTCTCGTCGCGCAGGAACGCCCGCATCTGTTCGTCGACGCCGTCGGCCAGCATCGACTGGGCCTCTTCCAGGTCCTTCTGGAGGACCAGCAGCCGTTCGTAGGTCGATACGGCTTCCTGAAGCTCCGCCTGCTCGCGCCCATAGCGCTGGAGCGCCTCCGGGTCCGAGGCCACCTCCGGCCTGGTCAGCTCCTGGCTGATCTGGTCGTACCGACGCTTCATCTCGTCGAGGCGGTCGAGCAGGGGCTGCGTCGTGGCTGTCACGAGGCTTGCCCATCGAGCGAGGCGGCGAGACGGCGCGGCAGCTCCGCGAAGGGCACCCGCTCCTGCTGCCCGTTGGCCAGGTCCTTCAGGGTCGCCACCTCATCGCGCAGCTCGTCCTCGCCCAGGATGACGGTCCAGCGTGCGCCACTCGCCCCGGCCTGCCGCAGGCGCGCCCTCATGCTGCGATCGCCCATCCCGACGACGGCCGTGAGGCTCAGCCGGCGGACCTGGTCTGCCAGCGCGTTCGCGCGACGTTTGGCCTCCTCGCCCAGCGGCGCGAAGAAGACGTCGGGCGTCTCGGGAGCGGGCAGCGGACAGCCCTGTTGCTTGAGATTGATGATGATCCGATCGAGCCCGGCCGCGAAGCCGACCCCTGGCGTCGGCTTACCGCCGATCTCCTCGGCCAGGCCATCGTAGCGTCCGCCGCCGCCGATGCTGGACTGCGCTCCGCCGCCGGGCGGCACCACTTCGAACACCGTACGGGTGTAGTAGTCGAGCCCGCGGACCAGGCGCGGAGTCAGTTGGTACGGCAGGTCCATCGACTCGAGGTAGCCGCGCAGCGCGGTGAAGTGCGCCTGACAGTCCTGGCAGAGGTGATCGAGCGTGCGGGGCGCGCCATCGATAATCGGCTGGCACCGCGGGGCCTTGCAGTCGAGCAGTCTGAGCGGGTTGGTGGCCAGGCGGCGCTGGCAGTCGCCGCAGATCTCGTCGCGGCGAGGCTCGTAGTAGGCCACCAGGGCCTGGATAAAGGCGGGCCGGCAGACCCGATCTCCAATCGAGTTGAGCAGGACCGAGAGATTGCGCAGTCCAAGCTCTTCCAGGAAACGCCAGAGGACGGCGATCACCTCCGCGTCGGCCAGCGGGTCGGCGTCGCCAATAACCTCGACGTTGAATTGGCGGAACTCCCGATAGCGCCCAGCTTGAGGGCGGTTGTAGCGGAATGCGTTGATCAACGAGTAGAGCTTGACCGGCTGGGGGCGGCTGGCCATGCCATGCTCCAGGTAGGCCCGCATCACGGACGCCGTGCCCTCGGGTCGCAGCGCCAGCTCAGTGCCGCCCTTGTCCTGGAAGCGGTAAATTTCCTTCTCGACAATGTCCGTGGCCTCCCCCACACCCCGCAGGAACAGCGCCGCCTCCTCGAAGGTCGGAGTGCGCAGCTCGCCGTACCCGAATCGACGCGCCTGGTCGGCCGCTTTGCTCTCGACGTACCGCCAGATGACCGCGTCTTCGGGCAGGATGTCCTGCGTGCCCCGCGGCGACTCGTACACAGCCTCCTCCAATTACAGCGCCCGGCACCTGGCCGGGCCTGAAAAGTATATCACCCAGGGGTCAGACACCCCTCTCCGTTTCTGGGAGGGGCTGGGGGAGGGGTTGGTAAAGCGTGATTAGCGTGTCGGCGCGGGTCAGCCCGGGCGCCTCGCGCGACTCGGTGGCCGTGAGTGGCGATGGCTCGCTGGAGGTTCGCCTGAAAGCCCGCCCGATCGAGGGCAAGGCCAACTCCGCGCTCGTCGCGCTGCTGGCGGCGCGGCTCGGCTTACGGCGCAGCCAGATCAGGATCGCGCGCGGCCAGCGGCTGCGGCGCAAGCTGCTCGAAGTCGAGCTGGCGTCGGTGGACGAGCTGCGCCAGCGGCTGGAGCGCGCGAGCTGATGGGCCAGCCTCGCTTCGTCGCGTGCGGGCGACTGACCCGTGTTCGCGCCTTCACCCGCCGCGACGTCGATCGCTGGCTGGCCTGGCCGCGCCACCCCGATCGCCTCTACTCGAGCTATGATCCGACCCCGATGGACGGCTCACTCCGCGACGCCTGGTATGACGACCTGGTCCATCGGCAGGCCCAGCTTCCGTTTGCCATCGAAGATCTCGGCCGCCAGCTGATCGGTCGGATGTTCTTGCGGCACGTCAGGCGGCGGGAGGGTAGCTCGGTGCTGGGCATGGACCTGGACCCGCGCTTCATCGGCCAGGGCTACGGGACCGATGCTCTGGAGGCGTTCCTCGGCTACTACTTCGGCCCAGCCAGGTTTCGAAAGATGTATTTGAGCGTCGGGGCGTATAACGTAAGGGCCCGCCGCAGCTACGAGCGGTGTGGCTTCCAGCACGTCCGCACCCACTGGCAGGACCTCAAGTGCGAGGCGCACGTGCTCGACGACCCGCGCTATGCAGACTTGCGACATTTGTTTCGGATCGGCCCACGCGGGCTCGAGACGCTGATGCAGGACATGGTAGCGAGTGTGCGATAGCGGCCACCACCGCACTACCGCACTACTCGCTAACGGAGGACCGACATGGAGTATCGACGGCTAGGATCGAGCGGGCTCAAGGTGTCCGTGCTGGGACTCGGCGGCAACACCTTCGGAGTGTCCGCCGACCTGGCCCAGACGGCGCGCATCATCCACCACGCGATCGAGCTGGGCGTCAACTTCGTCGACACGGCCGACACGTATACCAGGGGCGTGTCCGAGGAGTACGTCGGCGCGGCGCTGAAGGGTCGACGGGGCGACATGATGATCGCCACCAAGGTGTACGGCGAGATGGGGCCCGGGCCGAACGACCGCGGCCTCTCCCGCCAGCACATCCTGAACGGGGTCGAGGCTAGTCTGCGACGCCTCGGCACGGACTACATCGACCTGTACCAGGTCCACTTCTGGGACGCCGAGACGCCCTTGGATGAGACGCTGCGGACGCTGGACGACCTGGTCCGCGCCGGCAAGGTCCGCTACGTGGGCTGTTCGAACTACACTGGCTGGCAGACGGTCTGGGGGCTGTGGGTGGCCGACCGCCGCGGCTACGCGCCCTTCGTCTCCAACCAGCCCCAGTACAGTCTGCTCGAGCGTGACGTCGAGCGCGAGCTGATCCCGGCCTGCCTGGCGCACGGCATCGGTTTGATCCCGTACAGCCCGCTCGCCGGCGGCTTGTTGACCGGCAAGTATCGCGAGGGCGAGCCGCCGCCCAGGGGCACGCGGGCTGAGAACAACGAGCGGATGCGGCGCCGC
>DASPXK010000232.1:0-24239 GCA_035637315.1 Chloroflexota bacterium
AGGATTAGGCTGCGGCCTAGATCGTAGCGCTCGCTTTCGTCCAAGGCCTGCTCCCGGGATCAGCCGCGCCGGCGTGAGGTGAGCCAACGATAGCACACCGCCAGCGCGGCGCCGGCGCTGAGCACGACCAGAGAGGGCGCGTAGCGGGCCTCGGCGAACACATGCGGGTTCACACCGAAGCCGGGCAGCGTGCTGGGCGTGCCCAGCGCCCAGGGCAGTTCGATCAGGAGGCGAGCGGCCGCCGGAGCCACCAGGATGACGAGGAAGCCGATAACCATGGCCAGGCCGATCACCAGCTCGATCGCCGCGAGCAGATCGTCACGCCGCATGGCAAATCTCCGGGCGTTCAACGTTGCGCGTTCAACGTTCAACGCTCGACGTTGAACGTTGAACGACGTTACCCGGCTAACGCGACAGCCGGTAGACCTGTCCGGGCCTGGCCTGAAACGTCACGACGCCGCCTCGCTCAGAAAGCTTAGCGCTTTCCGCCGGGTCGTCGCTTGCCAGGGCCCAGCCTCTGGCTCCGCCTCCGCCGACCAGGCTCGCCAGCCTCAGCTCGACCCCGGCTGGGGCAGTCGCGCTCAGCTGCACGGCCCGGGCTTGCGCCCAATTCACAAAGAGCTGGTTGGGACCCTGGCCGAGCAGACGGGCCTCCGAGGGCTGGCCGCAGCCGCCGCCGATCAGGAGCGCCGCGTCGGCGCGGAACAGGTAGCACGGACCCCCACCTTCGTTCTGAGACAGCTCGAGCGAGCCAGGCCCGCCCCCGCCGGCGAGGTAGCGCGCCAGGCCGGCCGTCGCGTAGGCCAGCGGCTTCGGCGAGCCGTCCATTCGAAAGATGCCCATGCTGTCTGTAGCCTCGCGGGTGTCGGTCAGCATCCACTTGACGCCGCCGGCGAAGCTGTCGGCCAGGAGCTGAAGGAAGATAGCCGTCTCTTCGACGGCCGCTTGAGCCTCGCCCAGCTCAGCGGTGCGGTGACCGAACTCGCCCAGCAGGATCGGCTTCCCGGGGAAGATGGCTCGCAGCGCGCTCAGGCTGCGCCGATGGTCGGTCAGCCCACCCAGACCCGGCGGCGGATAACGATGGTGGCTGAGAAAATCGAGACGTCGGTTGGCTGGCAGGGCCTCCAGCAGCGGATCGTTGTGGCCGACGGTGATCGGCTTCGTCGGGTCAGCCTCGCGCAGGAGCCGGACCTGAGGCTCCAGCCAGGCGTCATAGGTCGCGTTGAGCGCCTCGAGGAACGTCGCCCAGCGGGCCGCCTCTGGCGAGCTGAAGTACTCCAGGTCAGTGCGCCCGCGAGCCTGGGCCCAGGCCGATGCCTCGTGCGCCAGCTCGTAGGAGAGCAGCCAGTTGTTGTGATAGTAGTACGCCTCGTCCTCAGAGAATCGCTCGGGAATGGCCAGCGGACCGCGCTGGCCCTCGTCGGTGAGCCGGAAGGCGTTGATGTAATGGCGGGCAGCGCGCTCACCGTAGGCCTCGACTAGCGCGCTACTCAACAGCGGAGGCCGCTGGCCATCCGGGTACCTCGCCGACTGAAGCGTCCAGAACGTCGGCTCGTTGCGAAGCTCGTAGGCCAGGATTGCCGGGTGGCCCGCGTAGCGGCGGGCGATGCTGCTCGAGACGCGCGCTACGTCGCTGACCCGCCGCTCGTCATAATCGCCGAACGTGACGATCAGCCGGAGTCCGGACTGGGCCGCGAGATCGACCACGGCGTCCAGTTTCCACCAGCCGTCCTTTCTGATGTCGTGGAGCAGCTCGCGCTGGACGAAGATACGCAGGGTATTCAGGCCGGCCCCCGAGGCGCGCTGGAAATCAGCCGCGACCAGAGCGGGATCGAAGCGATCGTCGGCCCACCCGGCCCAGTATTCGCCGCGCCAAGACAGCTCGGCTGGCCCCTGGTAACTGGCGCCGATCACGAAGATGGGCTGGCCGTCTGGCCCCGTGAGGCGGCCATCCCGCGCGGGCGGGTCGGCGCTGGCGTTGGCCGGCCCCAGCAGACTTCCAATCAGCAGCGCCAGCCAGAAGGCGCGCAGCCCGCCCATCCCCCGTGCCCCCGAACACAGCTGCAACAGTATGCCGCCGATTGCAACGAAAGCGTCGCCATGCGGCGGGTACCACCGTTCTCAACGGACGACCAGACGTAAGGTGACGATCAACACCAGCACACGAAGGCACCCAAGACGATCGGATCGGGCCTTTGTCTCCTGCGTCTTGGTGGTAGCTTCCCGTCCGCGGCCCTACGTCCTGTTCAGCGCGGGCAGGCTCATGACCAGAGCGCTGCCAAGGATCGCCGTGGCCACAGCGCTGAACAGCACCGCCTCAGGCGCGCCGACGGCGCTGGCCAGGAGGCCGGCGCTCAGACCGCCCAGACTGCTCAAGCCGATCGTCGCGGTGGTGTTGAGGGCAATCACGCGGCCGCGCAGCTCGCTCGGTGCGCGCAGCTGAAGGACGGTCTGGCCAATGGCCGCCAGCCAGGTCTGCGAGGCGCCGGTCCCACAGAGGAGAAGCAGGGCCAGAGGAAGCTCGCGCGAGACGGCGAAGCCGGCCAGCGTGGCGGCGAAGGCGAGCAGCGTGGCGAGGATGGCTGTTCGCGGACGCCCCACCCGGCCGAGCGCGGCCAGGCCGAAGGCGGCCAGCAGGGCCCCCGCGCCCGGGGCGGCCAGCAGCAGGCCGTAACCCTCCGGGCCCGTGTCCAAGACATCGATCATAGCGCCCCTCTCCCTGGGCACTGTGCGAGCGGTTGGGGTGAGGGCCGGTTGCCGACCCTCCGGTCAGTGGCGCATAGTCAGGTGGGTGTCTGTGTCGCCAGCGCGGGCGCCCAAACTATCGCGGCCGGCCGTTCCTGAACGGGGCACCGTGGGTATGCCTGACTCCCAGATCGTCGAGATTCTGGCTCCCGACGGGATCATCATCCGCCCGATTCCGGGCGTCGTCTCTGCGGGCCTCATGAGCGTGGTCGTCGGCGTCATCCCGCCTCAGGCGGACGACTATCCAGTCCACTTTCATTACGCCCTCGAGCAGGTCACGTACGTTTTGCACGGCGAGCTGACCGCGAGCTACCGGCGACCTGGCGACCTGGGTGCGACGGAGCTGCTCCTGCGACCCGGTCAGGCGCTCACCACACCGCCCACCACCACCCTCTCGTTCCGCAATCGCGGTCCAGCCAACGTCGAAGTGCTGTTCATCTGCGTCCCGGCCTACCCTGCGTCGAATGCCGATACCGAGCTGGTCGGCGAGGGGCATCGGGCGCTGTCCGAGGCCGAGCTGCGACGGGCGGTCGAGCGACAACGCCTGGCTCAGGAGTGCCTACTCGGCGCTCTGCAGGCCCAGGCGGCCGCGCTGCGCTGGTGGATGCCCGCGTCGACCAGTGATCGAGCCCCCACCCCGCGAAGCGCACTTGTTCCCAACCCCGCCCCCAAGCTTGGGGGCGGGGCGAGGTGAGGGCACTAGGAGGGACAGATGGCCGACGCGATCGTGATCGGCGGCGGCGTGATCGGGCTGCTGAGCGCTCGCGAGCTTCGCCAGCGCGGGCTCGACGTCATCCTGCTCGAGCGAGACCGACCCGGCCGGCAGGCCTCCTGGGCGTCGGCTGGTATTCTCAGCATCTGCGCGCCTGGCGACGACTCTCCAGCTGCGGCTCTCAAGCATGTCAGCGCCGAGATCTACCCGACCCTGGTGGGCCAGCTTCGTGAGGAGGCTGGTATCGATCCCGAGTACACCTGGGATGGCCACCTGGTGCCGGCTCTGAGCGAGCCGGACGGCCAGGAGCTGAGGGCTGTCGTCGAGCTGGAGCGGCGTCTCGGTCTCGACACGGAGCTGGTCGAAGGCGAGGCGGTCCAGCGGGTCGAGCCAGCCGTCGGCCGAGCGGTTGTGGCCGCCCAGCTCAGGCCGGGCGGGCAGATCGACAACCGCCGTCTGTGTCGGGCTCTGGAGCTGGCGAACCGGCGGGCTGCGGTCCGAATGGTGTTCGGGGCCGCCGCGACGGAAGTAATCCAGCGCGGCGGACGAGTGGCCGGGGTGCGCACTCTCGAGGGAGATTTCGAGGCTCCGGTCGTGGTGAACGCGGCCGGGAGCTGGTCCGGCCAGCTGCGAGGATGCGAGCCGGCCATGCCGGTCATCCCCCAGCGGGGCGAGATCCTGGCCGTCGAGCAGAGCGCTGTCGGGCTCCGCCGCGTAATCACCAAGCCCGACGATCCGTACCTGGTTCCGCGGGCAGATGGGCGCCTCATCATCGGCGCTACGCGCGAGTACGTCGGCTACGACTCAAGCTTCACGGCCGGCGGCCTGGCGTGGCTGCTGGGCGAGGCGATCGGAATGGTCCCCGCGTTGGCAGAGGCCCCGGTCCACGAGATTTGGACAGGCTTCCGCCCCAATTCGGCCGACGGTCTACCCATGATCGGTCGGGGGGCGATCGAGGGCCTCTTCTTCGCCACGGGTCACGGCCCGAGCGGGATCGCGCCGGCCCCGGCCAGTGCGCGCCTACTTGCCGCCCTGGTGGTCGGCGAACCGCCGCCAGTGCCGCCCGACGCGTTCGACCCGATGCGCTTTGGCGACCAAGCGGTCTCACTCGACCCGCGCGAGTGGGGCCGGCGCGGCGGCCCGCGGATCTGACGCAAAGCCCCCACCCCCGGCCCCTCCCCCAAACTTGGGGGAGGGGCCGGGAACAAGTGCGCTTCGCGGGGTGAGGGGGTGAGGGCGTGAGAGGCCAGGGGTGAGCGAGGATACTACTCCCCTCTCCCTCGCGGGGGAGAGGGGCCGGGGGTGAGGGAGCTACAATGAGTCAGGCCCGTTCCGAGTTGGCACGCGCCATTCACGCCCGGTTCGGAGTCGAGCCGCGGCCATTTCAGCTCGACCTCGTCCAGCGAACGCTCGGGGGCGCCTCGTCGCTCGGGATCATGCCGACCGGTTCGGGCAAGAGTCTCGCCTTTCAGGCCGCGGCTGCCCTGATGCCAGGCACAGTCCTGGTCATCTCTCCGCTTGTCTCCCTGATGCGCGACCAGGTGGAGAAGCTGAGGGGACTTCTTCGCGTCGCGCGGCTCGACTCCACGCTGCCGCTCGAGGAGGCGCGGGAAACGCTGCGAGCACTGACTGCCGGCCAGCTCGACCTGCTTTACGTCGCGCCGGAGCGGCTGGCGAACGAGCGCTTCCAGTCGGCGCTGGGCCGGACTCGAGTGGCGGTTCTGGCCGTCGACGAGGCTCACTGCATCAGCGCCTGGGGGCACGACTTTCGGCCCGACTATCTGCGCCTGGCACTGCTGCGGGCCGACCTGGGGGGCCCGCCGGTCCTGGCTCTGACAGCTACGGCGCCGCCGGCCGTGCGGGAGGACATCCGAGCGAGCCTGGCGATCCCGGTCGACGGCGTGATCAATACGGGTGCGCGCCGTCCAAACCTAATCCTGCGCGTGGAAGTGCCGCTCGACAGGGAGCGGCGATTGCTGGAGCTGGCGATGGCTCGGCCAGAGGCGCCGACGATCGTGTACGCACTCCGTCAGGCCGACACCGAGGCGCTGGCCCAGGTGCTGGACGGGGCCGGCGTGCGTGCCGCCGCGTACCACGCTGGACTTTCACCCGAAGAACGAGCGAGCGTCCAGGACCGCTTCCTTCGCGACGACTTGGCGTGCGTGGTCGCCACGATCGCTTTCGGCATGGGCGTGGACAAACCGAACGTGCGGCGCGTCTTCCACCTCCACGCGCCGCGCAGTCTGGAGGGCTACATCCAGGAAGTCGGGCGGGCCGGCCGAGACGGCGCGCCGGCCGAGATCGCCTTGCTTTACGCGGAAGACGACATCGCCGCGCTCGCCAATTTCGTGGACGCCAAGGTCCCCAGCGAGGAGCGGGTCAGGGCGGCCCTCAACGCCGCGTTCGCGGCCAGGGAATCGGCCGACGTGCTGGCGTTCAGCCCGCAGACGATCGGCGATCAACACGACCTCGACCCCGCCGCAGTGAGGACTCTCTTCGCCCGCCTGGAGCTGCGCGGCGTGGTGCGGGCCATCACGCCCGCCTTCGACACCTACCAGCTTCCGATCGACCACGATGCCGTAGGCGCGGCTGCCCGGCTAGGCGAGCCGGATGGCACGCGCTGGCGGGCGCTGGTGGCCAACGCCAGGCGGGGCCGGACCTGGCTCACCCTGAGCGTCTCCGAGCACAGCGCGGCAGCCGGCCTGTCGCTCGAGGCGGCGCGCCGCCTGCTCTGGCGTCTCGAGGAGGAAGGTCTCGCCCCGGCCCGCGCGTCAGGCGTGCTCCAACGCTACCGGGTCCTGCGGCGGCCAGACCGCGCGACCGATGGCCCCGCCCTGCTCGAGTCGGTCCGCCAGGGCGTGGAGGCCGAGCACCGCCGCCTGGAGGCGGTCAGGGCGTACGTGTTGGAGCGCGGCTGCCGCCAGAGTCACGCCCTGGCGTATCTCGGGGATGCCGACACCAGCGCCTGCGGGACCTGTGACTTGTGCCAGGGGGCAGCGCCGATCGAGCCCGAAGCGCTGCGCAGGTGGGACTGGCGATCGGAGTTCGACGCCTCCGTGGTCGACTCGTTGGCCGAGATCGAGACGGACCCGGTCGGCATGTCCCGGGCCCTATGCCAGGTGAGCACGCCGCGCTCGCGGCCGTACCGCCGCCACCCGGCCTGGGGCGCGCTCGAGCGCGCCCCGTACGCCGATGTCCTGTCGCTCGTGGAATGCCGGATCAAAGGGCTTGTTTCAGCCGAGAGCAAGCCGTAGGGGCGGACCTGCGTGTCCGCCCGTCCAGGGCAGCGGTGACCAGGACGGACCCACGCGGTCCGCCCCTACGCAGGTGGGTTCTCGGCTCTAGCGTTCCGGGACGGGGAAGACGCCGCACGTACCGGCCGCGTCCGGGCTGTCGTCGTTTGGGCCTCTGGGCGGGCCGCTGCGCCGCTTCCCGTTGAGCTCCTCGACTTCGATCTCGAGCAGCTCGGTGATCTTCAGGTCGGCCCCCGAAGGTGGGTGGTAGTCCACGCCCACCGTGCGGCCCGGGAAGTAGCGGCGCGTCATGCGCTCGAAGATCGTGGTCTTGGCCTCGTCGTCTGCCACCTGCCGCGCCCGGCCAAAGGCGATCGCGCTTCGGTAGTTCATCGAGTGGTAGAGGGCGTCCCGAGAGGCGACCAGGCCGTCCAGCAGGGTCACTTCCACACAGACCGGGGTCCCGGCCCGAAGCGTGCCCGGCAGCCGGCCCCCGCGGGAGCCATGCAGATAGATCTTGCCAGCCTCGTAGTGGTAGCCCATTGGGATCACGAATGGCTGGCCATCGACCAGGAACCCCACGTGGGCGACCAGGCCCGCCTGCAAGATCGCCTCGGCTTCGTCGGGCACTGCCCGCTCCGGATGGGTTCGAACGCGGCTGCGGGCGGTCACGGGCATCCTTTTTCATCCTCGCGAGGACGTATGTGGCCCAAATCCTAACCCGCGGAAGTGGTAGTAGAAAAGAGCCAATTGGTGCCAAATATATCAGACCAATGTCTGGGTTTCAGCACCAAGCCACCAAGACACCAAGAGAGCTGACGTTGACCCTTTGGCGTCCTGGTGTCTTGGCTGTTTCTCCAGTCGTTCTCGGTGTGGTTGTTGGATCGTCCTTGACGCTGCCGGTCCGGGCAGGCCATGCTTGTCATGACGAGGCGTGGGCAGGGAGGCATGACGTGAAGCGCGGATTGGCGGATGGTGTGTCGTGGACCGATGTCCTCAAGCTCGTGGCCGCCGCGCTGGCGCTGCTCGCGCTGGCGATTTTTGGCGTGCCGCGCATCCGGGCCGAGCGCTGGTCTTTGCCGGGCGCGGCGGGCTCCGCCCGCGCGCAGGGCGGGGTGGCTATTCAGGAGTACCCGGTGCCCTCCCGCTCGCGTCCCCACGACGTCGCGCCAGCTTCGGACGGGACCGTCTGGTACACCGCCCAGGCGACTGGAGAGCTCGGCCGGCTCGATCCGGTGTCTGGCTTGACCCATCACGTGAAGCTCGGGCAGGGCTCCGCGCCGCACGGGGTGATCGCTGGTCCTGATGGAGCGGCCTGGGTGACCGATGGTGGCCTCAACGCCATCGTGCGGGTCGACGCGCACACGGAGACGGTCGACCAGTTCAGGCTGCCGGGCCGAGGCGCGAACCTCAACACGGCCACATTCGACGATCGGGGCATGCTCTGGTTTACCGGCCAGGCCGGCGTCCACGGGCGTCTCGATCCGTCCATTGGGGAGGTCGAGTTGTGGCAGTCGCCGCGCGGCGCTGGCCCGTATGGGATCACCAGCACGCCCGACGGGAGCGTCTATTTCGCCTCGCTGGCCGGCAGCTACGTTGGGCGGATCGATCGGGAGTCGGGCGGTGTCGCTGTCCTGGACCCACCGACCCCACGTCAGGGCGCGCGGCGAGTCTGGTCGGACTCTCAGGGCCAGCTGTGGGTGAGCGAGTGGGATGGCCGGAATCTGGCCCGCTACAGTCCGGCCACCAGCGAGTGGCGGGAGTGGCGCCTGCCAGGCTCCAGCCCACGGCCATACGCGGTTTACGTGGACGAACGCGACGTCGTCTGGTTGAGCGACTTCAGCGCCAACGCTCTAGTGCGCTTCGACCCGACGACGGAGGCGTTTGACTCATTTGGGATTCCGAGCCCCAACGCCCAAGTCCGCCAGCTACTGGGTCGGCCCGGTGAAGTCTGGGGAGCCGAGTCTGGCCAGGACAAGCTCATCGTTATCCGCTTCGAATAGGCGCGGGCGATCAAAAAGTTGTGCCTCCGCGGCGGTGCCCGCGGCCGGTGCGACGCCCCCCGCCGATATGGTATACATAACGCTCTGAGGGGACGCGGTGCGGCGTCCCATCGCGCCGGGCACGCCAATCGTACGGATACTCTAGGGGCAACGAGGCTCTCCGTCCGTCAGCATGGAGCTGGTCAGCCCCCGGCCAACCCATGTACGGAGGTCTCATGCGCATTGCGCAGGTCGCGCCACCATTTGAGTCTGTCCCGCCAACTCACTACGGCGGCACGGAGCGGGTGGTCTCACTGCTGACCGAGGAGCTGGTCAGGCGGGGCCACGACGTCACTCTCTTCGCCAGCGGCGACTCGGTCACCTCGGCTCGTCTGATCCCGACCGTAGATCGCGCGCTCTGGCGCCAGGCAGAGCAGCGCGATCCGCTGATCTTCTGGTCGCTGACGCTTGGCGAGGTGTACCCTCGCGTGGCGCGGGGCGACTTTGACCTGGTCCATTCCCACCTGGATTTCATCGCACTGCCGTGCGCGGCGCTGGTCGATACACCGACTGTGACCACCCTGCACGGCCGACTGGACTTGCGTGACCTGCCACGGGTGTACTCGCACTTCGCCCAAATGCCCGTTATCTCGATCTCGGACAGCCAGCGGGAGCCGTTGCCCGAAGCCAACTGGGTCGGCACGGTCTACAACGGGGTCGATCTCGAGCAGTTCCCGTTCAACCCGCGCGGAGGCGACTATCTGGTCTTCCTGGGCCGCGTCTCGCCCGAGAAAGGGCTCGACCGGGCGATTAGGATCGCGCGGCGGGCCGGATTGCCGATCAAGGTCGCGGCGCGGATGCCGTTGAAAAACATGAGCGAGGCCGGGGCGAGGGCGGACTGGGACTACTACCACGTGGTGGTCGAGCCGCTCCTAAAGGAGCCTGACGTCGAGTTCGTCGGCGAGGTCGTGGACGCGGTCAAGGCGGAGCTGCTCGGCAACGCCCGGGCGCTCCTGTTCCCCATCGACTGGCCCGAGCCGTTCGGGCTGGTCATGGCCGAGGCAATGGCCTGCGGCACGCCGGTGATCGCGCGGCCCCGTGGCTCCGTGCCAGAGGTCATCACAGATGGCGTGACTGGGCTGATTGGCGAGACCGAGGACGAGCTGGTGCGACTGTGCGGTCGGGTAGACCGGATCAATCGCGACGCGTGCCGCGCGGAAACCGTGCGACGGTTCTCACCTCAGGCGATGGCCGACGGCTACGAGCTGATCTTCCGCCGCGTCCTCCGCGAGGAGGAGGCAGAGCGCTTCTCCAAGACGGTCCAGGCGGCAGCGTTCTGGACCGACGAGGCCGTGCCAGAGCTGGCTAGGGCCGGCTCGCTGCTCGGAGCCGGCTCCGCCTCTTCTCTCCAGGCCGACTAGAAACAGACCACCAAGACACCAAGACACGAACAGCAGCTTGTCTTTTCCCTCGGTGTCTTGGGGTCTTGGTGGTAGCTATTCCACACCCGCCATCATCCGCCGGTACACCTCGAGGGTCTGGTTCGCGATTCGCTCGTGGGTGAATCGCTCCAGAACCCGCGCCCGGCCGCGCCGGCCGAGCTCAGCCCTCAAGGCCGGATCCGCCGCCAGGCGCTGGAGCGAGGCCCGCAGGGCAGCGGGGTCGGCTTCCGGAAAGATGAGACCGGCGTCGCCGATGACGTTGGGGATCTCGCCGCTGGTCGAGCCGATGACCGGCACTTCGGACGCCATCGCCTCGATCAGGACTCGCCCGAACTGCTCCTTCCAGTTGGGCCGCGTTACGGAAGGTAGGACCAGCACGTCCAGCCGCGCGAGTCGCCGCGGTATCTCGACGGAGGGGACGGCTGGCTCGAGCGTGACGCGCCGGTCGATGCCAAGCACGCGGGCTCGGGTCGCCAGCTCGGTCCGCAGTGGGCCGTCGCCGAGCAACGTCAGGCGCCATGAGCCCCCCAGGCCGGTCAGTGCGTCGAGCAACACGAAGAGCCCTTTCTCCGCCACCAGCCGCCCGGCGTAGCCGACGGCGAACGCCCCGTCCTCGGGTCGGTCAGCGCGCGGGGCGAAGAGCTCTGGGTCGATCCCAAACTGAGGGATGATCGCGACAGGGCCGCGGTAGCCCTTCCAACGCAGGACGTCGCCAGCCTCGGCGCTGCCGGCAATGGCGCAGCGCGCGGATCGAAAGACATACCGTTCCATCCAGCGGAAGGGAGGTGGATAACGGCGGCGCAGGTTTTGCCAGGTGAAGAACAGCGGTCGAGCGCCGACGGCTACGGCCTGGCGAGTGGCCAGGAACGTGGCCAGGTTGTATGGCTCCTCGTCGACGTGGACGATGTCCGGCTCGACCTCGCGCAGTAGGCGGCCGAGGGCCGAAAAGTGGAACAAGTGAAAGTTGCCGTTGAATCGGATCGGCCGGATGGCCAGGCGGTAGCCATTCAGGAACAACGGCTCGAGCCTCTGGTCGCCCCATGCCGGCGGGACCACGCAGGTCAGGTCGACGTCGCGCAGGCCACCGAGGACCTCGAGCTTGCGCTGATGGGCGCCAACGACGAGCGCCTTGGAGAGCATGACGATGCGCATCTGCCTACCTGGGCGTCGCAGTATGCCACGGTCGCGATCCGCTCACCCCTGACGAATTGTTCGACAGCCTGGCGGTGGCCTGCCACATTCGGTGGCAGCGGCACTCACTCTCAGGAGGCGCCGCGCCTTCGCCTGCTGGAGGCGGCCTGGATGGTCGGACGAATGCGGACCGTGTGGGTGCTTCTTTGCCTGTTCGGCGCGGCGTGTGCGCCCGGGCCGGCGGCCGGGCCAGCGCCCGCCACGTCAGCAGCCGCGGTTGCCACCGCCGTGGCACCGGCCAAGCCAGCGGAGGCCAAAGCCGCCCAGGCCCCGGAGCCAGGTCGCGGTGAAGCCGACTATCTCGGCGACCGTGCCCAGAAGGGGCGGCACGCTGCGCGTCGGCCTGGAGGCCAATCCGACAACCCTGGATCCCCACTTCTCGACGAACGCCGTCGACCGCCAGATTTACTACGCGGTGTACAACAACCTGGTCGGCCTCGACAAAGACTTGAAACGCAGCCTGAGCTGGCCGAGGCGGTCGACGTCTCGGACCCAAAGCAGATCGTCTTCAAGCTGCGCAAGGGCATCAAGTTCCACGACGGCACTGACTTCGATGCCGCCGCTGTCAAAGTGGAACTTCGAGCGGATGATCGATCCCAATGGTGGCTCGATCCGGCGCAGCGAGCTCGCGAGCATCGAGAGCGTCGAGACGCCTGAGCCGCTGACGGTGGTCTTGAAGCTGAAGGCGCCGGACAGCTCGATCCTGGCCGCGCTGACCGATCGGGCTGGGATGATGGCGTCGCCAGCGGCAGTTCAGAAGCTGGGCAAGGACTTTGCGCGCAATCCGGTCGGGACTGGGCCCTCGAAGTTCGTCGAGTGGATGAAAGATGACCACCTGACCCGTCCGGCGCAACGAGAGCTACTGGCGCCAGGACGCAGCGCTGATCGACGAGGCCGTGTTCAAGCCGATCCCGGACAGCAATCAGCGCCTCACAGCGCTGCGTAAGGACACCCTGGACATCATCGAGGCGGTGCCGCCCAAAGACCTGGCGCGGCTAAAGACAGAGTCCAATCTGGACGTGTTCGAGCTGTCCGGGATCGGCAGCGTCGAACCGAAGGCGATTTCCAGGCCACGATGAGCCTGTGGAGCGGGCGCGTCGATCCGGATGGCAACGCGTTCTCGCACTTCCTGACCGGCGGCGCCAACAACTGGGGCAAGTACACGAACCCCAAGGTGGACGAGTTGATGCGCGCGGCCAGGACTACGAGCAATCTGGAGGAGCGAGCCCGCCTCTACCAGCAAGCGGTCGCGCTGATCGCCGACGACGCGCCGGTCGTATTCCTCCACCACGACGCGTGGATCAAAGCCGCGTCCAAGAAGCTGCAGGGCTATAGGGAGCTGGCCGACGGACGGATGCGCTTCGAGCGGGTCTGGCTAGCTTCGTAGGAGCGGGCGAGAGCTAGTCCCGAACTCCGTAGAGACGCCGCGAGTTGCCGCCTCACTCGTACACCGCCTTGCCGGACTCGTGCGCGCGGACCCACTCCCAGTCGATCGTCACGCCCAGGCCCGGGCCCTGAGGCACCGGCACGTGGCCGCTGGCGTCGATCGCGTCCAGCTCGTCAGAGTAGCCGCAGGCGTAAATCGGCGGCTTGACGCGCCGCAGTTTCGGGTGGACTAGGGCCAGCTCGTAATAGTTCGTGTTGCGGATGGCGGCCATGCAATGGCGGTGCATCGGGCCGGGCGCGTGGATCTCGACGTCGAGCCCGAACCCCTCGGCTGAATGGGCGATCTTCATCAGCCCGGTGATCCCGCAATCATAGTCGGCATCGGCGCGTACGAAGTCGGTCCCGTCGGCCACGATATTGTCGACATGCAGCTCGTGGCCGCGGATGTGCTCTCCGATCAGGATCGGGGTCTTGATGATCTGGCGCAGCTTGCGGTGGCCGAAGGCCGAGATGCCACCGTCCTTGAATGGGTCCTCCAGCCAGAGGTAGTTGGCCTCGTCGCATGCCTTGCCCACTTTGACCGTATCGGCCCAGGTGTTGTACTCGCAGGCCGGGTCGATCATGAGATCAATCCGCGTGCCGACCGCCTTGCGCGTCGCCAGGACCGTGGCCACCTCACGTTCGATCGGACCGTTGCCCCAGCCGTGGATCTTGAACGCCGGGTAGCCCATCTCGCGACACTGGACGGCGAAGTCGGCGAACGCCTCGGGGCTGGACAGGCCGCCGTTTTCGTCGCCGTGGTAGGTGCTGGCGTAGGCCGGCAGTGCCCTTCGGAAGCCGCCCAAAAGCTCTGAAATGGGCGCGTCGTAGAGCTTGCCCGCGATATCCCACAGCGCGATGTCGATCGGCCCGATTCCCATTCGGTCGAGCTTGCGAAGGGCGCGCTTGAGGTCGTTGTAGATCAACTCTCGTTCGAGAGGGTTTCGGCCCAGCAGATAACGGGCGGCCATCCCAACCTGGGCGTACGAGGCTGCCGTGCCGCCGACGTACTCACCCGCCACGCCGCGGTCAGTCTCTATCTTGAGCACGTGGCCCACGTGGCGAGCAACGTTGCCCGGCTGGTAGACGTGGTTGAAGCCGTTGTAGTCCACTCCCATGTCCGGGATCTCCCAGCCGAACTGATGGACTTCGACGCGGGTGACCTTGGGCTGTTTTGCCATCCGTGGCCTCCTCTGAGCTCCCAGCCAGGATAAGCGACTTGAACGTCGAGAGTCGAGAGCTACAATGTCAGGGAGCCCGCCTCTCGAGGTAGAGATGATCAAGCGGGTCGCGGTCCTGTTCTCGCGCGCGTTGCGCTTGCGCTGCCCGGCCTGCGCGGGTGGGCCGCTGATCGAGTCGTGGTTCCGCTTTCGGGCGGTCTGCCCGGGTTGCGGCTTTCGTCTCGAGCGGGACGACGGGTATTACACCGGCGCGGCCTGGTTGAATCTGATCGTCGCCGAGGCCGTGTTCGCGCTCGTGCTGGTCGGCGCGCTGTACTTCACCTTGCCCTCGCCGCCCTGGAGCTTGCTCCTGTGGGGCTCGATCGCGCTGGTGATCGTGTGCCCACTGGCGTTCTATCCGTTCTCCAAGACGCTCTGGATCGCGTTCGACCTGCTCTTCCGCCCGGTCGAGCGCCATGAGTTCGACCGCCACAAGAAGTCTGAGGTCTAGCCTTCGGCCGCCGCCCGGGTGGTTGGCGGGCACAGCCCACCGTGCCCTTACAGTCCGCGCGCCTGGTCCCGCCGTAGGGGCACGGCATGCCGTGCCCACCCGAAAACCCCTGACCCTCGTCCGCACGGCCGTCAGTTTGAGCCTCCAGAGCGGCGGGGCGCACGACACCATCCCTGAAACCGGCCCGTTACAGAGTCGTTACAAGAGCCGAAGGGGACCGATTTCTTCGTCCCGAGCCTGGACTCGGCCGCGACCGCCCCAGTAAGGTTCAGGCCCCAATCTTCGACTCTCTGGCTACGGAGTTGGATGTCTCGCTTCGTTCGCTGGCTGCTTCTCGCCTCCGTCGTGGGGGCTAGCCTCGGCGTTTCGCCCGCCGCCGCCCAGCAAGAAGACCCCCGCCTGTTTCCCCAGACCGGCTACCGCGTCGTCGACGACGCCTTCTGGGACTATTTTCGCCGTCGGGGCGGGATCCGGACGTTTGGGTATCCGGTCTCCAACCCGTTCGTGCTGCTCGGCTTTCGCGTCCAGGTCTTCCAGCGCGAGATCTTGCAGATGCAGCCCAACGGCTCTGTCCAGATGATGAACATCCTGGACGAGGGCCTGATGCCGTACACCAAGATCAACGGCTCGACTTTTCCGGCGCCCGACCCGGAAGTGATCAAACGCCAGCCCCAGGTGGGGACGCCCGAATACCACGTGAAGGCGCTGCAGTTCGTTAAGGACAACGCGCCCGACGTGTGGCAGGGCATGAAGGTCAATTTCTACCAGACCTTCTCCAGCAGCGTCCGTTTCGAGGAGGGGTTCCCCGACGGGAAGGGCGAGCCCGGCCTGATCCCCGGCTTCAACCTCGAGGTGTGGGGCTTGCCGACCTCCAAGCCGACACCGGATCCGACCAACGCCGGCTTCGTCTATCTCCGCTTCCAGCGCGGGATCATGCACTTCGACTCGATCACAGGCGCCACCCAGGGGCTCCTTCTGGCGGACTACGTGAAGTCGATCCTGAGCCTGCGCAACCTGCCGCCCGATCTGGACAGCCAGGCGAGGCAGAACCGCATGTACGGACAGTTCGACCCCAGGGCTGGCGGGTCTGTGAGTCGACCGAAGGACCTCCCGGCCTCCGATCTGACCAACGCATTCCGCCGTGATCCGACCGTCTTCGTCGACCCGGGCCACGGGGGCCGGCAGATCGGGGCGTCGTTCACCTACCCAGACGGCACCACGCTCCTGGAGAAAGAGGTAAACCTGAAGGTGGCGCTGAAGCTAGCTGGGCTGCTTCGCCAGAGCGGGATCACGCCGATTCTGAGCCGAACGACGGATACCGATGTAAATAGCTCGAAGGACGTGACCGGCGATGACAAGGTGAGCTTGGCAGACGACCTGCAAGCTCGCATCAACATGGCCAACGACGCCAAGACGGACCTTATGATCTCGGTCCATTTCAACGGCGTCACCGACCCGACCAAGCGCGGCACGCAGGTCTTCTACGCCGATGGCCGGCCCTTCACCGACCGCAGTCGGGCGTTCGCCGAATTAGCCGAGGTGAGCCTGGTTAAGCTGCTCAGGGAAGCTGGCTACGAGACGATTGACCGCGGTGCGACGCCAGACAGCAGGCTACTGAGTGGCTCGCACTTCTACCTGCTCGGCCCGAGCAGCGACGTGATCAAGCGGCCCAGTGAGATGCCAAGTATCATTGGTGAGGCGCTGTACCTCACGAACGAGGACGATGCCCGTGCGCTGCGCCAGGAGAAGATCCAGGACGCCGTCGCGCGCGCGTACGCCGAGGCGATCAAGGCGTATTTCCAGAAGTTCCCGGTCGCGTAGCCGCCCCATCCCCTAGCCCCTTCCCCCTCAAGGAGGGAAGGGAAACGTGCGCCCCTCTCCCCTTGAGGGCCCAGAGGGAGGGGGTCTGCCAGAGGGAGAGGGGGTCTTTCCGCGCCGACCCCTTCGACATTTCGTACGCTGTCACCAACACGTCTGAACGAAACCGGGCGGCGGAAGCTTGCTGGTCTCGGAGCCCGGCAGCCAGAATACGGTCGGCGGCGGTCAGCCGGACCGCCCTGGAGGACCGAGATGTCGGTGGATCAATCTATCGTCGAGCGAAACCGCGTCCAGCGAGAGCGACTGGTGGCGGTCGTCGGACGGCTGAGCGACGACCAACTGCGGACACCGCTGGGGGAGGACTGGACCGTGGCAGTCGCCCTGGCGCACCTCGCCTTCTGGGATCGCCGAGTCGCGTTGGCGCTGGACAGATTCGCGCGCGACCGCGGCGTGCCCGCGCCGGTGGACGTCGATCTCGTCAACGATGCTCTACTGGCCGAATGGCTGGCCCTGCCGCCGCGGGAGGCCGCTCGCCTGGCCGTCGAGGCCGCGGAGCGAGTCGACCGAAGCGTAGAGGCTACCAGCGCCGACCTGAGGGAGGCGCTCGTCGCTGCCGGTAGCCCGATTAGACTTGGACGCGCCGAGCATCGCCAGGCACATCTCGACCAGATCGAGCAAGCGATCGGCTGAGGAATGAGGCATGGGGAATGAGGTATGAGCGGCGCGTCGCCCGGCGCGGCCCGCCGACGACGGCCCATCTCGCCGCGCTCGCCGCTCCAGGGCCGCCAGCTCTGGCGAGTCGGCGACTGGGGCGGCGCCAGTGAGCATATCGGTCAGCGCTGGGAGACGCTCGGCGCACTGGCGCTCCAGACGATAGTCGGGCAGCCGCGGACGGGCCCAGACGGCTCGGCCTACTTGCCGCGCCGGGCGCTCGTCCTCGCGACCGAGGCGGCCCTCGCGGCCGCGGTCCAGGCGACGGGCAAGCCGCACCCCGACGCGATCCTGCTGGGCGAGATGGACGGGCAGACGGTCATGGAGCCAGTCGATTTCAAGTGGACGCTGGAGACGGCCAACCCGAAGCAGGTCGGTCGGGAAGTCCTGGCGGCCCTACTAGACGACCCGCCGCCGCTCTTGGAGACCCGGCTGGCCGAGGGTCTGGCGGACCTGTCCTCCCGCGACGGCCCGCCAGCTTACCACGACGGGATATTCCTGGCCCCGGATCATGCCGCCAACCGGGCCTTCCTGGCGCCTAGCGGACCACTCGACCCGGCCTGGGCCGTGCTCAGCCCGGTCGATCCGCTCGAGTTCTTCGAGCCGCTGCCCAGCTGGGAGATGGCGCGCGCCCTGGCGAATCTCGATCACGCCCGGATCGACTCGTTGGAGGCAGCCGAACGCTACTATCGCCTGGGAGCAGGCGTGCTCGGCGGCATCCGGCGACTTCGGAGTGGCATCTTCGGGCACCAGACAACCGAAGTCGATGGCCCGGCCGAGCTGGCTCGTCTGCGCCGTGCGCGACGCCTGATCGCCATTGGCGAGCTGATCGCCTACCTGGACCGAGCGCTCGCCGCGCAGCGCGACACGCTGGATCGTCTGGGTGAGGTCGAGCGCGCCGCCTACCCCTTCAGCCTGTTCCGCCAAGACCTGGCGGCGCGCGGCCTGGCCACTGCGGCCGGCCGCGATCGGCGCTGGGGCCATCTGTACGGTGGAGTCATGAAGGCGCTGGCGGAGCGGTACAGAGCCGAGGGCAGACGGCTTGTGGCCGAGGGCCGCAGCGATTCCGAGGCGGTCGTCCAACTTGATGCCAGCCGCGCCCGCTGGACCGCCGTTGCAAGACGGCTGCTGGAGGAGCGAGTGCCCAGCTCCACGTGACAAACGAACGACCGGGAGGCCGCGATGGGTCACGCGCTATATTTCTCTCCGGATACGTTCGGGTTTCTTGGCGAGCTGCGGGCGAACAACAACCGCGACTGGTTCTTGGCGAACCGGGCACGCTACGAGTCGGTCGTGCGTGATCCGTTTCTCCAATTTATCGCCGACCTGGCGCCCCGCCTGGAGCGAATCAGCCCGCATCTGGTAGCCGATCCGCGTCCCAGCGGCGGGTCCTTCATTCGGATCTTCCGAGACACGCGCTTCTCCAAAGACAAGAGCCCGTATAAGTGGCACGCCGCCGCCCATTTTCGCCACGTCAAGGGCAAAGACATCCACGCGCCGGGCTTCTACTTACACCTGGAGCCACGCCAGGTCTTCGCCGCCAACGGCCTCTGGCACCCCGACCCGCCGACGCTCGCCAGGATTCGCGAGGCGATCGTCGCGAGCCCAGCCAGATGGGAGCGCGCCCTCTCGAACAAGCCATTCAAGAGCCAGTGGACGCTTGAGGGGGAGAAGCTCAAACGCCCGCCGGCCGGCTATGACCCGAGCCATCCATTGATCGAGGACCTGAAACGCAAGGACTTCATCTCGAGCCTGCCATTCACGGAGGCCCAGGCCTGCGCTGACGATTTTCTAGACCGCTTCGTCGACAGCTGCCAGGCAGCCAGCCCGTTCATACAGTTCCTCACGCGGGCTGTCGGATTAGAGTGGTGAGACGCTGCCCACCCCTCCCCCAGCCCCTCCCTGATGCGGACAGGGGAGGCGGGCCCGGTTCCCCCTCTCCGCATCGGGGAGGGGGTTAGAGGGAGGGGTTGAAGGCTACGGCCACGCGGCGCGCTCGCTCGAAAATCACCCCCTCATGGTTCCAGACTCGAGCCAGCAGGACGTACTCGCCTGGCTCGACTCCGGACAGGTCCACCGTCACGGCGTTCTGCGGACCGCTCGCCAGCAAGCGGTCATCCAGCCAGAGCTCGACCTGCGTGACTGGGAAATCGGCCCCCACGAACAGATAGGCCGAGCCGCGCCAGGGCCCGGGTGGCGTCTCCAGCGTCCAGGCTTGCGGAGTCGGGTAGCGAAACGCCGCGTAGCTGAAGAACTCGGCGAACAGCGGGTTGAGGTTGGCGGATGTGGCCGATTGGGCGAGATCGAGAAACGCCCGCGGGCTGGCGACGTGGTCGTGGTAGGTAGCCACGTACGACCGCAGCAGCTCGCCGAACGCGGTGTCGCCGAGACGGCCGCGCAGGGCATCCAGGAAGCGCGCGCCCTTACGATAGACGATCGTAAAGTAGGGCCCGTCCGATGAGAAATCGTTGATGCTGCTGTCGACCGGCCCGCCCCCGGCGCGGGCCTCACGCTCGGCCGCGCCGCCGGTGACGGAACGGTCCAGGACGCCTTGCACGAGATCTGGGCGAACCTCGGCGTAGTACAGGACCGGGACGTAGGTCGCGAGAGCCTCGTCGAGCCAGGGGTCGGCGATCTGGTCGTTGCCAACCCAGCTATAGAACCACTGGTGGGCGATCTCGTGAGCAAGCAGGAAGTCCAACCCGGCCGGCGCGCCGATCTGCGCCGACAGCATGACCAGGGCCGGATACTCAAGGCCACCGTAGCTGGCCGGCAGGTCTACCTCGGCGATGGCCAGCGAGGGGTACGGGTAAGCGCCGAAGTGCTCCCCATACCAGCTCACCAGATCCGCCCCACTCTCAGCCCACTGCTGGGCCCTGGCCGCCGTCAGGGCGTAGGCGTTGACGGTGGTAGCCCCCGTCTGCACCGATCGGACCGCGTAGCCGGTTGAGCCAGCGATCGCGAAGTCACGGACCCCGTGGGCGATGAAGCGCCAGCGTAGATCGTCTCGCTCGACGAGCTGACCCGTAGCGGCCAGCTCCAGCGGCCGACTTGTCGTGATGGTCACGTCATAGTCAGCCGCCGCGCTGAAGAAGGCATCGCCGACGTCGACGAACTGGCGTCGGTCCCAGTCGCCGCGGTGCACCGCCAGGATCGGGTACCAGCTCCCCAGCGCCACTGCGCGGGGCGTATCCGACAGTCGCTCGGCGCGGCGCGGCAGATTGATGGCGTAGCGCAATTCGATCTCTGTGGAGGAGCCTGGAGCCAGCGGGGCGCCAAGCGGCACCTCCAGGACGCTGCCGTCGATTCGGGCCTCACGCGCCTGGCTGTCCACCGCGCTGCTCTCCAGTCTGAGCCCACCCACGATTGACGGGTAAGCCCTGAACACGGCGCTCTCCAGCGGCTTCCCGACCGCGTTCTTGAAACTGACGACCTGCCTGGCCCTCAGGGCTGCCCCATCGACGTCGAGCGTCGCGTCGATTCGGTAGGTCGGCAGGGTCTGCGCCTGGGCGGCGTGCGGGAGGACTGTCGCCCCAACCAGCAAGCCGAGCAAAAGCGCGAAGGCGAGGGTCAGGTTTGGTACGGCCAAGCGTCGATAGAGCATTTTGGCGCCGGGATTGTCCGACCCGACGCGGGCGGATTGTCAAGGACGACAACCCGTGCCCAGCCCGAGAGTGCTTTTCACCGCAGTGGCTCCCCAGTCGTGCTGGCCCTCACCCCCTACCCCCTCTCCCAAGTTTGGGAGAGGGGGTAGGGGGTGAGGGCGAAGCAGCGCCGCCGTCTTCGGGTTCAGCCTGTTCGGCGACCCGCCGTGCGACGCGCTCGACCCGTGGCCTCCGCTTGACCAGCCGTCGCCGGGGCCCGTACCATGTAGTCGCAGGGGCCGGTCGACTGGCCGCCCGGCGACAAGTGAAGATGGCTCGGGGACATTCTGCTAGGGGAGCCATTGGCTGAGAGCTCGCCGTGTGCGAGCAACCCTTTGAACCTGACCAGGTTAGAACCTGCGAAGGGAAGCGGCGACCGAGTGCCCCGCAGAGCGGGGTCGAGGGGCCGCTTCGCTCAGCGTGAAGCGGCCCTACTTGTGCCACAGCGCCGAGCGAGGAGGAGGTGAACCGTGGACGACGCTCTTGAGATCGCGGGCAAGCGGTTCCGCTCCCGCCTGATTATGGGTACGGGCAAGTGGCGGACTGCCGATGAGATGCGGGCCTCGTTCGAGGCAGCCCAGACCGAGATGATCACCGTCGCGATTCGTCGCCTCGACCTGGATGACCCGAGCAAGAAGACGCTGCTCGACGAGATCGACTGGACACGCTACGCCGTCCTGCCCAACACGGCCGGCTGCGACACCGTCGCAGATGCGCTGCGCACAGCCCGGCTCGGCCGCGAGCTGACCGGCTCCAGCTGGGTCAAGCTGGAGGTTGTCGCCGATCCGAAGTACCTGTGGCCGGATCCCGTGGGCACGCTCGAGGCGGCCCGTCTGCTCATCGAGGATGGCTTCGTCGTGCTGCCCTACACGACCGACGACCCGATTCTGGCCAAACGTCTCGAGGAGGTCGGCTGCGCGACGGTGATGCCGCTCGCCTCGCCGATCGGCTCCGGCCAGGGCATCCCCTACTTTGGCCGAATCAAGGTCATCATCGAGCAGGCCAGCGTGCCCGTGGTGGTCGACGCCGGCCTGGGGGTGCCGTCTGACGCGGCGATCGCGATGGAGCTCGGAGCGGACGCATGCCTGGTGAACACGGCCATCGCTCAGGCGAGCAGTCCGCCCCTGATGGCCACGGCCTTCGCCGAGGCCGTGCGGGCCGGACGAAACGGCTTCCTGGCCGGCCGCATCCCCAAGAAGGAGTACGCCACCGCCTCGAGCCCACTCGAGGGCGTCGTGCGGTGACCGAGCCCCGGCCTTGCCTGCCGGTCCCAATCGTCATGCTCGTCACCGACCGCACGCGCTGCGGCCAGCGGCGGCTGGAGGACGTGATCGGGGCGGCGGTCGAGGGAGGTGTGAACGTCGTCCAGGTGCGCGAGAAAGATCTGTCCGGCGGCGAACTGTTCAGGCTCGTCGAGCGCGTGCTGTCCGTCGTCGGCACACGCGCCTTGGTGCTCGTCAACGATCGGCTGGACGTGGCCCTGGCGGCGGGTGCGGACGGCGTCCAGCTCGGGTCGGCGGCCTTGCCGACAGAGGCGGCCCGCCAGGTGGCTTCGCGCCTGCTGCTGGGACGTTCGGTCCACGACCTTGGCTGCGCCGTCGAGGCCACCGCGGAAGGGGCCGACCTGTTGGTGGTCGGCTCCATCTTCGCCTCGCCTTCGCATCCAGCACTCCTCCCAGCCGGCCCGCCGCTGCTGCGCAAGATCGCCTCGGCCGTCCAGCTCCCACTGGTCGGCATCGGTGGCATCACAGCCGCTAACGCGGCCCAGGTGATCGGCGCGGGCTCCAGCGGGGTGGCGGTGATTAGCGAGATCCTCGATGCCTTCGACCCACGCGAGGCGACTCGCAGGCTGGCGTCAGCGGTCCACGCCGCCTGGCCAACAACCCCGCTCCACAAGCGCCACTGACATGATCGAATTGACCGTCAACGGCAAGCCGCGACAGCTCGACTCCGGAATGACACTGCTTGCCTTTCTCGAGTTGAGCGCCATCAACCCGCAGATCATCGCCGTCGAGCACAACGGCACCATCGTCAAGCGCGAGCGCTATGCCGAGACTCCACTTTCGAATGGCGACCACATCGAGATCGTCCGCATGGTCGGGGGTGGCGCGCTAGACCGCCACCCGCTGTCGACCGCGGTCGACTGGGATGCCGCGAGCAGCGAGGCAGCCGAGACGCTCTCGAACTACGTCAGGATCGACAGCTCGCATCCGGCCGGGCGGACTGTGGAGACGGCCGCGCTCCTCGCCGAGCGCCTGGCTGCCGACGGGATCGAGTCGAAGCTGTACGAGGCCCCGGCCGAGGGCAAAGTCAACCTTGTCGCCCGGCTGCGCGCCAGCCAGTCGATCGGCAAGCCGTTGCTCGTCAGCAACCACATGGACGTCGTGCAGGCCATTGCTTCCGACTGGACGTTTGACCCCTACTCGGGCGAGGTCGCCAATGGCCACGTCTACGGTCGAGGCGCGCTCGACATGAAGGGGATGGGCGTCATGGAGCTGATGGCGCTGCGGCTGCTCAAACGCCATCGCGTGGAGCTGAAGCGGGACGTCATCATGCTCTGCACGTGCGACGAGGAGATCGGCAGCACCCTCGGCGCCAGGTGGGTGGTCGAGCAGCACTTCGACGAGCTTGACCCGGCTTTCGTATTGGACGAGGGCGGCTCCGGGCTGCGCGGCTTCTTCGGCGTCGGCGACGTCTTCGAGGTCTCCGTCGGCGAGAAGCGGGCCGTTCGTTTCCGAATGGTCGCCCGCGCCGAGCCAGGCCACGGGTCGATGCCGTGGGCGGACGCGGCCACTCACCGCCTGGTTCGGGCCGCCAACGCCATCTTAGACGAGCAGCCCGAGGACCGTTTGTGCCCTCCAGTCGCGGAGATGGTCCGGCGCCTGGGTGGCGAGGTCGCGCGGCGTGAGATGGCGAGCTATCGTGCCACTCGGCCGCTGCTGCACGACACGCTCAGCCTGACCATGATGAGTGGCGGCTACAAGATCAACGTGCTCCCCGAGCAGGCCGAGATGAGCTTCGATTGTCGCCTGCTGCCCGACACAGACGAGCGCTCGTTCGTCTCCAACCTGGAGCAGATCATCAACGACCCCGGCATCACGCTGGACGTAACCTGGCCGAACGCGCCTGACGCGACCGCTCCGCTGGATAGCGAGCTGTTCCGGGCGATCGAGCAGGCGTGTCTGGCGCACGCGCCCGAGAGCGTCGTGACCCCCTCGATCTGCATCGGAGGTACCGACGCGCGCTTCTTCCGCGGGCGGGGCGTCCCCGCCTATGGGCTCGTGCCGTGCCTGTTTACCGCCGACGACCTGAAGGGCTACCACGGCGTGGACGAGCGCCTCTCCCTGGAGAACCTCCAGCTCGGAATGCGGATCGTCTTCGACATCGTGGCCCGAGTGGCGAGCCGTGAGTAACGAGTTGCGAGTAACGAGTTGCGAGTAGCGAGTGGCAAGTTCGTAGTGGGCGCTTTAGCGCCAACGGCGCACTGAAGTGCGCACTACGAGCGGGCGCGCGCGATGATCACAACTCGCCGCTTGCAGCTGAAGACCAGAGGCGACAACGACGTGATCAACCTGACCGGGAGCGTCGAGGCCGAGATTGCCGCGTCCGGGCTCAAGGATGGCACGGCGACCGTGTTCGTGCCCGGCAGCACGGTCGGGCTGACG
>DASPXK010000233.1:0-14894 GCA_035637315.1 Chloroflexota bacterium
CTGGCACAGTCGTCGCTCAGGACCCCGCCCCCGACGTGCGACTGCGCCAGGGCCAGACGGTCGGCGTGGTGATCGCCGTTCCAGCCCCGCTGTCTCCGGCGAGCCCGTGACAGTGTCGGCTCCGGCCGCCTTCTCAGACCAGCGCGACCGGCCGGCGGCGGGCCTACTCGTGGGCCGCTACCTGCTCGGCGCGGAGATCGGTCGCGGCAGCAGCGCAACCGTGTACGCGGCAGCCGATACGCGCCTGAAGAGGCAAGTCAGCGTCAAGCTGTTCGATGCCGCTGTCGCGAGTGACCCGGCGCTGAGAGATCGATTCTTACACCAGACTGCCAAGGCCGCCCGACTCCGGCACCCGCATGTCGTCGCGGTCCTGGATGCCGGCTTTGCGCTCAACGCCGAGGGGGAGGAGCGGCCATTCGTGGTCACCGAGCCCGCCGGGCCGACCAGCCTTCGCGCATTGCTCGATCGCGACGGGCGAATCGCTCCCCCTGGCGCGGTGACGCTCGCGCGCCAGGTAGCCTCCGCGCTCAGTCACGCCCACGCCCGCGGACTGGTTCACGCCGACGTCAAGCCTGAGAACGTGCTCGTCGACCAGGATAGCACGAACGCCAGACTGGTTGACTTCTCGCTCTCCTTTGTGCTGGCCTTGACCGGCGTGATCACGGCCGAGACGCTCCCCAGCCGAGCCGCGTACGTCGCGCCAGAGCAGGTGCGCGGCAACCCCGTCGGACCAGTCACCGACGTGTATGGGCTCGGCGTGCTGCTGTACGAGATGGTGGCCGGGCGCCCCCCATTCGTGGCCGCCACGCCCGAGGCGACCGCCGAGCGGCGCGTCGCCGGACAAGCCCCACCGCCCGGCGCATTCGAGCCCTCGATCCCGGCCGGGCTGGAGGCGGTGATCAGGCGAGCGCTGGAGCGCGCGCCCGAACGGCGTTGGCCCTCGATCGCCGATATGGACGAGGCCCTGAGTCGAGCGTCGCTCGAGCCGCGGCCGCTGCCGGCTCCGGCGGGCGCGTCGGGGAGCGAGGGCCGCGCCGAGACGGAAGACTCGCACGGGCGAGCCGGGCGCCGGCGCCGGCTGGGGCTAGTCGTTCCAGTCCTCGCCGGAGCTCTCGCGCTCGGGCTTGCCTTCTGGCTGCTCGGGCCCTTCGTCGGTAACCTGCCTCGGCTGCCCGAGCTCTTCGGCCGAGCCGTGGTCCCGAACCTGGTCGGCATGTCGGCCGCGGACGCCGAAGCGCTGGCGCGCTCGCGAGGCCTGGAGTTCAGCGTCGTCGGCGAGCGGGTAAGCGACCGTACGCCGCGTGGCGTCGTGGTCCAGCAGGCGCCGGTGGCCGGCTGGCAGCCGAGGTCGACGCAGCCGCTGCGAGTCACGCTCAGCGCCGGCGTCTCCGTGCCGGACGTACGCGGCCAGTCGGTCGCGGATGCCAACGCGATGTTGGCCGCGCTCGGCTGGAAGGTGGCGCGCGTCGAGCAAGGCCCGCATCCCGGCCGACAGTCCGGCACGATCGCCCTGCAGTCTCCAGCCCCGGGCGCGGTAGTCGCCGGCCCAGGCGACCTGTCCGTCGCGATCGCCCAGTAGCCTTCTTCGCTTCGCTCAGCCCTCACCCCCTGACCCCTCTCCCAAGCGTGGGAGAGGGGAGCACTCGATCCACAGGCGCATGCTCCTCAGCATGAGATTCCTCGCTGCGCTCAGGGTGACGATGAGAGCACCCGTCTGGCGTTGTCGAGAAGGATCTTCTGGCGGACGGCGTCCTTCAAGTCGAGCTGCTCGAAGTCGGCCAGCCAGCGGTCAGGCGCGATGAACGGGTAGTCCGATCCGAACAGAGTCTGGTCCTGAAGCAGCCCGGTCGCCATCTTCAAGAAGCTGTCCGGGATGTAGCGCGGCAAGTAGCCTGACAGATCTAGATAGACGTTTGACTTGTGGCGGGCGATGGCCAGCAGCTCCTCGTGCCAGGGCCAGCCCGGGTGGGCGGCAATGATGGTGAGACTCGGAAAGGCGGCTGCCACGGCATCCAGGTGGATCGGGCGGGTGAACTCGAGAAGCTCGCCACGACCGCCGGGCCGTCCGGCGCCGGCGGCCATCATCCCGGTGTGAAACAGCACGATCGCCCCGAGCGCACTGGCCGCCTCCCAGAGCGGCATGAACCGTGGGTCGTTCGGCGTGAAGCGTTGCCGCCCCGGGTGAAACTTGGCCCCCCGCAGGCCGAGCTCGCGCACCGACCGCTGCAGCTCCTGGATCGCCGCGCGCCCTTTCCAGGGGTCGATGCCCGCGAAGCCGACGAAGCGGTCCGGATAGGTTCGGCAGATCGCGGCCAGCTCGTCGTTGGGGTACGGCTCCAGCCCGGTTGCCGTCTCGGCATCCGCGCCGAGCAGCACTCCCATCAGGCCCAGGCCGCGATAGCGATCGGCCATCGCGGCTGGCCCTTCTTGGATCACCCTGCCGCGGAAGAAGGGCTCATAGTCGGCCGGCTCGCCGGCCCAAGCTCGCGCGATCCGCGCGTCGGCAGGGTGGACGTGGCAGTCGATCGCGACCGGGTCCATCCCTCGCTCCGATGGAGCGGGCCGCGAAGCGCCCCGCGAGCTCCTAGGCGCCGGGATCCTTGACGTCCTTGAACGTCTCGAGCACGAAGTTGGCCGGCTTACCGTTCACGTTGCGCGTCTCGCGCGCGTAGACGTTGTGAATCGGGTTGTGGGTGGCTGGATCGATCTTGAACGGCCCGCGGGGGCTGGCGAACGAGATGTCCTCGAGCGCCTTGATCAGCGCCTCTTTGTCGGACGTGTTGCCGTTGGTCTTGTTGAGCGCCTCGACGATCACGCGGGCCGTATCGTAGCCCTGCGTGGCGTAGACGTCCGGGTCGCGCTTGAACTTCGTCGTGTACGCCTCGACGAACTTCTTGTTCTCCGGGTTGTCCAGGCTGAGTGCCCAGTGGAGGCCGGTCACGCCGCCGACACCTGCGAGGGCCTGCGCCTCGAACACATCCTGCTCGAGCAAGAATCCGGACCCGAATAGCTTGATGTCCTTCTTCAGTCCGAACTCGTCGAACTGCTTGACGAAGTTGACCGCGTCGGAGCCGGCGAAGAAGCAGTACACCGCCTCCGGTCTGGCCTGCTGGATCTGTCCCAGGAAGGGAGCGTAGTCGCGATTCGGGAAAGGTGGATAAACCTCGGAGACGACCGTTCCGCCTGCCCGCGCGAAACCTTCCTTGAACGAAGCGATGCTCTCTCGACCGGCGCCGTAATCAGCCGCACAAACCGTCACCTTCTTGGTCGTCTTGGCAACGTACTCGCCCATCGGGGCGCTGGGCTGCCAGTTGGAGAAGCTGGTGCGGAAGATGTAGGGGCTCTTGCGCGCGCGGGTCAGGTCGTTGCCGCCGGCGTTTGAGCAGATGAAGATCGTCTTGCTCTGATCGACGAAGTCGCGGATCGCATAGACCGTGGCCGTCGAGACCACACCAGTCAGAATATGGACGTCGTTCTGTTCGATGAGCTTGCGGGCCTTGCGCAGGCCGACCTGCGGATCGACCTCTTCGTCCTCCTTGATCAAGTCGACCGGACGCCCCCCGGCCTTCATGTCGACCGAGTCGAAATAGAGCTGCATGGCGTTGGTGATGCTCTCGCCGAGCTGAGCGTAGACCTGCGAATACGGCAGCAGCACGCCCAGCCTGAGTGTGCCCGTCTCAGGCTTGGGGGCGGCAGGCGCGGCCTGGGCGGCCGGGCTGGGTGAGGCAGCCGGACTCGCGCCTGGAGAGGCGGCCGGACTGGCGGCTGGGGAAGCGGCCGGTTTGGGTGCCTCGGTCGGCTTGGCCGGCGCCGCGGTTGGAGCCGGTGGCGCCTGACCGGCGCACGCCTGCAGGAGCGACCCGGCCGCGACGAACCCGGCGCCCAGGGCGACCGACTTCAGAAAGCGCCGTCGAGTGACCATACTATCGGACGCGATACCCTCGCGCATTGTCTCAATCCTCCCACGATCTGTGAGGGCAGCCCGTTTGGGACGGCCCGCTAGGCCAGATCGAGCCTAGAATACTGGACGACCGCTGCGGCGGCAAGTGCGGCGCGCTATAAGAGACCTGCGCAGACTGTGGCGGGTGACTCCGCCAGGGAGAAGAGGTTCAATGGCTCAATTGTCGACGGCGCTCGCTGACCAGCCGCTTCCCGCTTCCCAGGCTGGGCGGCGCGGCGATCAGCTCAAAGTTCGGTGTGTTTTCATGCGGGGCGGCACCAGCCGCGGGGCGTACCTGCGAGCCGAGGACCTGCCATCTGATCCGGTCGAGCGGGACTGTTTGCTGCTCGCGATCTATGGCAGCCCGGACCCCCGCCAGATCGACGGGATCGGCGGCGCCGACCCGCTCACCAGCAAGGTCGCCATCATCGGCCCAACCAGCCGACCGGACGCCGATGTCGACTACACCTTCGGGCAAGTCCAGATCGCCGAGGCGAAGGTCGACTACCGCGGCAACTGTGGCAACATCTCGGCGGGCGTTGGCCCTTTCGCCGTCGACGAGGGTCTGGTTGAGCCGGTCGAGCCGATCACGACCGTCCGCGTCCACAATACCAACACCGGCAAGGTCATCGTCGCCAGCGTGCCGGTCGCCAATGGTGTGGCGCTGGCCTGCGGCGAGGCCGAGATCGCGGGCGTGCCAGGCAGCGGCGCCTCGATCATGCTTGACTTCCTCGACTCCGGCGGGAGTATGACCGGTCGGCTCCTACCGACTGGCGAGCCGCGCCAGGTCTTGTCCATACCTTCCGGACCGATCGAGGCCTCGATCGTCGACGCCGCCAACCCGTGCGTCTTCGTCCGCGCGCGCGACGTGGGGCTGGACGGGACCGAGCTACCCGATGTCTTTGGCCAGCCAGACCTGCTGGCGCGATTCGAGCAGATCAGGGGCGCCGCGGCGGTTGAGCTGGGATTCTGCGACGCTCCGGCCCGCGCCGCCGCGGTAACGCCAACCGTTCCCAAGATGGTCTGGATCGCTCCGCCCGCCGATTATGTCGACAGTCGGGGCCGTTCGATCCGGGCGGACGCCATTACCCTGCTCGTCCGGTGTCTGTCGATGCAGCGCCCGCACAAGGCCCTGGCCGTCTCGGTGGCGATCTGCACCGGAGCGGCGGCCGCGACGGCCGGCACAGTGGTCCACGATGCGCACCGACCTGGGGACCCACCCAGCCGCCTGCGGCTCGGCCATCCGGCCGGCGTCCTGGTCGCCGACGTTGTGGTCGAGGACGGACCGGACGGCCCCTACCTCAGGCGCGGCGCCATCGAGCGGACGGCCCGCCGCATCATGGACGGCTACGTGTACGCGCCGGCGAGCAAGGTGAGGGCGTAAACCCGAACATGACCTACCTCCCCATCGAGCAGTACGGCGTAATTGGCGACCTCCATACGGCCGCGCTGGTCGGCCGAAACGGCTCGATCGACTGGCTCTGCTTGCCGCGCTTCGATTCGCCGTCGATTTTCGGGGCGATCGTGGACGACCGCATTGGCGGCCGATTCCAGATTCGGGCTGGGCACGATCAGGCTGCCACCCGCCAGCTGTACGTCCCCGAGACCAACGTACTGATCACCCGCTTCCTGGACGCCGACGGCGTGGGCGAAGTGTACGACTGCATGCCGGTCGAGGCCGACGAGCCTGGCACGACCGCCCTCGTTCACGACCTGGTTCGCGTCGTCCACGCCGTGCGCGGCAGCGTGGCCTTCGAGCTGGAATGCCGCCCGGGGTTCGACTACGCCCGCGCCGGCCACACCGTCCAGGCTGTGCCCGACGGTTGTATCTTCACCTCTGATCAGCCGGAGCCGGTCCGCTTTGCCCTGCTTGGCAGCGTGCCTCTGGAGCTGCGCGATGGCACGGCGCGGGCCCGCTTTACGTTGAGCGAGGGCGAATGGGCCGCGTTCGTCCTCGAGCACGTCGACGACGACGACCCGAACGTCAGACTGCCCTCCATAGGCGCCGCGCGTGAAGCCGTCCAACAGACCGTGGACTTCTGGCAGCGCTGGCTGTCCCGCTGCACGTACCGAGGCCGCTGGCGCGAGGTCGTCCATCGATCGGCCCTGACCCTGAAGATGCTCACCTACGCGCCGACTGGCGCAATCGTCGCGGCACCCACCACCAGCCTGCCGGAGGCGGTCGGCGGCGTGCGGAACTGGGACTATCGCTACACCTGGATCCGCGACGCCAGCTTCACCGTCTACGCGCTGATGCGGATCGGCTTCGTCCAGGAGGCGGCGCGCTTCATCGATTGGCTCACCGATCGCTGCCACGAGATCGACCCATCCGGACCTGGCGCCGCCCTGCAGATCATGTACGGTATCGACGGTCGCAACCAGCTCGACGAGATGGAGCTCAGCCACCTCGAAGGTTACCGCAGCTCGCGCCCGGTGCGGGTGGGAAACAACGCCTATGGGCAGCTCCAGCTCGACATCTACGGCGAGCTGCTGGACTCGGTCTACCTGTACGACAAGTACGGCTCGCCGATCGGCTACGACCTCTGGAAGCAGTTGGTGCGGCTGCTCGACTGGCTGGCCCAGAATTGGCAGCAGCCGGACGAGGGGATCTGGGAGGTGCGCGGCGGACGCCAGCACTTCGTTTTCTCCAAGATGATGTGCTGGGTAGCCTTCGATCGGGCCCTGCGGATGGCCACCAAGCGCGGCCTGCCCGCCCCGCGCGGCCTCTGGCAAGACACCCTGAGTGAGATCTATGAGCAAGTGATGGAGCGGGGCTGGGACGAGCGCCAGCAGAGCTTCGTCCAGCGCTACGGCAGCGAGTACCTGGACGCCGGGAACCTGCTGATGCCGCTGGTGAAGTTCGTCGCGCCCACCGACCCGCGCATGCTCGGAACCCTGGCCCGCACGCGTCAGACGCTGGTCAGCGACAGCCTGGTGTATCGTTATGCCCCGGCCGGGGCGGCGATCGACGGGCTCCTCGGCGACGAGGGGACCTTCTCACTCTGCTCTTTCTGGTGGGTCGAGGCGCTTACTCGCGCCGGCGAGCTCCGCGAGGCACGTTTGACCTTCGAGAAGATGCTCACCTACGCCAACCACCTTGGCTTGTACGGCGAGCAGCTCGGGACGTCGGCTGAGTCGCTCGGCAATTTCCCACAAGCCTTCACCCACCTGGCGCTGATCAGCGCCGCTTACAACCTGAACGCCGCCCTGGACCGCCCCCACCTTGCTTCGGCCGAGCTCGGCGCCCCTCTGCTCGGACCGTCGTAGGCGGAGATCACGACCTCACCCGTGACAGACCGACGCTCCTGGCGAGGCAGCTGGGAACCCCGAGACCGGCCATGCGAGCGGCGGCCCACTTCGCTTCTGTCCGCGTAGCGAAGAGGGCGTACAGACTTGGGCCCGCGCCCGTCAACTGCAGAGCTGTGCCGGCAGCCCTGGATAGGCGGCGGCGCAGCGCCTCGAACCCTGGGTACAGCTGCGCCGCGGGCCGATCGAAGGTGTTCGGAGCATACCCGAGAGCGGGGACCTCGCCCGAGCGGAGGCGATCGGCAAGCGACAGCGTCCGGCGGCCGTCGGTCATATCTTCCGGCCGCAGCGCGTCGTACAGAGCGCGGGTCTTCTCAGACGATGAGCAGGGTGGGCAGGCGAGCGCTACCCAGAGCGTCGGCAGACGGGGCAGCGGCTCGAGGCGCTCGCCGCGACCGCGAACCAGGACTGCCCCGCCGACCAGGAACAGCGGCACATCCGAGCCGAGTAACTGGGCGAGCCCGTGGAGCTGGGCGTGGCGGAGCCCGGAGCGCCAGAGGCGGTTCAGGCCCCGCAAGGCAGCCGCCGCGTCGCTGCTGCCTCCACCCAGCCCGGCGGAAAGCGGGATCTTCCTCTTGATGTGCAGCGTGGCCCCATCCCGACGGCCGCTCGCCGCCCGCACCAGCTCGGCTGCCCGCTCGGCAAGGTTGCGCTCGAGTGCGATCTCGAGCGGCGGATCGATCTGGACCCGCACCTCGCTGGCCGGCCTGCACTCGACCACGTCGTGCAGCGAGATCGTCTGGACGACCGAGACGATCTCGTGAAATCCGTCCTCGCGTCGGCCGAGCACCTCCAGGGCCAGGTTGATCTTCGCGTAGGCCCGAACTCGGACGGTCTGACCAGGTCCCACCGCCTATCCGCCGCCCAGGGCCAGGTTCGCCCGGAAGAGCGCGCTCCATTCCTCCAGCGTCAGCTCCTGGGGCCGGCGACTCGGCCTGATGCCGGCTCGCGCGAGCACTGCGATCGCCTCCGGCTTTGGGATACCCAGACCCTGGGCCAGCGAGTTGGCAAGCTGCTTGCGGGGCTGGGCAAAGCCGGCCTGGACGAGCTTCTCGAAAGCCGCCCGCTCGGCCGTCGGCAAAAGCGGATCGAGCAGCAGGTCTAGCCGAACGACTGCCGACTCGACCTTCGGGCGCGGAAAGAAGGCCTCGCGAGGAACGAGTCGAACGATCCGCACAGCAGCCATGGACTGGACGGCCACTCCCAGGTGGGACAGCTGGCCGGGCCGGGCGGCGATTCGCTCGGCTACCTCTCGCTGGATCATCACCACCAGGCAACTTGGCGGGCTGGGGTGTGACAGGTACCGAAGCAGGACCGGGGATGTGATGTGGTAGGGCAGGTTCGCTACGAGCTTGTAGCCGGGTCCGAGGTGTTGAGCTGGCTCGAATTGGAGCGCATCGCCCTGGATCACGTGAACGTTCTGAGGCACCCGGCTGGGCAGGGCGTCAGCGAGGTCGGGATCCAGCTCCACCGCCACCACACGTCTGGCGCGCTGGGCGAGCGCACAGGTAAGGACTCCCAGGCCGGGGCCGATCTCGAGCACCTCGTCCCTCTCGGCCAGATCGGCTGCCCGAGCGATCCGGTGGCTCAGGCGCGAGTCGACCAGAAACGACTGCGAAAGACGCTTGCGGGGACGCAGGCCAAGCTGTCTGAGCAGCGCGGCTGGAGACGAGCCTGAGCTCATCGAGAGCGGGCGAGGCGCCCGACGGGCGCCTCGCCCATCTGACTGCAGAGGGGTTGGTCGTGCACCCACCGTCGACCTTCCGCCCCCCGCGACCCTACGCTAGCTTGCTCCGGGCCGGTTGCCCTGCGGCACCCAGCGAGCACCGTTTACCGTTGCTTCGTTCCCGACCTGGCGGGGTTCACGAGTCGCTGCCGCGCAGGACCAGCCCATCAACACCGCTCGGCGTCGGCCTGCCCGGACGACGTACGAGCCTCGGGTGGGGATTCAGCCCGGCTGGAGCGGGTTGCCGGTTACAGGGCACCGCTAGTTCCCCACCTAGCACGACCACTACAAGTGTATCCGCTCGACGTTGCGCGTTCAACGTTCCGCGAGCTTCGACATCGGGCGGAATCTCGTCGGCTACCGGGAGGTTGAACGCGGCGTTGTGGGCTCGTAGAGCTTCGTGGGGTCCGGCGGAGCCGTAAGTTGGTTCACGAGCTCTGGCAGGCTGACCTTCTCCAGCCGCGGGCCGGGAATGTCCTTGCGCCTGACCACCACCCGGTAGCCGAAAGCCCCGTTCGCCGCCGCCGCCCGTGCTCGCACCTCGAAGCCTGTCACCGCCAGATTCGCAACGTACAGCCCGCCGGAGTCTCCGTACTCGGTCAGGAAGACGTGATAATCGTGCTGTGCACGACCGCCGCGAAGTCGGCGTCCAGCCGCACGTCGGCCCGCCCGTTCGCCAGGCGGCCCTTCCCGAAATCTTCGAACCAGGGCTCTGGGCTTTCCTGGCAATACAGCCGCCTGTGCGAGCCGTCCGGATGCGGCACGGCAGCACTCTTGGGCCCGTTGACGGCCGTGAAGGGCCCGTTGACGAGCACAGAGCCGACAAACCCGCCCGCATAGCCCCCGGGGACGGTCGACGCTCCGTAAATCCCATATCCCCCGGCCGTCAGCGTGAAGCCAGCGCAGCCGGCCGCGGTCCCCCCACCCACTCCAACCACGCCGTTGCTACCTCGAGACTCGCCTAGCACGCCGTAGCTGCCCGTCGAGACGCCGTGTACTCCAGATCCAGAAGACGACGAGCCGAGCACTCCATCGCCACTGGTCCCCAATCCCCGAATCCCAATCCCGCCGTTCGGCGCGCTGCCGGCCACACCCACCGGGCCCGGTGGCGCAGCCACGCCCGGAGGATTGGAGCTGGTGGCGACGCCGAACACCCCAACGCTGCTGAACGCCTCGCCCCGAACGCCCGAGGCGGCGTTGGAGAAGCCGTGGACGCCATCGCCTGCGTCCGAGAAGCCGTCGAGGCCAGGACTGGCGTTCCCGGCCGCCGCGCTCCCTCCTACTCCGATGCCGCTGGTGGAGAACCCCGTGATTCCGTGGCCCGAGCCAAGGTTTACGACCTGCAACGCTGTCGCAGGCGTGGCGATCAGGGGCTTGGTGACCAGTGTTGTACCGGCCGTCAGACTCGTCGTGCCGAGGCTGTTGCCCGCGTCTCCGCCATCGTTGATGACGCCTAGATGCATGACGGTTGTGGCGTCATATGCCGCCGACGTGTTGTGCCCCGCTTCGGCCCGCCCAGGTCCCAGGAGCTTCGCCAGGCCCGCCGCCGCCACGGCCGCAGCTCCGGCCAGCAGCCCGCGCCGCTTCAGGCACCCTCCGTTATCGTCCGCCGATGACCCTGCGTTGTCCCCTCCTGGCTCAGCCATGCCCCTCCCCCTCCTTCGCCGGATGCTCAACTCGCCGGCGCCTGTTCTCACGAGGGTATCCGCGCGACGTACAAGCGTCAAGGACACCTTGTCGCTCGGGCAGCCACGCCGAGCGACGGCCGAACGAAGCTGAAAAGCCGTTTGTGGGGCCAGTTTGGAGGGTGGTATACTCAGCGATTGTTGCCTATCAGGTAGCCTGCACGCGGCCGGACCGATCGCCCGTGCCCTTGAGGGAGGGGCAGCCGTTGAGCGCCACAGAAACGAGTGCCTTGCACGAAACAGGTGCACCTCGCGGAACGAGTGCGCTGCGCGGGGTCCCCGACGGCTCGAAGGTCGCAGAAGACCAAAACGGAGGAGTCCGCTCTGTGTCAGGCCCCGTCCAAATGAAGACGCTGCTGGAAGCGGGTGTTCACTTCGGACACCAGACCCGTCGCTGGAATCCGAAGATGAAGCCCTTTATTTTTACCGAACGCAACGGTATCCACATCATCGATCTCCAGCAGACGGTTCGCCGCCTCGAGGACGCGGTGACCTACGTGCGCGATCTCGTGGCCGGCGGCGGAACGGTTCTCTTCGTGGGAACCAAGAAACAGGCCCAGGAGACGATCGAGGAAGAGGCCAAGCGCTGCGGGATGCCGTTTATCAATCGGCGCTGGATGGGTGGCACGCTCACCAACTTCCAGACGATCCTGACTCGGATCAGGCGCCTCGAGGAGCTGGAGGAGCGGCGTGAGCAGGGCGAGTTCGAGCGGCTCCCAAAGAAGGAAGCGATCAAGCTGACCGACGAGCTCGAACGGCTCGAGCGGCTGCTGGGCGGGATGCGCAAGCAACATCGCCCACCCCAGGCGGTGTTCATAGTCGACCCGCACCGCGAGCAGATCGCGGTGGCGGAGGCCAGGCGCACCGAGATCGCCGTCGTCGCGATGGTCGATACCAACTGCAATCCTGATCTAATCGACTACCCGATACCGGCCAACGACGATGCGATCCGCGCCATTCGACTTTTGAGCGCCAAGGTCGCCGACGCGGCCCTGGAGGGCACGCAGCAGCGTGAAGCGCAGGCAGTCGACCGCGAGGAAGGTCTGCCGATCAGCGAGGCCGACGAGTATGAAGGCAAGCCGATTAGTGGGATGGTCTTCACACCAGACGACTTTGCGCCCGGCGAGTCGGCCGAAGTGGAGCCGGATCCGAGATGGGCAGCTAGGACCGCCGCCCCGGCTGCAAGCGTCACCCCGGCCACCGATCCGGACCTCGCCGAGCCGGTCGTGCCGGCAGCGGTCGATAGCGAGCCCGAAGCGAGCGCGCCGGTAGGGGAACCCGTTTCGGAGCAGGCGGTCTCACGCTCGGAGGCCGACGTTGAGCAGGCGCTGGCCCAGGCCCCGAAAAGGCGTCGAGCGGCCAAGGCCGAAGAGCCGGCCGCCTCGCCGTAGCGCCAACCATTCAGTCAAGTCAGTCGGCCGGCCGACACTCCGGCCGACCAGAACACTGCAGCTCTGCGCCACGAGTGACTGGGCGCGGCGATTAGAGGAGGCGCGGCGGGCTCTTGTGGGCGCCGTCGGCGAACAGGGCGTGGCGGTAGAGACGACCAAGATCAAACAGCTTCGAGACGAGACCGGCGCCCCGGTAATGGACTGCAAGCGGGCGCTCGAGGAAGCGAACGGAGACCTCGTCGTTGCGAAGGAGAAGCTGCGCGACCGTGGCGCCGCGATCGCCGAGAAGAAGGCCGGGCGCGTAGCCGCGCAGGGGATGATCGACTCGTACATCCATGGGGGCGGCCGAATCGGTGTGCTCGTCGAGGTGAACTGCGAGACGGACTTCGTGGCGCGCAACGACGACTTCCGCCGACTGGTCCACGACATCGCGATGCAGATCGCCGCCACCAACCCGCGCTGGATCGGCAACGAGGAGGACGCTCCTTCCGAGTACCCCGAGGGTGAGCTGCCGCTACTGCAACAGCCGTTCATCCGCGACGAGCACCGCACGGTCCAGAGTCTGGTCCACGAGGCGATCGGCAAGCTGGGCGAAAATCTCGTCGTGCGACGATTCTCGCGCTACGAGCTTGGGTCATGAGTGGGGCCGGATGAGCGTCGTGTCCTCAGCCGAGCCAGCCAAGACAGGCCTCATCAGGCCTCGCTACCGGCGGCTGATCTTGAAGCTAAGCGGCGAGTCCATGCAAGGCGACGCCCCGTATGGGATCGACCATGACGGGTTGGACTTCATGGCCGAGCAAGTGGCCAGCATCACCGAGCTTGGGGCACAGGTCTGCATCGTGATCGGCGGCGGCAACATCTGGCGGGGTGAGGCAGCCAGCAGCCGCGGGATCGACCGCGCCACGGCTGACTATGCTGGCATGCTCGCCACGGTCATCAACGCGCTGGCCCTTCAGTCCGCACTCGAGCGCCACGGCCTGGACACCCGAGTCCAGACCGCGATCACCATGGCCGAGGTCGCCGAGCCATACATTCGACGCCGAGCCATTCGTCATCTAGAGAAAGGCCGTGTCGTCATTTTCGCGGCCGGCACCGGCAATCCGTATTTTACAGCCGACACCGCGGCTGCCCTGCGTGCGCTCGAGATCGGCGCGGACGTGCTCTTGATGGCCAAGAACCGCGTCGACGGGGTGTACGACTCGGACCCGAGGACCAATCCGGACGCCCAGAAGTTCGGCCGTCTGGGCTATATGGAAGCGCTGGAACGCGGCCTCAAAGTGATGGACACCACCGCCCTGTCGCTGTGCATGGACAACAAGCTTCCGATCATCGTCTTTGACCTGCGAAATCGCTCCAACCTCAAGCGGATCGTGAGCGGCGACGTGGACGTGGGGACCCTGATCTCATGAGCGAAGTCGACTCCGTCCTGGGCGAGGGCGAGCGCAAAATGTCGCGAGCGGTCGAGATCCTCGGACAGGACCTCGGCACTATCCGAACCGGGCGCGCTTCACCGTCCCTGCTGGACAAGGTGCAGGTCGAGGCCTGGGGATCGATGCAGCCAGTCAACGCGCTCGCCACCATCACAGTGCCTGAGCCAAGGCTGCTGGTCATCCAACCCTGGGACAAGAGCCTGATTGGAGCGATCGAGCGGGCGATCCAGAAGTCGGACCTTGGCCTGAACCCAAACAACGATGGGACAGTCATCCGCCTAGCGCTGCCTCAGTTGACCGAGCAGCGTCGCCAGGAGCTGGCCAAGCAGGTCCGCCGACGAGCCGAGGAGGCCAAGGTCGCGGTCCGCAACTGTCGCCGCGACGCCGACGCCGAGCTGAAGAGGCTGGAGCGAGACGGCAAGCTTTCCCAGGACGACCTGCGTAGAGCTATGGAGCGGGTTCAGAAGCTGACCGACTCTGCGGTCAAGCAGGTCGACGAGGTGGCGGACCGCAAGGAGAAGGAGGTCAAGGAAGTTTGATGGCCACACAGCCCCAGACCCTTGGCCGACCCGCCCCACCGCTCGCCTCAGTCCCCCAGCACGTGGCGATCATCATGGATGGCAACGGGCGCTGGGCGAACGAGCGCGGCCTCGAACGGCTGGCAGGACATCGCGCTGGGACCGAGAACATCCGCCGGGTCATCGAGGGCTGTATCGAATTCGGGATCGAGATCCTGACGCTGTACGCTTTCTCGACCGAGAACTGGCGCCGCCCGGACGACGAGGTCTCGGGTTTGATGGAGATTCTCGGCGAGGTGATCGACCGCGAGACGGCTGAGCTTCACGCCAACGGCGTTCGGCTGCGCCACATCGGCTCGCTCGATGGGCTTCCACCGCAGCTGCAGGAGCGAGTCCTGTACGCCGTCGACCTGACCCGCCACAATAGCCGCCTTACGCTCAACGTCGCCTTCAACTACGGGGGCCGGGCCGAGATCGTCGAGGCGGCGCGAAAACTGATTCGGGACGGGGTCGCCCCCGAACAGTTGGACGAACAGCTCTTCAGCCGCTATCTCTACACCGGTGGTCTGCGTGACCCGGATCTGATCATTCGCACGGCTGGCGAGATGCGGCTGAGCAACTTCCTGCTCTGGCAGGCCGCCTACGCGGAGTACTGGTGCACGCCTCTCTACTGGCCCGATTTCAGCAAGGAAGAGCTGGCGCGGGCCGTGCACGACTTCAGCCATCGCGAGCGCCGCTTCGGAAGCGTCTAACGAGGCATCAGGCATGTGGAATGAGGACGCAGTAGCTCCCCTCAGCCCTCATTCCTCGGACCTCACTCCTCATTCCTGACCTGTGCTCGGCCTCCGCATCCTCAGCGGCGTCGTGGGAGTCCCGATCCTAGTTGGCGTCGTCCTGC
>DASPXK010000234.1:0-10987 GCA_035637315.1 Chloroflexota bacterium
GGGGCAGCCCGCCCACGTTGTGGTGGGTCTTGATCCGCGCCGCCGCCTTCGTCTCGGGCGTGGTGCTCTCGATGACGTCCGGATACAGCGTGCCCTGGGCGAGGAAGTCGATCTGGCCGAGTCGGCCAGCCTCCTCCGCGAAGACGCGGATGAACTCGTCGCCGACGATCCGCCGCTTCTGCTCGGGGTCGACCAGGCCTCCCAGGCGCTCTAGAAAACGCTTCGACGCGTCCACCACTCGCAGCTTCATCTTCATGTGCTTGCGGAAGGTCGCCACGGTCCGTTCTGGCTCCTCGCGCCGCAGCAAGCCGTTGTTCACGAAGATGCAGGTCAGCTGGTCGCCAACGGCTCGATGGATCAGCGTGGCCGCAACCGCCGAATCGACCCCGCCCGACAGGGCGCAGATCACGCTGCCGCCGCCCACCCGGGCGCGGATGTCCCGGACGGCCTGCTCGATGTAGGAGCCGGACGTCCAGTTGCCCTCACAGCCGCAGACGTTGACCAGGAAATTGCGGATGATCAGCTTGCCGAGCGGCGTGTGGACGACCTCAGGATGGAACTGGATCCCGACCCGGCCGTGGCCGTCGACCATGGCCGCGACGGGCGAGTTGTCGCTGGTAGCGGCCGCTCGGAACCCGCTCGGCAGCATCGTAATACTGTCCCCGTGGCTCATCCAGACGGGAAAGTTGTCCGGCAGATCGGCGAAGATTGGCTCACGCGCGTCACTCAGGCGCAGGCGCGCGTGGCCATATTCGCGCTTGGCGCTGGGGGCGACCGTCCCCCCAAGCTGGTGAGCCAGGAGCTGCATGCCATAGCAGATACCCAGCACTGGCAGGCCGCTCTCCAGGATGAAGCTGGGGATCGTGGGTGCGCCTGGCTCGTAGACGCTGGCTGGGCCGCCGCTCAGGATGAAGCCGCGCGGCTGGCTGGCCAACACCCGCTCCGGATCGGCGTCATGCGGCAACAGCTCGCAGTAGACGTGGCACTCGCGCACGCGCCGAGCAATGAGCTGGCTGTATTGGGAGCCGAAGTCGAGGATCACCACGCAGTCGGTCGTGGGCGGGGAGGACTCCGACATCGGCGGCTCGGCCGACCCCGGCTCGCGGAGCGCCGCCACGCCACCGATCTCGAGGTAGGTGCCCACCTCGACGTCGCCGGAGACGGCCACGCGGTGCGACTCGCCGTCGCTCACGTGGCGCCCGCCAGCTGCCACGCCTTGCCCTCGGTCTTGATCGCCGGCGCGATCACCATCTCCACGCCGTGCATCTCAGAGATGCTGGTCACGCCGCAGGCGCCCATGGACGTCCGGAGCGCGCCGATCAAGTTCTGCGTCCCATCGGTTCGCGAGGTGGGGCCGAACAGCGCTTGTTCCAGGCTTCCGCTCACGCCGACGCGGATTCGAGTACCGCGCGGCAGGGCGCTGTGTGGCGTCGCCATGCCCCAGTGGTGTCCCTCGCCGGGCGCTTCGAGGGTCTGCGCGAACGGCGAGCCTAGCATGACGGCGTCCGCGCCACTCGCGATCGCCTTGCAGACATCCCCGCCAGTCCGCATCCCCCCGTCGGTGATGACCGGCACGTAGCGCCCACTCTCGCGGTAATAGAGGTCGCGTGCCTGGGCACAGTCCATCGTGGCGGTGACCTGGGGGACGCCGATCCCGAGCACCTCGCGGCTAGTGCAGGCGGCGCCCGGGCCAACCCCTACCAGGAGGCCCGCGATGCCCGTCGCGATCAGCTCGAGGGCCGCCGAGAACGAGACGCAATTGCCGACCACGACGGGAGCTCGCACCGCACGGCAGAAGCGCTCGAAATCGAGGTGGGGGCCCGAGGAAAGATAGCGAGCCGTGGTAACGGTGGACTGAACGACGAAGACATCCGCGCCGGCCCCGACGGCGAGCGGACCGAGTCGCTCGGCCATGGAGGGTGTGGCTGATACCGCTGCCAGGACACCGCCAGCCTTGATCTCGCCCACGCGCCGTTCGACCAGCTCGTCGCGGATCGGGGCCTGATACAGCTCCTGCATCAGCCCGGTCACCCGCTCGGCCGGGGCTTCGGCGATGGCGGCTAGCTGCTCGGATGGGCGCTCGTACCTGGTCTGCAGGCCCTCCAGATTCAAGACGGCCAGTCCACCGAGGCGGCCAAGCTGGATCGCGAAGGGTGGGTCGACGACGCCGTCCATCGCCGCCGCCAGGACCGGCAAGCGGAGCTGATACGGCCCGAGCGTCCAGGAGAGATCGACCTCGGCCGGATCGACGGTCACCGAGCCTGGCACGATCGCCACGTCGTCGAAGCCGTACGCCTGGCGCAGCCGCCCGCTGTGGAGCCGGTCGGCCGGCGCCAGGCCAGGCACCCCCACATCCAATGTCACGCTCGTCATGGTTGCGGCCATGTCCACCTCCACCTCACCGGGCACGGCCTGCCTCGGGCAGGTATCCCGTACCCGTCTCGACGACGGATAGCCAGACGGCCGCCCCCGTGGAGAGGCGGCCGTCTTTGTGACTTCGTATCTGGGGCGCGCAGTCGACCTGCCCCCCCTGGCCCCCCCAAGCTTGGGGGGGTTGGGGGGGCAGTCTCCTGGTCCAAGAGATCGCTCGTTATCCGCTGCGCACGAGAGGCGCCCCAGCGGCCAATGGCCGCGGGGCTGCCTCGCTTTCCGGCGCCGCCCCTGGGTCCTAAACCTGTCAGTGGTCGGTCCTCTCTGATGAAACGTCTCCCGCGCCGTCAGCCACCATTGGACACAAAATATAGTGGTTGACCACCCCTGCACGTCAAGATGTTGATGCTCGTGGCGACAGAACACGTCCCAAAATGGTCTCTATTGACGCCCCACCTCGGCTGGCCCTCACCCCGCGAAGCGCACTTGTTCCCTACCCCTCCCCTAAAGCGTGGGGGAGGCTGCTGCCCTCACCCCCTGCCCCCTCCCCCAAGCGTGGGGGAGGGGAGACGCGGAGCCGGCCGGGCGCCGGAGATCGGTGCCGCCGCAGCGTAGAATGGAGAGCGCCGGCCGTGATCGAGGGCCGGCCCGGAGGCGCCGCGTGGAGGTCCTGGTCGCCGGCGGGACTGGATTCATCGGCTCACACGTCGTCGACGAACTGGCGAAAGGCGGCCGCCACACGATCGCGGTCATGACCCGCGATCCAGCGGCGGCCACGCGGCGCGAGGGCGTCGCGCGATACGTCCAGGGCGATGTCGCGGATGCGAGCTCGCACGCCAGGGCGTCCGAGCAAATCGAGGCGGTCGTCCATTGCGTCCAGTTCCCGAATCATCCCGTCGAGAATCCCAGGCGGGGCTGGACCTACGAGCGCGTGGATGGGGACGGCACCGAGCGGATGGTGGCCGCCTGTATGAAGAGCGGCGTCCGGCGGTTCGTCTACCTGAGTGGGGCGGGCGTGGCGCCGGGACGCGACAAGCCCTGGTGGCGGGCCAAGGCGCGCGCCGAGCGCGCGATCGTCGAGAGCGGGATGGAGTACGTGATCATCCGACCCTCCTGGGTGTACGGCCCCGAGGACCGGAGTCTCAACAAGTTCATCGCATTCGTCAAGTACCTGCCGATCGTGCCAATCATCGTGGCGGGCCAGGAGCGAGTTCAGCCCGTCTCCGTTTTCGACCTGGCGAAGATCGTGGCCATGGCGGTGGACGAGCCACGAGCGACTAACGGCGTATTCGAAGTTGGTACCCACGAGGCGCTGACCATGGACGAGGTTCTCGGGACGGTGATGAAGGTGCTCGGCAAGCGACGCCTGCTCGTCCGGCAGCCGGCCTGGCTAGTGAAGATCCCAGCCAGCATCTTGCAGTACCTCCCCAACGCGCCTCTCTCGCCGGACGCCGTCGACTTCATCACCATGGACGTTCGAGTCGACCCGACTAGGACCGAGGAGGTGTTCGGGATCACCTTCGCGCCACTCGAGGAGGGCCTTGGGGCGTATCTCACGAGGCAGTAGGCAGCACGCGAGGCTGCGCCAGGCGGGCGGGCCAAGGTAAAATCCCATGGCCCGAGGGGCTGCCCGCGCGGGATTGGTGTAACGGCAGCACAGAAGCCTTCCAAGCTTCTGGTGGCGGTTCGAATCCGCTATCCCGCTCCGACTGTCCAGTTCGTCATCTGGTCAGAGACGCAGAGCGCACAGAGCCTTCAAATACTTAATCTCTGCGCTCTCCGCGTCTCGGCGGTGGACAAGGTCTCGGCACGTCAATATAGCGCGTTGCGCTGGCTGGCGGGGATCAACGCGGGGCCGCCTGGCAACCTGCCGGGGCAGACCTCCCGCGCAAAAGGGTGTATGCCGTTGTCGGCACCCAGCCTGTCGATGATGTAGGATGGCGCGCTCTCAGTGGAAGCGCAAGGAGGCCAGGTGATGAGCGGTGAGCTGACTGCGGAAGAGGAGCTCGCGGTTCGACTCGAGGAACGCGCGGGCCGGCTGCGCACCGCCATGCTCCGAGACAGGGAGTTCATCGCCGGCCTCGATCGCGGGCTTGAGGACGAGCGCGAAGGGCGGATGATCTCCTTCGCCGAGTTCAAGCGGGCGCTCGACTTGGCCTGAAGCTCGTGCCCGTCCATACGCTCTTGATTGCTGAGAGCGTCCTCGCGACTGTACGGACCTACAGCCGATCTGATCGCCAAGAGGTGGCACGGCTCTTCAGGTTGATCCAGGCCGATCCAGCTATCGACAACCGGGTAAAACTCGTGCTCGTGCGGCCACCCGCCGTGTACACGGTCTATGCCAGCCCGCGCTTTTGGATCGTCTACCACGTTGTCGGTAACGTGGTATCGATCTTGAAAGTCGGCCGGGCTGGCGTGTCCGAACCTACTCCCTGGTAGCGCGTCATCAGAAGCCCGTTCCGGCCTGGCCCGGCGGGTCGGCTGGCTGCTCGGGGTCGGCGGCATTACGGGACTCTCGTGGATTAGTGGCCGCGAAACGCGCGGAGCGGCCGAAGGTTGTCGTCCTCTCGCCGCCCTGGACAGGTGAGCACAGGCCTATGCTAAGCTCCGGGGCGCGGGCGGCGCGGGGCTTGGTGGCGTTCTTTTATCCCGCTCAAGACGCGTTGTTGCTATCTGGTCGACTGCAGCGTTCGTGAGCCAGCGGGCAGGAGGTGATCGTGCGGCAGCCCTCGGCGGCAGTTCGTCGGCTTCAACAGTCCGAGCGCGCGGGCCACTCGGCCCCACCGAGTCCGGGCGTGATCCCGCTCCATACGGGCGACCCCGACTTCCCCACCCCGCCCCACATCGTCGAAGCGCTGGGCGACGCCGTCGAGCGCGGCTACACTCACTACCCGCCCTACCAGGGCGACCCGGAGCTGCGGGCAGTCATCGCCGACCAGCTCTCGAAGCGGTCCGGTCTCGCCTGGACCGCCGACGACGTGACGATCACTATCGGCGGCAGCGGCGCGATCTTCGGCGGCATGGCTGCCTTCCTCGACGCGGGCGACCAGGTGTTGGTCCCGCAGCCGACGTTCTCGTTGTATGGCGACGTGGCCGCCTCAGTCGGGGCCGAGGTGACCGACGTCCCGCTGACCGATGACCTCCACCTGGACCTGGATGCGCTTCGCGCGGCGGCCGGCCCGCGGGCCCGCATGGTGATCCTGTGTAACCCATGTAACCCGACCGGCGTGGTCTTCAGACGCGACGAACTGGAGGCGCTGGCGGCCTTCTGCGTGGAGCGCGACCTGCTGCTCCTGGCCGACGAGGCGTACGACCACATCATCTTCGACGGCCGCCAGCACGTCTCGGCGCTCGACTTCCCCGAACTGGCCGATCGGCTCCTATTCGTGCAGACCTTCTCCAAGACATTCGCCATGACCGGCTGGCGACTGGGCTACCTGGCGGCGCTCGACGGGATGGCCAAAGCGGCGCTGATCGTGCACCGCACGGCCGTTAGCTACGTCAACGCAGCCGTCCAACGAGCCGGCCTGGTGGCCCTGACCACGCCGACGGACTACCCGGCCCGGATGGTGGAGGAGTATGCCCACCGCCGAGGGATGCTCGACGAGCTGCTCAGGGATGCCGAGGGCCTGTCGTGGCGGCCGCCAGAGGGGACGTTCTACGCCTTCGTCAAGTATTCGGCCGACATGCCGGCTCGCGAGATGACCAGCTTCCTGCGCGAGCGGGGTGTAGCGGTGAGGAGCGGGACGGAGTATGGGCCCGGCGGCGAAGGCCATATCCGGCTCAGCTTCGCCACCAGCCGAGACAACATTCGCGAGGGCGCTCGTCGACTGGCCGAGGCGTGCGCCGAAGCGAGCCGAGAGTCGAAAGTCGAAGGTCGAAAGGGGAGATCCGAGGCCCTCGCCTGACTTTCGACCTTCGACTTTCGACTTTCGACGTTTAGCGAGGGCGATTCACGAGCCAGAGGCCGAACAGGATAAGGGCGCCGCAATACAACGTGAGCAGGGTGGGCCGCTCGGCAAGGACCACGGCGGCGAGGGCGACCGTGAAGATCGGCTGCAGGTACATGAACGAGATCGCCTGTGAGGCCGATACGTCACGTAAGGCGTAGATGTAAAGGACCTGGCTGCCCGCCCCCGTAAAGATGACAAGGTACAGGACCGCCAGCCAGGTGGAGGCCGGCCAATCGACGACCCGCGGCAGATCGGTCCAGGCGCCCAGCAGCGCGGTCGAGGGCCACAGCGCGAGCATCGCGAACACGTTGGCGGCGGCGACGACCAGCAGGGGTGGGTGTCGAGCCAGGAGCGGCTTGGCCATCAAGGTGTAGCCGCCCCACGCCAGCTGGGCTGCCATCAGGTAGGCGCTGCCCAGCATGACCGGCGGGTCGATTGCATCGAGGCGTCCGCCGGTCGCCAGGACGCCGGCCCCCGCGAAGGCCACGCACATGCCCACGGCCCGAGCTCGGCCGAGGCCCTCGCCGAGAACTAGCCAGGCCAGCAGCGCCGTCCAGAGCGGTCCGGTCATCAACATCAGGCCGGCGAACGTGGCCGTGGTCATGGAGATCCCGATAGTGAACAGGAGGGTGCTGCTGGCCTGCCCGAGGACACCCACGGCGCCGAGCCGGAGCCACTCCCAAGGCTCGAGCTGCGGCCCGAGTCGGCGCATGGCCAGGAAGAGCGGCAGGTGGAAGCAAGTCGTGGCCAGACTGAAGCGAACGACCGCGAGCAGGGCCGGCGTCGTCTCGCGAAGGGCAAGCTTGGTGACGATGCTGTTGCTAGCCCAGATCAGGACGACCACTGCCAGCAAGGCCAGGGGCAGCGAGGACCTGCCGCCGTTGGGCGAGCCAGGCGTGGGGGACACGCCGGCAATTATGGGGCTACAAATCGGTACCGATGAGTCACGTCACGTCACCCTGAACGGGCACTCGAGGGAGATCGTCGGCGGGATCTCGGGCTGGTCAGGGTCGGGGTAGGGGCGCGCGCCGCGAGCCGTGACCCGCACCCGGTGCTCGCCGCTGGTCCGCGGCAGGTCTGTCGCCGCGCGCTGGAGCTGCGGCCCCCAGCCGGCCGCCACGGCCTGGCCGTCGATCTGCCAGTCGAAGTCGAACAGATCGGCAAACGGCGGCGACATGAAGACGGTGAAGCTCAGCAGGTCATAGAACCGCGCACGGTCGGGCTCGATCGCCAGGGTCAGCAAGTAGCGCTCGTCCGGATCTCGATCCGCCCCGCAGACCGGGGGGCTGAGCGCCACCCGGAGCGTGAAGCCACGCGATGGGTCGAAGCTCGGGTCGTCGCGGGCTTTGACGACGATCAGGTAGCTGCCGCCCGGATCGACTCGTTCGACGATCGCGCTTGGCTCGACGAACTGGACGACCCTCCGCTGGAAGCGACGGGCCTCCGCCAGGCAGCCCCTAACCCGATCGCACACGGCCAGGCCAAGCCGGCCAAACTCCTCGGCGGCTGGGCCGCCGCGCCAGAGCGTCATATCCGCGGGGTAATAAAGGTCGCCAAGGAAAACGTGGACCGTGGCGGGCTCTCGACCCGCTCGAAAGCGGAAGACCCGCAACTGGCCAACGTGGTCGAACGTGCCGCGAACGTTGATGCCTTGGGCGTCCGGTGAGCCCAGGTCGCAGGCAGTGGCTGGAGTGTCGTAGTCGCCTGCACACGTCGGCTGGCCTTTCACTGACGACGGCGGTACGAGCAGCAGCGCCGCCGCGGCCAGCCAGGCGCACAGCCACACGCGGACCACGCGACTGACGGCGCTCATAACGCCACAAACGCGCAGTCAACCGCCATTGAGCCACCGTCCAGCGGGATGCTGGGCTGGTCAGGGTCCGGATATACGCGAGCGCCCTTTGCCGTGACGGTGACCTTGTGAGCTCCGAGCGGGGTCTTCTGCAGGCCCGGGACAGGCTGCTGGATGGTCAGGCCCGACCCGGCCGGCCGCCCGTCGATCTGCCAATCGAAGTCGAACAGGTCGCTGTAGGGCGGCGCGACGTTGACGTTGAAGGTCATCAGATCGAATGGACCGGGCTTCTCGGGCTGGAAGGTGATCGTAACCAGATAGCGCTCGTCAGGGCTGAGCTTGTCGCCGCAGATCGGCGCGCCCAGCGCCACCCGCAGCGTGAACCCCTTGCTTGGGTCGAAGCCTACTTCGCCCGCTGTCTGGACGACGAGCAGGTAATTGGTGTTGGGCTCCATGCTGCGGACGATCTTATCCGGCTGCACGAACTGGAGGACCCGCGATCCCGTCTCCTGAGAGGCGCGCAAGAACTTCCAGCGCGCGATCTCCTGGCCCAGGTTCTCGCGATACAGCCCGGCCTCCATGTCGTACCACTGGTCGCCAAGATAAATGTACGCCGACCGGGGCTCCGGGCCGACCCGGAACTGGTAGGCGCGCTGGTCGTCGACCCGGCTCAGGTCGCCAGGGACCGTCGTGCCTTCGGCCGACGGCGAGCCCATCTGGCAGGTAATGATCGACTTCCCGACCGCCTCGTAGAGCACCTCGGCGCACGGAAGCTGTCCGTTGACCCCGCCCGGCCGGCCGGCAAGAACCAGTCCGATCAGAAGAAAGCCGATCTGTCCGAGCCTGGCTAGTCGACCCATAGGAGTCCTCCCCCGATTCACTTCAAATTTCCACTCGTGCTTCGACTCATAGCCCCGGGGCAAATGGACGCGGCTGCCCAGGGGCCGGGGCCGGTTGAGACGGTTGGGCCGGCTTTGGCGCTGGCTGAGCGGGCTGAGACGGGCGGACCGGCCCACCTGGCGTCGATGGCGACTCGACGGTTGGTGTGGGCGTGTACGCGGCCAGTCGCTGGCGCGCCTCGGCCCCATCCGGATTGACCTCGAGGGCCCGCATGAGGACCGGGAATGCCGCGTCGCGGTCGCCCCCGCTCAGCAGGCGGTCGGCTTTGGAGACCAGCAGCGCATACAGCTTTTGGCGCGTCTCGCGGTAGTTGGGGTCGACCTGCATGATCTGCTCCAACGCCGTGATCGCGGCCTCGTCGTCCTTGCCCCAGGCGGCCTCCATCTCGCGCCAGTCCTTGAGCAGCACGACCTGCTTCTGGCCGTCCAACGCCGCCGGATCATTTGCCCTCAGGCCCAGCGCGGCTCCGTACTGCGCGTAACTGCCGTCCAGGTTGCCGAGGTCCAGCAGGATCTTCCCGTAGTCGATAGATGCCTTGTACAGGGCGGCGTCCAGGCCCGGCAGGCCGGGGTCGGTCTGCTTGAGCGCGAGCAGGGTGGGCAGCCCGGTCTGGAAGTCGCCAGCGGCCAGCGCCGCCTGGGCCTGCTGCAGGCGCTGCTGCGGACCCGGGGCCGCGGGACCCGGGGCGACCGTAGCCGTCGGGGCGACCGTCGTTGGAGTGGGCGCTTTGGACGTCTCGGCCTGCGGCGGGGCCACGGCGACCTCGGCCGGCTTCGCTGCCTCCACAGGCTGGACCGCCGGCGCGAGAGTTGGCCCGCCGGCGGGCTTGGGAGTCTCGGTGACGCCGATGCTGATCACGCTCATCTGAAAGAGCGCTAGCGCGCCCAGCGCGACCAGTACGACGACGGCCAGGGCCGGGAACAGCGGCGAGATGCCGCGACGCTCGACCCGGGTGATCGTCTGGTCGACCGCGCGGCCCGGAGCGGTGGCTTCCTCGCCATAGCCGCGAACGGTGGGCGGAGCAGGAGTCGAAACGGCCGACGGCGCGGCCATCGGAGGCGGGGTCAGGGTGGGCGCGGAGACGCGGCTGCCGTCCGGCGCGAGGGGAGTGGCCGGCTCGATCCGGGTGCTCCAGCCGGCTGCCAGGCGTTCGGCCGGCCGCTCCTCGGCAGCCAGCGCCTCGACGAAGCCGCGGGCGGTCGGAAAGCGCTCGGCGGGCTCCTTCGCGAGCTGGCGAAGGAGCGCCCCCTCGACCGCGTCCGGTAGGTCGGCACGGAAGGAGCGCGGGGAGGGCGGCGGCTTGTGGACCTGGGCGTAAATGACGGCCGGCGTATCGGTCCCACCGAACGGCACGTGCCCCGTGAACATCTCATAGGCCAGCACCCCGAGCGCGTAGAGATCGGCGCTCTTGCCACTGCCGGCACCAGTCACCACCTCTGGCGCCATGTACTCCGGGGTGCCAACCATCAGCCCGGTGCGGGTCAGGCGCGTCTCATTGGCCGCGCGGGCGATCCCAAAGTCGACCAGGGTCAGGTGATCGTCGGGCGCCACGATCACGTTGCCTGGCTTGATATCGCGATGCAGGACCTCGCGCCCGTGAGCGTAGTCGAGCGCATCGGCGAGCTGCTTCAGGAGCCGTACGGCGTAGTCGGGCTGGAGCGGGCCCAACGAGCGGGTAACCTCCCGCAGCGAGCGCCCCTCGACCAGCTCCATGACGATGTAGTGGAGATCGCCCTCCTCGCCTACGTCGTAGATCTGGACGATGTTCGGGTGGCGCAGCCCGGCCGCGATCATCGCCTCGCGGCGGAAACGCTCGACGAAGTTCTCGTCGGCCGCGAAGTGGGGCGGCAGGATCTTGATGGCGCGGTGCTGCTGAAGGGTGCGGTGGTAGGCGCGGTAGACGGCGCCCATGCCGCCTCGCCCGAGCATGTCCTGGAGCTCGTATGGCCCGAAGGTCCGCCCCGTCAGGACG
>DASPXK010000235.1:0-16608 GCA_035637315.1 Chloroflexota bacterium
CGCGCGCCGCCCGAGCCAGAACCAGTGCGTGCCCTTCGGTTGCCGGCCTCGGGTCGGCCAGTTGCGCGTCGCTCAGTCCTAGCAGTGCGCTCTTGGCGGTCCGCGTATACACCACCGCGCCGCCCTGGAAGTAGACAGAGGCTCCTGGGATGGCCAGCAGCACCGCCGCGATCAAACCGCCGGCGGAGGACTCGCCGACCGCGACTGTCTCACCGCGAGCGCGTAGCCGCTCGCCGACGCGGCTCGCTAGCTCGACCAACTCCCGGAGTCGGTTGCCACCAAGCAGTTCGTTCACGCTCTCTCCTCTCGGCCCGGCCGGGGCCATCTAATGCTACGATGCTGTTGAGGGTTGGGAATAGATTTGACGGGTCCGCTGTTCGGGCGTGTCAAGGTGGCATCTGTATAAGGAGGGTAACGTGGCAGCGAAGGGCAACGGAAGGACCTCGGTCGATTTCTACTTCGATCCGCTCTGTCCCTGGGCATGGCGCACCTCGTTGTGGGTCCGCGAGGTCGCCAAGGTCCGCCCGATCGACGTCCACTGGAAGTTTCTGAGCCTCGAGGAGATCAACCGTGGCACCGATCACGCCCGGGATTCTCAGCGCGCCAGCCGTGCGCCGTTTCGAACGATGACACTGGCGCGCCGGCTGGGCGGGGAGGACGCGATCGATCGACTCTACCTGGCGCTGGGCAAGGCGCGACACGAGCGCAAGGAGGATCTCGCCGAGGTCTCGGTCGTCAAGGCGTCGCTTGAAGAGGCCGGCTTGAGCTCGAGCCTCTACGACGAAGCGCTCGGCGATCCGTCGACCGAGCGGGAGTACGTCGCCGAGCACAAGCTGATTGCTGAGCAGGGCGGATTTGGCGTGGCGACGCTCGTGATCGACGGCGGCCCGCCGATCTTCGGGCCGGTCATCAACCCAGTCCCGAGCGGGGAGGAGGCTGGCGAGCTGTTCGACCACGTGGCGGCGCTGAGCAAGGACAAGTACTTCTTCGAGCTGAAGCGCAACCGGTCGTGACTAACCTAGCCCCGCTGGGGGGTTAGGTTTTAAGGGCTGCGCCCAATCCAGGGCCGGCCGGCAGTTCGAGCTGGCCGTGGTGCGCCGCCACTCCGTTGAATGGGTCGGTCGTCAGGAGCAGGTTTCCGTCCAGGTCGAGCGTGTCCGCGAGGGTCGCGATCTGCGCCGCCGCGCTGATGCCCAGACCGCTCTCCACCATGCAGCCGAGCATCACCTTGAGACCGTGCGCCCGAGCGGTGTGGACCTGCTCGAGGGCGCCGAGCAGTCCGCCACACTTCTGGAGCTTCACCACCACCCCGTCACAGCGGCCGCCAACGTTCGGCACGTCGCGCGCGGTGACGCAGCCCTCGTCCGCGTAGACCGGCAGGCTGGTCCGGCTGGCCACGAGAGCCAACCCTTCCAGGTCGCCGGCCTCGACCGGTTGCTCGATCAGCTCTAGGTCATACTCTTCCAGGCCGGACAACCTGGCTAGCGCCTCCTTTGCCGACCAGGCGCCGTTCGCATCGACGCGGATCGTGGCGTCAGGGCGGGCCTCGCGGATTGCGCTCAGGTTCGCTTCATCGTGTGGGGTGCCGACTTTCACCTTGAGGAGCGGGAACTCCGCCGCGGCGCGGGCCTTCTCGGCCATCCGGGCCGGCGTGTCGATGCCGATCGTAAACGAGCTTCCCGGCACTGGTCCAGCCAGGCCCCAGATTCGCCAGATCGGCGCGCCGTGGAGTTTGCCGAGCAGGTCCCAGAGAGCAAGCTCCAGACCAGTCCGCGCGGCCGGGTTCGCGCCGGCCGTACGTTCGAGCGCCGTGGCGACCCGGCGAATCGCCAGCGGGTTGTCTGGCACGACGTCGGCGAGGCGCGGCAGCCAGGCGAGCACGGTCTCCTGGGATTCCCCGTAATAGGCGTTGGGCGCGCACTCGCCGAGCCCTTCCAGCCCCTCCCACTCCACTCGCACCAGGACGTTGCGGGCGACGGTCGTCGTTCTTCGAGAGATCCCGAACGGGTCTCTCAGGGGCAGGTCCAGCGGCTCGAAACGGACGCGGGGGGAACTCATCCGACGAGCGCGTCGAGCAGCTTGGCCGCGCCGAAGCGGACGACGTCCTGGGCGGGCAGGCCGGTCTCATCTCCAGCCCGCGCGATGGCTGCTAGCGCCGCCTGCTCGTCCAGGTCGTAAGTGTTCAGGGCGATGGCCGCGACGCAGCTCGGCGCCCGCCAACTGGCCGCCTCTTCGTGGATCCTGACCAGCTCGGACAGTGGCGGGATCGGCACCTCATAACGGCGGATGCAGCGCCGAGTGGGCTGATGGCACAGGACCATCAGTTCGGGCGCGGTGCCATGCATGAGGCCCATCGTGACGCCCGAATAGCCCGGGTGGACGAGCGAGCCCTGACCTTCCACAAACACCCAGTCATACTCCTCCGCCGCCAGGACCACGATCTGCTCGATCGCCCCGGCCACGAAGTCCGAGATGACCCGGTCGACGGCGATCCCGCTGCCGGCGATCATGATCCCAGTCTGGCCGGTCGCTACAAAGGTCGAGCGCAGCCCGCGCCGGCGCGCCAGCAAGTCCAGCTCCAGCGCCGCCGACATCTTGCCCACGTTACAGTCGCTCCCAACGGTGAGCACGACGCGGCTGCCCTCTCGATGCAGCAGCCCCAGCCCAACCGGAAGCTCGTCCGGGACTCGCCGCAGGTCGATAAGCTGGACGCCCTTCTCGCGCGCCGCGGCTGCGAAGACCGGGTCGTCGGCCAGGAACGTGTGCAGGCCGTTGAGCACGTCCATGCCGCGCTCGATGGCAGCCATGATCTCCGAGCGCATCTCGTCGGGCAGCTGGCCGCCTCGCGCGGCGATGCCGATCAGGAGCGAGTCGGTCACCGCAGGTAGATCGGCTACTCTGGCTACGATCGGCACGTCCGCACGGATGCCGTAGACGTCGGCGGCGGTCTGCCCGGCTCGCTCGGGGTCGACCAGCGCCACGATCGGGTCGGCGCCGTAGCGCAAGACGCCCACCGCCGTCTTGGCGTTGAACGGGTCGTCGCTATTGACCAGGATCGCCAGGCCGGCTCGAGACACCCTTGGCTCCTCGGGCTAGTTCAGACTCATAAGGTATCGCGCCTCGGGAAGAACGACAAACGGGGTCGCGCATCGCTCTGGGCTCGGAGCATCCTCGTTTTCGCCTCTCCCTCTGGGAGAGGCCGGCCTCGCGCAGCGAGGCCGGGTGAGGGCTACGCCCCGGCCGTCACCCAACCATAGCTCCAAACCTGGCCAGGCGCGAACTAGCCCTCACCCCGGCCCCGCGAAGCGCACTTGTTCTCTCCCAGCGGGAGAGGGGGGACGCTCACTTCAGTCTTCTGGTGAGCGGGACCGCTCAGCTCTCCCGCTTGAGTCTGAGCGTGAGCCAAAGCGCCAGGAGGCCCAGTCCAAACGTCGGACCCAGCACGCCGTCCATCCCCCAGCGGTCGGCGAACGGACCTCCGATCCAGCCGCCCAGCAACTGGCCAAGCCCGAGCACTACGGAGTACAGCCCCATCACCAGCCCGCGGTCCTGGCGCATCTCCGAGGACAGCCTTGCCAGGTAGCTGACCGCGCCGGGCGCGAAACCGCTTTCCACTAGCACCGAGACGCCAAAACAGCCCACGGCCGCCCACAACAGCGGCCCTGGACCACCTGAGTGGTTCATGGCCAGGATGGAGGCCGCCGCCCCCAGCATCCCGACCAGCGCGATCCGCATCATGGTCACCTCGCCGAGCCATCGAAACGCGTATCCCCAGCCGGCCAGCCCGATCCCAAAAGTGATCGCGTAGCCGCTCAGGATCGCCGCGATGGTCCGTCCTGGAAAGGCGCCCACCAGGTACTGGCCCGCCATCTCGCGGCCGGCGCTCATCTGAAAGATTGCGTGCGTCAGCCATAGTCCCACCACGGCATTGACGGCTAGCCAGGCTGGCATGAATCCGAGCAGAGACCGGTAGCCCACCACCGTCTGAAGGCTGGTGATAAGAGAAGACGGACGACCGACGACCGACGACGGACTATTGGCGGCAGTCGGCGGGCGGTCGTCGTCTGTCGCCCACCGTCTATCGTCCGTCCTCCAGAACAGCGCCAGACTGACCAGGTAGAGGGCAGCGATCACGAAGAAGCCCGGCCGCCCGAGTACGTCCCACAAGAGCGATCCGCTGACCGAGCCGAAAGTCAACCCGAGCGCGGTCCCCGCCTCGAACATGCTCATCACCCGCCCGCGCAGGACCGGGTCACCCTCGGTCCGCTCCGCCAGTTGGCCGAGCAGGGCTGGCGTGACGGCCGCTCCGACGAGTCCCTCGAGCAGGCGCGTCAGGAAGAGGAGCCCAAGGGCCGTCGTGAGCCCCGTCAGTTGGACGGCGAAGCAGCCGAGGGCCGGCCCGACTAACAGGAACGGACGGCGTCCGCGGCGATCGCTTTGCGCTCCCAGCAGCGGGGCACCGACGATCTCGACCAGGTAAAAGCTGCCAGCCAGCAGACCAAGCGTCGTGGCGGAAACCGGGTACAGCTCGCGGTTGATCCAGCCAACGTACAGGGTCAGCATCAGACCGGTCGCCGCCCCGGCCAGCCGAAAGACCAGGTTGCCGGCCAGGACTGGAACGAACGACAAGGTTTGGCTGACGCTGGCCTGTGGTACCATCCCGCCGCGATCAGATGGGCCTTACGCCGAGGCTCCCCGAGTCGCGAGTCGCGAGTCGCGGGTCGCGGGTCGAGCGTGCCGCGGACTCCTCACTCGTGACTCGCGACGCGTGCCTCGCTCACTCGCTGACTGTGACTTGTGACTCCCGGCTCGCGACTCGTGGTTCCCGCTGGCTGCTCGCCCTGCTCTTGGGTGCGCTCGCACTGCGGCTAGCGCTCTGGGCTCGCGCCTACGGGTTCGAGCAAGGTGACCCCGTCGAGTACGTCAACATCGCCTATAAGATCGGCTTCGGCATTGGCATCGACTGGTGGGATCTTCGGCCGCTCCTGCTGCCGGTATTGTACGTACCCGTTCTCTACCTGGCCCAGGTATGGCCAGACCCGAGCGGTGAGGCGATGGTCCGGGCGCTGCGGCTGGTCAGCGTGTTGTTCAGCGTTGGGACTGTCGCTCTGATCTACCTGCTCGGGCGGCGGCTGGGCGGCGAGCTCGTCGGCCTGGCGGCCGGACTGCTAGTGGCGGCCAACCCGGTCTTCAACCGCCTGTCGGTCAGCACCTTCGCCGAGGTGCCATCGACGTTCTTCGTGGTCCTGACGCTGTGGCTCCTATCTTCTGGACGCTCGCCGCGGCAGTGGCTGCTGGCCGGGCTGGCCCTGGGGACCGCCTGCATGATGCGCTATCAGGGCATTGCGTTCGTCGCCCCGATCGGGGCGTGGACACTCATACGAGGAATGAGGAATGAGTATCGAGGAATGAGCGGACTCCGGCCTTCCTCATGCCTCATGCCTCATTCCTCTTTCCTGTTCGGCCTGGCTGCAACCGTCCTGGCGCAGGCGGCGTTGGAGACGGTCTTTTACGGTGCGCCGTTCCACAGCCTGCTCGTCTCGTTCGACTACAACGTAACCAGCGGCCTAGCTCCGCTCGAATTCGGGTCTGAGCCATTCGAGTGGTACGCGGGGCGGGTGGCGGAGTGGTTTGGGATCGTGCCTTTCGGGCTGGCTCTGCTCGGCCTGCCGGCTCTGGCCCGTGGCCCACGCGCAACCCAGTGGTGGCTACCAGCGGCAGCGGCCGCGGCGATGTTCGTGGCGCTCTCAGCCCTGCCGCACAAGGAGCTGCGCTTCATGGCGCAGATCGCGCCGCTGCTCGCCCTGTTCGCCGGGCAGGGGCTTGCCAACATCTGGCGCTGGTTGATGGCGAGCCCCCACCCCCTCGCCCCCTCCCCCAAGCTTGGGGGAGGGGGTTGGGGGTGGGGGCTCGCCACCTGGCGGTGGGGGCCCGTACGCGTGGTCTGGCGCGTTCTCGCAGCCGGGATCTGCGCAGCCATGCTCATGGTGGCGGTCGGCCCCTTGCTCTGGGCGTCGCTCGGACTCGACGTCGCCACGAACGTCGCCTACTCGGATGGCCCCAAGCGGGCGGCGGCGCTCAAGCCCGGCGGAACGCTGGGCACCATTCCGTGGTTCGTGCCACGGCCGTACACGGGCTCCAGAATGGCGTTGGAGCGGATGGACCGCAAGGTCTGGGAGGACCGCGACTACGTCACCAGCACGGTAGAGCGGAGCGACTTCTTGCTGTTTCCAGAGTACTGGCTGCTCGAGGACCGTTACGTCCGTCGGCTCGTCGACGCCGATTACCGGACCCTGGAGAGCTATCCGAATGGGGTAGTCTTACTCCAGAACAGGCGCCTGGACGAGCCCCTGCGCCGGCGGCAGCGGCCCGAAGCGCCAGGCTAGCGAGGACTGAGGACTGAGGACTGAGAGGCACGTCCTCAGTCCTCAGTCCTCGACACAGTGGTACAGTAAGCGCGTGCGAGCGCCCCTCAGAACGCTGGACGCTGCCGTCCGTTATCTGCTTCCCCTCGCAACGATCTTCGCGTTGATAGCGGCGGCGGCGTTTGTACTGCCGGGCGCGCTCGGGCCCGCGGCGGCTCCCCCAGATCAGGGCGACGAGGCTGCGGGCGCGGACGACGCCGATCCTCACCCAGACTTAGTCGGAGCGGCGCGGCCGGCTCGCGACGAGCTGCCGGCCCCGACGCCGGCGACCGTGTCGGGCGCACAGGGAGTCGAGGCCGCGTCCTTGCCTCAGACCGGGCCTCCCCCAGCCCCCGCCAGGCCTCCACCGGGGCCGCCCCGGGCAAGCGCCGTCCTTCCGATTCTGATGTACCACCACGTGGGGCTGCTGCCACCCAATCCAGACGGGATCCGACGCGACCTGACGGTAGCGCCGGATCGATTCGAGGGCCTGCTCAAGTACCTCGCGGAGAACCGAATCCAGACCGTCTACCTGGACCAGCTCCTCGATCACTGGGCCGGACGCGACGAGCTGCCGGCCCCAGCGGTGGCGCTGACGTTCGACGATGGCTATGACGACAACTACGACTATGCCTTTCCGCTCCTGAGGAAGTTCGGGATGGCCGGCACGTTCTTCATCGTGACTGACTTGGTGGGCCGGTCGGGGTACATGAACTGGTCGCAGCTCGAGGAGATGGCGCAGAGCGGGATGTCAATTCAAGCCCACAGCGCCAACCACGCCGACCTGACGGCGGTAGCACCGGCCGAGCTGAACCGCCAGCTGGTTGCCCCCAAGCGGCTACTCGAGGAGCGGCTCGGCCAGCCGGTCCGTTTCCTGGCCTATCCGTCGGGAAGGTTCAATCGGGCCGTGATCGTGGCGGCTCACGCGGCCGGCTACGAAGCCGCCGTGACGGTCAATTTCGGGACGATCCAGCAAGCAGCCGGCCCGTATGAGCTGCGACGCGTCCGCGTTCGAGGCGCCGACACCGTCGAGCAGCTCGTCGCTCGACTGACCCCCCCTAGCTGGCGCAGATAGCGGATGGGAGTTGGGAGTTGGGAGTTGGGGGGACAGCCTCCCCTCCGCGTCGGAGAGGGGCCGGGGGAGGGGTCAAAGTCCTACGTTCCAACGTAGCGGGCGTACAGGCTGCGGGCGATGGCCGGGTCGCTGGTGCCTTTGACGATCGTGCGGCCGTCGGCGAAGACCGTGAGCTGGTAGCCGCCCACGGTCAGCCGAAGCAGGTGCGGGTTGTGTTGGACGCGGCCGATCGGCGCGAGGCGGCTGGCGAGTTGGTGTAGGTCGAGCGGGCTGCCGATGGTCGGCCTGACCTGAACGGCGTCGCGACCACACAGCGTCGTGGCGCGTGTTCTGGAGGCGTCTTCGAGAAACTCAAACCGTCGCGCCTGGCAGGTTGGGCAGTCGCTCGCGGGCCCGGCCAGGGGTGTCCGCTGGACCGAGTTGTGCCACACGTCCACCCACAGCAGGCCTTGACTCAACTGCTCGCGCGCGCCCACCAGAAGCTTGATCGCTTCCGTGGCCGCGAGGTTGGCGATCACACCGGGCAGCGGGCCCAGCACGCCGGCCGTGTCGCACGTGTCGACGCTGCCGGTCGGCGGTGGCTGCACGAACACGCAGCGCAGGCAGGACGTCTCGCCGGGCACGATCGGCATGACCACTCCGTAACTCGCGATGGCAGCCGCGTAGACCCACGGCCGCCCGAGCTTGACACAAGCGTCGTTCAGTACGTAGCGCGTCTCGAAGTTGTCAGTCCCGTCCAGGACTAGGTCGGAGTCGCGCACGAGCCGCTCGGCGTTGTCGGGACCGAAGTCCTCGATAACGGCTTCGACGTGCACTTCTGAGTTGATCCGCGCCAGTTTAGCCGCGGCCGCGACCGCTTTCGGAGCGCCTTCGCGGGCATCGTCCTCGTCGAAGAGGATCTGCCGTTGCAGATTGCTCAGCTCGACGTAATCACGGTCGACGATCCGCAGGTAGCCGACCCCGGCCCGGACCAATGCGTTCGCCAGGACCGTCCCGAGCGCCCCGCACCCAACGAGAGTCGTCCGGCTAGCCAGCAGGCGGCGCTGGCCGTCTTCGCCGATGCCTGGAAAGAGGATCTGGCGGGAGTATCGGTCCACAGGAAGACCACCAACCAAACCCCGGGCCCTTCCCTTCTAGGGAGCGGGAAGCCAGTTGCCCAGTCCCCCCTTCCCTTTAGGGAAGGGGGGCTAGGGGGTTAGGGTTTTTCACCGTCACCCACCCGCGACGGCCGGGATGATGGAGACTTCGTCGCCTGCCTTCAAGCCCGTGTCGAGGCCCTGCAGAAAGCGTACGTCCTCGCCGTTGACGTACAGGTTGACGAAACGGCGGAGGGTGCCCTCGTCGTCACGCAGGCGCTGGCGAATGGCGGGGTAGCGCGCCTCAAGCTCGGTCAAGGCCTGGGCCACGCTGTCGCCGCCGACGGTCACCTCCGACTCGCCCTCGGTGATGCCTCGCAGCGGGGCCGGGATCCGGACTCTAACGCTCATTCACTCTTCTCCATCTCAGCTCGCCTCGCCCTCGATCGAGTCGACACGCACGCCCTGGTCTTTGGCCCACTGGACGGCTCGCTCGATCTCACCCTCGTTGCCGCTGATCTCCAGGATCATCCAGCCCCGGTCGCGGGTGACGTTCGCGCGTCGGATGTTGGTGACGACGTGGAACTCCTTGCCCATGTTGTAGATCACCGGTTGGGTCACCAGGTCGGGTGGGAACGTGAATTTCATCCGCTGCTTCGCCATAGCCGAACCTCCAAGGGTGGGCGCAGCGCTCAGGCCGCGCCGCCGCGCTATGCCACCGGAATCGCCTCGGACCCGGTTAGAGCGAGAGCCTCCTCGACGTCGCGCAGCGACGCCCGCACGTGGACCGGCTCGGCCAGCGCCCCGGCGAGCGCTTCCTGAGTCTTGAGACCGTTGCCTGTCACATACGCGACGACCAGCTCATCCGGATCCACCTGGCCGCTGTTGGTCAACTTTTTGAGCACGGCAATGGTTACCCCGCCGGCTGTCTCGGCGAAGATGCCTTCGGTCTGCGCGAGCAACTTGATCCCCTCGACGATCTCGTCGTCGTTCACGGCGCAAGCGAGGCCACCCGACTCTTCGATGATTCGCAGACAGTAATAGCCGTCGGCTGGGTTGCCGATCGCCAATGACTTGGCGAGCGTGTGCGGCTTGACCGGCTCGACGTCGAACGTATGGGCCTCGAACGCCGTCACCACGGGCGAGCAGCCGACCGCCTGGGCGGCGGTCATCCTGGGGGCGGTATCCGATGTAAGTCCCAGCCTGGCCAGCTCGCGATACCCTTTCCAGACCTTGGTGAACATCGAGCCGCTCGCGACCGGGACGATCACGCGATCCGGGATCCGCCACCCCAGCTGCTCGGCGACCTCGAACGCCAGCGTCTTGCTACCCTCCGAGTAGTAGGGCCGCATGTTGATGTTGACGAACGCCCAGCGGTACTTGTCGGCGATCTCACTGCAGACCCGATTGACGTCGTCGTAGTTCCCATCCACGGCTACGACGGTCGGGCCGTACACGAGCGCGCCGACGATCTTGCTGGGCTCGAGATCGGCTGGGATGATCACACAAGCGCGCATGCCGGCCTTGGCGGCGTGCGCTGCGACGGCCCCGGCCAGGTTGCCAGTCGACGCGCAGGCCAACACCTCGAAGCCAAATTCCAGCGCTTTCGTGGACGCGATCGAGACCGGTCGGTCCTTGAACGAGAAGGTCGGGTTGACCGTGTCGTTCTTGACGTACACGTTACGCAGCCCCAGCGCTCGCGCCAGGTTGTCGGCCTGTACCAGGGGGGTGAAGCCGGCCTGGCTGTCCACGATCCGATCACCCTCGATCGGGAGCAGCTTCTTGTAGCGCCAGAGCGAGAGCGGGCCGCGGGCGATCTCCTCGCGGCTGATCTGATTCCGGATCACGTCGTAGTCGTACGCTACCTCCAGCGGCCCGAAGCACATCTCGCACACGTGTAGCGGCTCGGCCGGATAGAGCTGCCCGCACTCGCGGCACTCGAGACCTCTGACACTCCCCAACGCGCACCACCTTCCCAGGCCGACAAAACAGAGCGGCCATCTCACTCATCGGTTCGGTGACGAGTGGACGGCCGTCTCCGCCAACACTATCGAGTCCCTCACTGGCGTAAGGGGCTCGGAGCGGGCGCGCTTCTGAGATCCCCTTATCTTCCAGATCGCTCTGGCGGAATTGGCACCTTCCCTCTCGTGGACCGCCTCGCGCGGCCCGCCTGCTCACCCGCCATCGGCGGGGACAGGCACCCTTCCACGAGTGGGGGGTTGCCGGGCTTCACAGGGCCGTCTCCCTCCACCTCTCTTGATAAGGGCCAGTATTCAGTTGTAGATCCCTCTCGCCCGGGACTGTACTCGGCCCGGCCCGGGAGTGTCAAGCTCGTGTACTCGTTCGGGATGCGTCTGTTTAGTGCCGAAGGGGGAGAAAAGCAGTAGGCTCACCTTGACAACCAACACAAAGTTGGAGGTGAGCCTACATGGTGACCGTGGAGACCACGATCAGGGTGAGTATACCGGACGAGGGGATGACCCTAGAGCAGCTCGAGGCGGCGGTCGGGGAAGTGGTGCGGGACGCCGGCCAGGCGCTGCTGTTGGCGGGCTGTCAGGCGATCGAAACGCAGGCGCTGGCCCGGGCCGGAAGCGAGCTGCGGCCAGACAAACGGCGCGCCGTGGACCTGCTAACGCGGTTCGGCAACAAGTGCGCTGCGCGGGATTCGGCTCGAGCGCTGGCAGATGCAGGAGGCCGCGAGCGGACGGTACTGTCGGCCGCTCGATGCGATCCTGAAGCTGGAGCGCGGTCAGCACGCCAGTCCGTGGAGCATGGACACGGTGGTGGTCAAACAGATCCTCGCCAACCGAGAGCAGCGAGACATCGCCCCGTTGACCAGCGTTGACCTGATTCACCAGGGAAGAGAGGCGGAGCGTCGAGCCTATGGCCGACCCAGAAGGACCCGTTAGCGCCCTGGTCCTCGACGCCTCTGTAGCTGTCAAGTGGCACCTCAAGGATGAGGACTACGCAGCGGAGGCAGCCCTTCTGCTGGAGGACTTCGGTCAAGGCGAGCTCGAGCTGGTCGCCCCGGCGCAGATCCGCTATGAAGTCCCCTCAGCCTTCAGGTGGCAACGCTCGGTCGTAACCCCCGCCTCAGCCCCGCTGAGGGCCGAGCGGCCGTCGAAGAGTTCTTAGCCCTGGGGATCCAAACCGTCGATGATGATGCGCTGATCCTCGCGGCCTGTCCTCTGGTCCACCAACACGGCTGTGCGCTGTACGACGCGCTGTACCTCGCGCTCTCCCAACGCCTTGGCATCCCTTTCATTAGCGCCGATCGGAAGCTCTATCAACGCCTCGGCCATCTTCACTCTGTCGTCTGGATTGCTGACTACCGTCCCGCAGAGCAGAGCTAATCCCCAGATCGCCCGCTACCTTCGATAGCTGAAAACCACCACGTTGTCGAAGGTCTCAACAGAAGCGTGCTGACTGAGGAACGCGGCGATCTCGGTGTGGCTGCGTGGCTCCCACGACTTCTGTCGATACGCGCACCTCAACTCCTCATATCGCCTCGCTAGCTGCTGAAACTCGTTCATCGAGGCCGGGACCGCCAGACGGCCCCCCACGTAGTAGCGAAACAACTCGGCCCCACCGCCAATGGCGCACAATCCGACTGAATCGTTGGCGTTGCTCGCCATCGCCCGACTCGCGTCACGCATTCCCTCCTCCGAGATGGCGCTGGCTGGGCTCACGGACCAGTTGTAGAGGAGGATCGCGATCAGGGCGGTGGCCAGGACATACCTAACCCCGCGAAGCGCACTCGTTCCCCAGCCCCCTTCCCTAAAGGGCCTAAAGGGAAGGGGGAGCTTGTTGGGCAGCCCCCCCTTCCCTTTAGGCCCTTTAGGGAAGGGGGCTGGGGGGTTAGGTTCGAGCAGGCCGGCGACGAACAACAGAAGATAGTAGGGCAGGAAATAGATAAGGAACCTCGGATACAGACTGATTGGATGCGATAGCCATGCGATCAGCAGCGGCGCCGCCAGGAGCCAGCCGAAGTACTGAGCGGCTCGAGGGTGTGTCCTGTACAGCGAGCGAAGGCCAATCAGTGAGGCCACCAGGACAAGTGCCGCCAGCGGTCCCCAGGTCACACCTGATAACTCCTCGGCCACAGCCCAGGGGAAGAGTGGCGCGAACGGGCCCCGCGCGTCGCGAGCGATGTTGAGCAGCACGGACGGAAGGACTGGCGCATAGCACAGGAGCGACAGGCCGCCGATCGCTCCGAAGGACCCCAGCGTCAGCCGCGGGGAATGGACCGGATGCGGACCCGCCCGGCGCGACACCGCCTGAGTGACGAGCAGCTGGGCGAGGAACAGGGCCTGAACGAGCGTCACGAAGGCGGCGTAGAGGTGGAAGTAGATCCCGACGACGCTCGCCAGGCCGAAAGCGGCGGCGTCACGTCTCGTCCCGCGATCGAGCAGCGTGAAGTAGAAGTGGCTCGACAGAAGCGTAAACAGGATCATTCCCGAGTAGCCGCGAGCAGAGACGCTCCAGAGTACGTGCGGAGGAGAGAGGGCCAGCAGGACCGTCGCGAGCAACAGCGGCCTGGGCCCCAGGAGCACGCGGCCAAAGACCCAGAACACGCCCAGGCTGGCCAGGCCGAGCAGCAGAGCCGGCAGCCTCAGTGCCCACTCCGAGCGACCGAGGAGTGATTCCGAGAGCCGCGCGAGCAGGGAGTACGCGATGTGGTTGTTGAACGCGAGGTAGGTCGAAACCGTCGTCCAGGTGGAGTCGACCTCCACGAAGTAGAGCGCCGTATACGCCTCGTCGTATCCCAGGCCTCGGTTCAGGACGGGAGCCCGAACCGCAAGGCCGAGCGCCAGGATCGCTAGGAGAAGGGCGCGCTCCGAGCGGGCTTCACGACACGGCCACGAGACTCGGCTACTCATCCTCAGACGCGGGCGATCCTATGTATCGTTTCAGAGCTGTGTCAACCCCTACCTGGCGAGCGGAGCAGTCGACGCTACCGAGATCGAGGTGGCCGTCGAAATTTTGGCCTGCCAGGAGCGGGGTCTCCCCTCTCCCACGCTTGGGAGAGGGTGGGGGTGAAGGCCAGAACCCAAACCTCGACGCTACCCCGAGATCGGCCAGAGCTTGACTTGAAGGAGGCCCTGGGGTATGCTTTTCATGGACGGTGCGCTGAAAAGTGCCGACGGCACCGCCAAAAACCTGTTAGGAAGGAGCGGGGGGACATGAGTAGTGAGGAATTGACGCCTGAAGAGGACGTGTCGGTAGAGACAGAAAGCGACCCGTTGGGCACGGAGCAAGGCGACCAGGAGTCGAGCAGCGAGTAGCGAGACAAGCTTGGCGATTTCTTAGCATGCGCGAGGGCCGTGGCAGGCGCCACGGCCTTGCGCGTCTCCGAGCCAACCAGCTGCGCGGCTCCCAGGTCGAGTAGCGGCGGGTTTTAGCGCGTTTCACGGCGACACGGACTGGGGTTGGTTTCGCGCCTGCCCCGGAGCGTGTTGGCTCGAAAGGAATGGGAAATGTCCGATTACGAACCCGAGGTCGCAACAGAGGGTGACGATACGAGCGAGGGTCTCTCCAACCAGGAGGAAAAGAAAGACGGCGACGACGAGTAGCACTCCGAGTCTTCTTCGAGAGACCGTTCGTTTCTGACGAGGCCGCCCCGACCTGTCGGGGCGGCCTCGCCGCGTCTGTAGCGCCGTTCTGGTTCCCGACCCAGGCCCTCGTGTACCATGCGCGACGCCCTGAGCGGCCCCAGCACGATGCCAGGCGAATCAGAACGCGGTGGCTCTCACTGGCTTGGAACGCGTCGCTGGCGCGTGAGCGCGGCGGTTGTCGCTCTCGCGTCGACACTGTCCGTGATCAACGCCTACGGCCTACCTGGCGCCTCGACGCGGCAGGCACACATCGGCGCGGGCGACGGCATCAACAAGATCGAGCACGTCGTCATCATCATGCAGGAGAACCGGTCCTTCGATCACTACTTCGGGACGTACCCGGGCGCGGACGGCATCCCGATGCGGGCCGGTGAGCCGACCGTGTGCGTGCCGAATCCGCGGACGAAAGAGTGCGTCAAGCCGTATCACGATTCAAGCGACAAGAACCGGGGTGGTCCGCACGGCGCGGATGAGATCGCCAAGGACGTCAATGGCGGCAAGATGGATGGCTTCATCCGGACGGTGATCGAGAGTCGCGGGACCGAGTGCAGCGACCCGTACGATGACAAGTGCGCACCGTCGGCTGGGCCAATCGATGTGATGGGCTACCACGACGCCCGCGAGATCCCGAACTACTGGGCCTACGCGCGCGAATTCGTGCTCCACGACCGCATGTTCTCGTCGGCCGCCTCCTCCAGCTTGCCGGTCCATCTGTTTATGGTCTCGGCGTGGTCACCCCAGTGCACCTCCTCCGACCCGATGAGCTGCTTCAGCGACCTGTACCATCCCGCCTGGTCGGCGGCGCTTCGACGTCGTCGGCGACAGGGCGAGGACGTGAGGCCGACCTGGGCTCACACGGACGTGACTCACCTTCTCCAGCGGGCCAATGTCAGCTGGGCGTACTACGTCGCCACGGGGACCGTGCCGGACTGCGACGACGACAATATGACGTGTCCCGAGAACCCACAGGATGCCAGACCGCAGGACGCCAAGACGCCGGACATCTGGAACCCCTTGCCCTGGTTCGAGACGGTCAATGCCAACGGCCAGGTTGGCAACATCCAGGACGTCGCATACTTCCATGAGGCGGCCCGCGGCGGGACGCTGCCGGCCGTGGCCTGGGTGATCCCGAGCGGATTGAATAGCGACCATCCCAGGACCTCGCGCGTCAGCGACGCGCAAGCGTACGTGACCGAGCTCATAAACGCGATCATGGAGGGGCCAAGCTGGAGCAGCACCGCTATCTTCCTGGCGTGGGACGACTTCGGTGGCTTCTACGACCATGTCGCCCCTCCGCGCGTCGACGAAAACGGGTACGGGATTCGCGTCCCTGCCCTCGTGATCAGTCCCTACGCCAAGCGTGGCTACATCGACCACCAGACCCTGAGCTTCGACGCCTATCTGAAGTTCATCGAGGATCGCTTCCTGGGCGGCCAGCGCATCGATCCCGCGACGAACGGCCGGCCTGATCCACGGCCCACCGTGCGCGAGAGCGTCCCGGAACTGGGCGACATGCGCCAGGCCTTTGACTTCGATCAGCCGCCACGCCCACCATTGTTGTTGCCAACTCGTCCGGCGCCCGGACCAGCATCCACGCCGTAGCGCGGGCTCTAGTCGGTACCGCGACCGTGAGGGAGCGGCCCCTCCCTCACGGTCGCGCTACTGACTAGAGCCTGGCGCCAGAACATGCGCGCGCCTGCGACGGCGGCGAGGAGTAGGGCGAGCACGCCGAGCGGCGCCCAGGCTGCCCACAACGAACGAATGTGGGCCAGACCGTAGCGCGCGGCCAGGACGGCGTTCGTGTCTCGCGTCCAGGCCGACCCGAACGCCCACCAGCCCAGCAGGGCATGGAAGGCCGCGAACTCCGCCAAGATCCCAATCACGACCAGCCGTTGGCCCGGATGACCCAGACGTGCCGCCTCGCGCGCGACGTAGGCCAGCCCCAGGGCCACAATTGGTGTCATGCTCTCGGCGGCTTCACCCTCCGGATGCCAGGTCCAGGTGAGCATCGCCTGGCCCGCAAACCCGCCCAGTGCCACCATTGCCAGCCACGGCGGACGGCTGACGAAGCGACGGAGCAAGCCGCCTCGGCCACCTGCGCGAACTGCACGCCGGGCCGCCCGCGCCAGGAGGAGACAGCCGGTCAGGCCGAGCGCTCCAGGCAGTAAGGCGATTTGAACGCGGAGGAGGGCGTCGAGCTGAGGGGGTCCACCCCGCGCGAGCTCCCCCAGCAGGGGCAGGGGTAGCAGCGACCCCAGAGTGGCCACCGCGGTCTTGGCAGCCCACCCGCCGAGGTCACCGCCCGAATTCGTGCCTGCCAGGGCCGGACTCGCCTCCACCGTCGCGCGCAGCCCAAAAGTGGCGATTGCCCAGAGGTGCCAGGGTGCCAGCACGAGCATTGCAATCAGCAGGCCCAGCCCCCATGCAAGCGGGCCGGT
>DASPXK010000236.1:0-14872 GCA_035637315.1 Chloroflexota bacterium
TTCTTTGGTCGTGCGAATCGGTTGATCCGCTCCACGAGTTCTCCCTGAAGGGCGCTGTGCCGAAGCTTCGGCGACACCTTCTGAATCACCGTCCCGTTTTCGAACTCGAGAGCCGGCTTTCGCTCGGGCAGCTTCAGGAACTCCTCGATCGTCAAGCGTTCCTGGGTAATCGCCATGGCCTGTCTCCGAGTTTGGCCGATGTGCTAATCATAGCCGCTCCAGGCCCGCGGTTCGTCCCCTATCGCCTGACCTGCGTATAGCGCGGCGAAGACCCTTTCGACGTCAGGACCCAGATGCGGACGCTGTGGCTCTACCCCGGGCCACGACCCCCTGCCACAGCGAGCGGGCCCCCTCGGCACTGTACGGCTTGGGGCAGGTGAAGATGGAGTTCGAAAACGGGGCGGTGATTCAGAAGGTGTCGCCGAAGCTTCGGCACAGCACCCTTCAGGGAGAACTCGTGGAGCGGATCAACCGATTCGCACGACCAAAGAAGCTCGCGCGGGCCTTCCCCGAGCTTCGCACGACCTTCGGCGGCTTCTCCCGGGTTCCCGATGTCGCCGTCTACCTCTGGGAGCGGATTCCGCGCGACGCCAACGGCGAGTTCGCGGACGACTGCCGCGAGCCGCCGGACATCGCGATCGAGATCGTCTCGCCAGGCCAGGGAGTCAACGCGCTCGTACGGCGCTGCCTCTTGTACGTCGAGCACGGGTTGCGCATAGCCGCGCTTGTCGATCCGGGCGACCGGTCTGTGATCGTGTTTCGTCCCGACTCCCGAACCAGCGCGCTTCGGGGAGCCGAGTCGATCGACTTTGGCGATGTGACCCCGGGCCTTCGGATCCCGGTCGAGGAGCTGTTCGCGTCGCTGAGCGGGCGCTAAGGCTCCGCTGCCAGGCGCTTCCTCCCAGCATCGCCTGGGAGTGCTACAGTATCCGCCGCGGATCATCAGGACAGGCGAGGGAGGTTCCGATGAGGACACGTAGCGCGCGGGCTGGCGTTGTGGTGCTCGGCGTCGTGATGGCGGTGCTGGCGCTCAGTTGGGCGCCGGCTGCGCGCGCGGGCCAGGCGCTCAACATCGGATACATCCCGACCGATTCGCAGGCCGCGCTGATGATCGCCGCCGACCGTTACCTGCCGAACGACGGGTTCGACGTCGAGATGGTGCGTCTGCAGAGCGGCGCGGCCGTCATCACCCAGGTCTCGACCGGCCAGCTCCAGGTGGGCGGCGGCGCGCTGGGCGCGGCCGCGTACAACGCCATCGCCCAGGGCCTGCCGGTTAAGTTCGTGGCGTCGCTCCACAACGGGTTCAGCGAGGACTATTTCACGGTCCGCAAGAGTGCCTGGGACTCGGGCGAGCTGCGCGACATCGCCGCCCTGCGAGGCAAGCCGGTCGCCGTGAACGCCAAGGGCGTCGCCACCGAATGGCTGCTCGACCAGGTGCTCCGCCAGAACGGCATCACGCTCGACGACGTCGATCTGAAGACGATGCCGTTCCCTGACATGGTGCCGGCCCTCGAGTCGGGTGCGATCATGGCCGGCATTATCTCTGAGCCGTTCCCCACCCTGGCGGAGGACCGGGGCGTCGGCGTCCGGCCGTTCCCGCGCCCGGCCAACGCCACGCCGGTGCCGATCACGATGATCTTCTTCAACACTGACTGGGCGACCTCGAACCCGGACGCCGCCAATCGATTCATGGTCTCGTACGTGAAGGCGGCCCGCGATCTCGCTCTCAACGATGGTTGGAAGAGCGAGGCCAATCTGGCCATCATGTTCAAGTACACCGGAGCGGACATCGACGTCATCCGGCGGGCCCGCGCGCACCACATCGACCCCAATCTGGCCGTCGATCAGGCGATCCTGAATGCCCAGCAGGTCTTCAGCCGCGATCGGGGCTACCTGGATTACGGCGAGCTCCTGGCGCCGGAGCAGGTGTTCGACTGGAGCTATCTCGAGGGGGCGCTGCGCCAGCTCGGGCGCGTCTGAGCGGCTTTCGACCAGCCAACCAGTTCGAGCAGGCCGCTCGCGGGAGCCGGCACCAAGGTGAAGGTCGTCGTCGAGGGCCTCGCGCTGACGTTCAGGACCGCGGCGGGCGACGTGCACGCGCTCCAGGACGTGTCGCTTTCCGTCGGGCCCGGCGAGTTCGTCTGCGTGCTCGGACCGAGCGGATGTGGCAAGTCCAGCCTGTTGCGGGTTCTGGCCGGCCTGATCGAGCCCTCGCGAGGCAGCGTCCGGATCACGCGAGAGAAGGACGCCGAGCGGCCGCTCACGGCGATGGTCTTTCAAGATCATGCCCTGTTGCCCTGGCGGAACGTCTTCGACAACGTGGTCTTCGGCCCCGAGAATCGAGGCGTGCCGAAGTCGGAGCGGCTGCGACTCGGGGAGGAGGTCCTGGCCAAGGTTGGCTTGACCGGGTTCGAGAAGGCCTACCCCCACCAGTTGTCTGGCGGCATGAAGCAGCGGGTCGGGATCGCCCGCGCGCTGGCAAACGACCCCGCGGTGCTCCTGATGGATGAGCCGCTGGCCGCCCTCGACGCCCAGTCTCGCCTGCTGATGCAAGAGGAGCTGATGCGCATCTGGGGGACGTTCGGCAAAACGGTCATCTACGTGACCCATTCGATCGAGGAGGCGATCCTGCTCGGCGAGCGGGTGGTCCTCCTGACGGCCCGTCCGGGCAGGGTCAAGGCGACCTTCGGGGTCGACCTGCCGCGACCTCGGACGCTGGGGGCGCGAGCCGAGTCCGAGTTCATTCGCCTCGAGGCGGAGATCTGGAGCCTCCTGCGTGACGAGGTGCTCGCGTCCGATCGCGGTCAGACAGGGATCACGAGGTGAGCGCCGTGCTCATGCGCCGAGCGCTTGGCTGGGCGACGCCGATCCTGTCGCTGGTCGGCCTGCTCGCCGTCTGGGAATGGGCCGTGGGCGCGCGGATCCTGCGCGAGAGCTTCTTCCCGCCACCGTCGGGTATCTGGCAGCAGGCGACCATGCTATATGCGAGCGGTGGCCTGGCGGGTCACGTCGCGGCCACGGTCGCGCGCCTGGTGGCCGCCTTCCTTCTGGCGGCGTTGCCGGGCGTGGCGGTCGGCCTGCTGACCGGCCTCTCTGCCACCGCCCGCGAGGCGTTCGACCCATTCGTCGCCTTCATCTACCCCATTCCCAGCTTGCTCTACCTGCCGCTCGCTGCGCTGGTGCTCGGACCAGGCGAGCTGCCGGCCGCTCTCGTGTGCGCGGTAACGCCGTTCTTCGTCATCGCGCTCAATACTGCCCTGGGGGTCAGATCGATCGACCGCCCAACGGTCGAAGCGGCGGTCCACTATGGCGCCACGGGGCGACGGCTGTTCCAGAAGGTGCTGCTGCCCGGCGCGCTGCCGTACGTGCTGGTTGGGTTTCGTGTGGGCCTGGGGCTCACCCTGATCGTGTTGATCGCGGTGGAGATGGTCTCGGCCAAGCAAGGCCTGGGCGCCCTGCTGTGGCAGTCCTGGGAGATCCTCCGAGTCCGAAACATGTACGTGGGGCTGGCGCTGATCGCCACCCTCGGGGTGCTCGTGACGTCCGGTTTCGACGCCATCGCGCGGCGGCTGGTGCCCTGGCATCAGGGCCCAGCTCGCAGTACTCGGCGGCCGTGAGTTGGCCGGGCTGATCGCCGGGCTGGCCGCGCTCGGGCTGTGGGAGCTTCTCTCGCGCGCCGGTACCTTGAACCCACTCTACTTCCCGCCCCCGACGGTGGTGGGCATCACGCTTGTGGCGCGGGCAACGGGTGGCGACCTGGCGCCTCATGCCGCGGCCACACTCGCCCGCCTGAGCCTCGCCTTCGGCGCCGCCGCCCTGGTGGGCGTCCCGCTCGGACTGGCGATGGGCATGATCCGGCCGCTCCGCCTGGTGCTCGATCCCTACATCGCCGCGCTGTATCCGTTACCCAAGATCGCGCTGCTGCCGCTGCTGATGATCCTCCTTGGTGTCGGCGAACAGGCCTTCGTGCTGGCCGGCTCGCTGACCGCCCTCTTCCAGATCATCCTGAACACCTATGGCGGCGTCACGCAGATCGACCCGGTCCTGCTCGAGGTGGGCCACAATTACGGGGCCCGCGGGCTGGCGCTCTTCAGACGGATCCTTCTACCGGCCGCGCTGCCGTCGATCCTGACCGGCCTGCGTCTGGGCCTCGGCCTTGCGCTGATCACGACGATCGCGGTCGAGTTCACAGCCGCCAAATCCGGCCTCGGGCACCTGGTCTTTCGCGCCTGGCAAACCCTCGCGGCGGCAGAGATGTTCGCCGCGCTGGCCGTGGTCGGCGTGATCGGCCTGGCCATCACCAGGGGCTTGCTCTGCCTGCAGCGGCGCCTCCTGGCCTGGCAGCAGACATACGAGTGGGATTAGGTGAGGCTCTCACCCGCGCCCTTCCGCGCGGAGCCGGTGCCAGGCGAGGAATTCGCCAGGAGTCAGCAGGCGAAGATCCCGCTCGATGCCCCACCGCCGAACGTCCTCGCTGAGCAGATGGCGGCGGTCCAGGGTCAGACAGATCGACGCGCCGGCGGCTACGCAGGCTTGGAGGATGTGATGGTCCTTCACGGCGACGGAAGCCGGGAGGTTCGCAGGCGCGGCGGATTCACGGGGCCCGACGAGGCGAGGTTGCAGCTGAGCGAGCAGCGTGTAGAGACGGATGACCGCGGCCTGGCCGAACTTCAGCCTCACGTTTCCGAGCGCCTCGCGTAACACCTGGCTGGAGACCAGCACCTCGAACTCCTCGGAGTGGGCCACCTGGGCGATGGCGGCCGACGAACCACCCTGAGGCGATCCGGCGGCGGCGAGGAGGACCGAAGCATCCAGAAATATTCCGGCCTTCGGGATCACACCAGCCCTGACCGCATGAGCTCACGGACACGCTCGGCAGTCGTCGGGCTGATCTTGTCTTCGACGAGGAACTCTTCGATCTCCTCGTCCGAGTAAATTCGGAAGGACTCGTCTGGCTGGGCCGCGAGTTTCGAAATGACGATCTTGTCACCCCGCAAGCTCACCTCCAGCAGGGAGGACTCGGTGATCCCTAGCGCCCTGCGGATCGCGACTGGAATCGTGATTTGCCCCTTGGCCAGCGGGCGAACGACCTTCCTGATCGATCTGGCTGCCAACGTCTCTCCCGGCGTGGAAAACTACCTACTTTCTAACTTTCTAACGATATCGCGTATCCGTTCGCACCGGCCATCTCCGCCGCGTGCGCGGTCCGCCCCACGCTCGCGCGCAGAGCCCGCGTCTGCGCCGCCACTTGCCCTGAGCTCTCACCCGGCTGACTTCGCGACAACTGCCGGAATGTCGGACGTCCGGACGAGGTCGTTGAAGCTCGAGACGTCTACCTCGAGCAGGTCCCGCCAGCGCTCGAGCTGTCGATCGATCCGCCCCGCTAGGTCGGCGAACACGTCGTACGACTGGCGAGTTGGCCTCGCCTCAGCGCTGGCCACCACGCTCGTCAGGGCCGCGAGCTTGGCATTCAGGCGGGTGGGGTAGTGGATCATGTCCAGCTGCACGGTCACGCGGCCCTCGATGAGCTCCTGCTCGACCGCGGCGAGCTTGTCCGTAACCCCACGCGCGGCCTCGGCAACCGCTGCCCCGACCGCTTGACCTTCGGTCCGCCGGACCCACTCATCCACCTGCTGGCGGACGCCGCGCATCTGGTTGATGGCGTCATGGGTCTCCGAGAGCTTGTCGCGAATCCGCATGAGCAGGGTGAACTGCTCCTCCAGGTCTTGCTGGCTGGCGGCGAGGCCCGGGTCCACTCGAATCTCGAAAGGCGCCTCCAGGGTCCGCTCCTCGACGCTGAGCTCGACGTGGTACGTGCCTGGCGGCGCCTTCGGTCCCGCCAGGCTCCGCTCCGTGGTCACGTCACCCGGCACGCCTCGGGCGTCCGGGTAGCGCATGTTCCAGACAAAACGGTTCATCCCAGCGGCGTTCGGCGCTCGTTGCTCGGTGGGCGCCCCGGCCGGCGGCTCGGGATCCGCTGCCTGGCTGGAGAAGCGCCGGATCTCATTCCGGCCGGCGTCGAGGAAGCGGATGCTGGGCGGATCGGCAGGCTCGTGCTCCAGGTAGTAGGTGACCACGACACCATCAGGCGGATTCGCGCCGGCATCCAGAAAACGCCTCGCCGTCAGCCCTTCAGGTGTCTTCGTCTCGTAGAAGGTCGCCGGGAGGCCAGTGGCGAGCGAATAGTTCTTGCCCTCTGCTTTTGGCCGGTCCGAGCCGAGCGGAGGAGCCATGCGGTAGGCCGGCCGTGGCGCGAAGAGATGGACGGGCGGCGGGGGCTGCAGGCCTGCAAGGTCGTGTAGGGGCGTGAGGTCGTCGAGGACCCAGAACGACCGGCCGTGAGTAGCCGCGACCAGGTCGTTCTCCTTCACGGCCAGATCGTAGATCGGCACCGCGGGCAGGTTGCGCTGCAACGAATGCCATGCCGCCCCGTCGTCCAATGACACGTAGGCTCCGGTCTCGGTGCCGGCGTAGAGCACGCCGCGGCGGGCAGGGTCCTCTCGAATGACTCGCGTGAAGTCGTGGGATGCGATGCCGCTGGTGATCTTCTCCCACGTAGCGCCGTAGTCGCGGGTCTTGTAGAGGTACGGCTGGAAGTCATCCAGCTTGTAGCGCGTCGCGGCCACGTAGGCCGTCGCCGGGTCGTGCGGCGAAAGCTCAATAGTCGCGATGAGCGCCCATTCGGGCAGCTCCTTCGGCGTGATATCGGACCACGTCCGACCGCCGTCCCGCGAGAGGTGAATCAGTCCGTCGTCAGACCCAGCCCAGAACACTCCGCGCTCGTGTCGAGATTCGGCGAACGCGAAGATGGTCCCGTGGTGCTCGGCGCCCGTCGTATCCCGGGTTATCGGGCCACCCGACGGCTCCATCTTCGTGACGTCGTTTCGGGTGAGGTCAGGGCTTATGGGCTGCCAGCTGGCGCCCTCGTCCGTCGATCGAAACAGCATGTTGCCGGCGCAGTAGAGGACGTTTGGGTCGTGGGGACAAAAGAGGATCGGGAACGTCCACTGGAAGCGGTATTTGAGGTCCTTGGCACCCCATCCCCCAAACAGCTCCGGCCAGACCGTGACAATGCGGGTCTGGCCGGTACCGTGGTCGTAACGCAGCAGCACGCCACCGCCGCCCGGGGCGCTCCCCACGGCACCAGAATAGACAATGTTCGGGTCATCGGGCCGCACGGCGATGTGGCCACTTTCCGAGCTGCCGACCGCGTAACAGTCCCCCCAGACTACAGCGCCCTTGTACGAGCGGCTGGGCACGCTAATGGCGCTGTTGTCCTGCTGCGTGCCGTACACGCGATAGGGGAACCGAGTGTCGGTGGCGAGGTGATAGAACTGGGCGGTGGGCTGGTTGTATATGGTGGACCACGAGTCGCCACCGTTGAACGACACGCAGGCCCCGCCATCGTTGCCCTCGATCATGCGGCCCGGGCGCCCTGGGTCGATCCACAGATCGTGGTTGTCGCCGTGCGGCGTGGTCAGCTCGGTGAAGGTACGCCCGCCATCGCTAGACCGCCAGGCCTTGACGTTGAGCACGTAGACGGTTTCGGCGTCGCTCGGGTCGGCGAAGACGTGGCAGTAGTACCACGGCCGTAGCCGCAGGTTGCGATCTTCGCTGAGCCGCTCCCAGCTCGAGCCGCCATCGTCCGAACGGAACAGGCCTCCGTCTTCGGCTTCGACAATCGCCCAAACGCGACCAGTCCTGGCAGGAGAGACGGCAACGCCGATTCTCCCCTTCAGGCCGCCCGGCAAGCCCGGGTTGTCGGTGAGCTCCGTCCAGGCATCGCCGCCGTCTGTGGACCTGTACAAGCCGCTATCCGGACCGCCGCTGTTGAGCCTCCAGGGAAAGCGTTGGGCCTCCCAGAGGGCCGCATACAGGATCCGTGGATTGGTCGGGTCCATCGACAGATCGATGGCTCCGGCCCGGTTGCTTCGAAACAGGACCTGCTCCCAGGTGGCGCCGCCGTTGCGAGAGCGGTACACGCCGCGCTCACCGTTCGGCCCGTAGGCATGTCCCAGCGCTGCCACGTAGACCAGGTCCGGATCGTGCGGGTGAATGCGGACGCGGGCGATGTGGCGGCTGTCTTCGAGGCCCAAATGCAGCCAGGTCTGGCCGCCGTCGGTGGACCTGTAGACGCCGTCGCCATGGGAAACGTCGCCGCGGATGCAGCTCTCGCCCATACCGACGTACACGACATTCGGGTCGGAGTCGGACACGGCGATGGCGCCAACAGCCGCGGTCTTGAAGAAGCCATCGGAGACGTTTTCCCAGTACGTGCCGGCGTCGGTGGTCTTCCAGACGCCGCCCGCGCAAGCGCCGAAGTAGAAGCTGGCCGGCTCAACCGGGTCACCCGCCACGGCCACCACACGTCCGCCTCGAAACGGCCCGATGCAGCGCCAGGTGAAGGCTTCCAGGACGGCCGGCTCGCCCGGTCTGCTAGGTTCGATCGACTCCGCGGCTGCCGGTACTACCGGGCTCTCGGCTAATTGCTCTTGCTCCTCTTCCATCGTCTCCTCATCCTGCGCCGTGTTCTGCTTCGTGGCAGCCGATCATAGACTGGGAATCGCTGCGAGGCAACACGCCAGACGGGGCTCCCGGCGTATGGTTGACCGCGTTGGTCTGGCGTGCTTTGATGGATGGTTAGCCAACGGAGGAGGTTCGAAAGATGGCTGGGCGGACGCATGAGGTGCGGATCGACCGGGCGAAGACCCTGGCGCAGGAGCCGAGCACTGGGCACAATCGCTGGCATGAAGCCATTCCACCCCTCCTGCGGGTCCAGCCGGGCGATCGAGTGGTGTTGGAGACCCGCGATGCGATCGATGGACAGATCACCTCGACCAGCACGGCCCCTGATGTGGGTCGCGTCGACCTCGGCCCGGTCCACCCGCTGACCGGTCCGGTCTACGTCGAGGGGGCGGAGCCGGGCGACCTGCTGGAGGTGCGGATCGGCGAGATCCAGCCGCAGCCGTTCGGCTACACGGTCCAGGTGCCCGGCTTCGGCTTCTTGCGCGACTATTTCCCGGAGCCCCACATCGTCCGCTGGCGGATCGCCGACGGCTGGGCCGACTCGGACGACCTGCCCGGCGTCCGCATCCCCGGCGCCCCTTTCATGGGCGTGATCGGGGTGGCCCCATCGTCCGACCTGCGCGAGACGCAGCGAGCGCGTGAGGCCGAGCTGGCCGGGCGCGGCGGGATGGCCTTGCCGCCCGATCCGGCCGGCGCCGTCCCGACCGATTCGCGCCTAGCGGCGGAGGGCCTGCGGACCATCCCGCCGCGCGAGACCGGCGGCAACCTGGACGTCAAGCACCTCTCAGCCGGGACCACTTTGCTGATCCCAGTCTGGACCCCCGGCGCGCTCTTCTCGGTCGGCGACGCCCACTTCGCCCAGGGCGATGGCGAGGCGTGTGGGACGGCGATCGAGATGGCCGCCACCTTCAGCGCCGAGCTCGATGTTCGCAAGGGTGAGGCGGCACGCCGGGACATCCGCAGCGTCCAGTTCAGCCGCGAGGAGTACGTGGTCCCGCCCCAGTACCAGGCCCCACGCCGGTTCTACGCGACAACCGGCCTCTCGGTGCACGCCGATGGCCCCAACGAATCGGAGGATGCAACGCTCGCGGCCCGCAACGCGCTGCTGGCGATGATCGACTACCTGGTGGCCGAGCGCGGCTACGACCGCCAGCAGGCCTACGCACTGTGCAGCGTGGCCGTCGACCTCAAAGTCAGCGAGGTCGTCGACGTTCCCAACTTCGTCGTCTCGGCCTTCCTGCCGCTCGACATCTTCGTCTGACGCCCTTGAGGATTAGCGCCACGGCCCGGGAAGCGGCCCTTGTCGGCTGTCCTTCGTGCCGTGCCCACGACATAACGCCGGGTCGATGCTCGTGTATGCTGAACGGAGAGATTTGCCCAGCCACACGGCCACAACGGAGGCGTCATGGCGGGGATCAAAGTCGGCGTGCAGGTTCATCCGCAGCACACGTCATACGCGGACTATCGGCGCGCCTGGTTGCAGCTCGACGACATGGGCGTGGACACGATCTGGAACTGGGACCACTTCTTCCCACTCTACGGGGACTCGAACGGTCGGCACTTCGAAGCCTGGACGACGCTCGCCGCGATCGGCGCGCAGACCAGGCGGGCGCAGATCGGTTGCCTGGTTCACTGCATGAGCTACCGCAACCCTGCCCTCCTATCGGCAATGGCCAAGACGCTCGATCACGCCACCGATGGTCGGCTGATCCTGGGCCTCGGAGCGGGCTGGGCCAGGCGCGACTACAACGAGTACGGTTACCCGTTCGGCACGCCCGGGGAGCGGCTGAGGAACCTCGAGCGGGGCCTGGAGATCATCAAGGAGCGGTGGGCCAAAGACCAACCCAGGCCTGTCGGCGGCACCATACCCATTCTGATCGGCGGCGGCGGGGAGAAGGTGACGCTGCGGATCACCGCCGTGCATGCCGATCTCTGGCACGCTTTCGGCTCAGCCGACACCTGGGGACGTAAGAACCGCCTCCTCGACGACTGGTGCGTGAAGGTTGGCCGCGACCCTGCCGCGATCGAGCGGACGGTCTCGATCAATCAGCATTCGTTCGGCGACCTGGACGAGCTGGTCAGCGTGGGCGCGAGGCACATCATCTGCAGCCTGGGCGCGCCCTTCGAGCTCGGGCCGATCGAGAGGCTGCTCGCCTGGCGCGACCGCCGGTAGGGGCAGGGCTTGCCCTGCCCTTTCAGAAGGGCGCAGCACGCGGCGCCCTTACGAACCCCACCGAGTCCTGTATGCCGAGCGGTCGAAGCCCACGATCAAGCTGCCGCCCTCCAACAGCAGCGGGCGGCGGATCAGCGTGGGGTACTCCGCCATCAGGGCCAGCATCTGTTCGTCGTTCAGTGCCGCTGCGTTTAGCCCGAGCTTTTTGACCGTCGGGCTGCGGCTGGCAAAGATGGCCGCCGCTGGGCGCCCGGCGAGCAGCTTCTTGAGGTCCTCCGCGGTTAGCTTGTCCTTGAAGAGATCACGTGTGTCGAGTTTCGCGCCCCGCTCCTCGGCGAACCGCCGAGCGTCGCGACAGGTCGTTCAAGTCGGTCGCCAGTAAAAAGTCAGCATGGCACTCCTCCACCAGGAGCAAATTTCACCGCAGAGGCGCAGAGATCGTAGAGATCTCCCATGTTTGGGCGTCTGCGACCTCCGCGCCTCGGCGCTTCAGCCAGTCTACTCATGTCCGATCTCGATCGCCCCATCGGCGGCGAGCCGCTCGACCTCGGCGCGTGACATGCCGAGCTCTTCGAGCACTTCGGCCGTGTGCTCGCCGAGCAGCGGCGCCGGGCGCCGGATCCTGGCCGGACTCCCGGAGGCTTTGAACGGGAAGTCGAGCATTCTGACCCGCCCATAGCCGGGCTGCTCCATCTCGGTTACCACGCCAAGATGGCGCGTCTGAGGGTCCTCGAACACCTCGTCGAACTCGTAGATCGGTCCACAGGCGATCGCCGCCTCCTCGAAACGGGCTACCCATTCGGTCGTGGGCGCCGTCGCCAGGACCGCCTCGACACGGGCTGTCAGCTCGGCGCGGTTGGCGAGCCGCTCTCGGTTGGTGTCGAAGCGCGAATCGGCCTGGAGCGCCTCGTCGCCCACCACAGCGCAGAACCGGTCCCACTGGGCCGCGTTCATCAGCACCACCGACAGGTAGCCATCCTGAGTCCGGTAAGTCTCGGCCGGGGTCAGGTTTGGATTGAGGTTGCCCGCGCGGCCTGGCCGCTTGCCGGTGTCGAAATAGTTGGCGACGGGGTCCGGCAGCAGCCCGATGGTCGACTGGAGCAAGCTGATGTCGAGGTGCTGGCCCTCCCCTGTCCGGAAGCGATGGACCAGCGCGGCGTTGATCGCGCCGAACGCCACGTACGCCGTCGCCAGGTCCGCCACCGAGCCGCCCACCCGCGTCGGTGGGTTGCCCGGCATACCGGTGATCGCCATCAACCCGCTCATGCCCTGGGCAATGATGTTGTAGCCGGGTCGCCGAGCGTGTGGGCCAGTCTGGCCGAAGCCGGTGATCGAGGCGTACACGACGGCTGGGTTAGCTTCCTGGATCGTTTTGTGACCGAGGCCCAGCCGGGCGGCGACGCCGGGTAGGAAGTTCTCTACCAGCACGTCGGCCCGGCGGGCCAGCTCGAAGGCGATCCTGGCGCCCTCGGGATGCCGCAAGTCGACCGCGATGCCGCGCTTATCGCGGTTGATGGCGGCGAAGGCAGCGCTCATGCCCTGAGTGCCGCGTATGGCTCGCCAGTCTTCGCCGCGCCCCGGGCGCTCGAGTTTGACCACGTCGGCGCCCAGGTCGCCCAGCAGCATCGCGCAGTAGGGCCCGGCGATCACGCGCGACAGGTCGAGGACCCGAATGCCCTCAAGCATTACTCGCGCTGCAGGAACCCTTCGGTCATCGCGTTGACCTCTGGCACGGCCGTTCGGCCGATGGCGTTGACGCGGGCCTTGATCTCGGCCAGCGCTCTGAACGGCTTGGCCAGCAGCAGCTCCGCCAGCTCCCGCACCGCCTGGTCCAGCCGGTCGCCGGGCACAACCCGGTTGACCAGCCCAAGCGTCTCGAGCTGAGCCGCCGAGTAACGCCGGCCTTGCATGATGATCTCCTTGGCGCGGCCCGGACCGACCAGCCGAACCAGGCGGGTGGTTGACCCGACGCCAAGCGGAGCCCCCAGGTCTACCTCCGGCAGCCAGAACTTCGCCTCTGCCGCGGCGACGCGGAAGTCGCACGCCAGGTTCAGGCCCCAGCCACCGCCGATCGCGTGGCCGTTGATCCGCGCGATCGTCGCCTGCTCCAGGTTCTCGAGCAGGCTCGTCACGCGCTCGAACAGGCGCCGGAACTGGCTCCTGCGTCGGCCGAACGCCTCACGGCGTTCCTCGGAGGTCATGCTGCTCCGCAGCTCGGCGTGGGCTCCGGCCGAGAAGACGGGTGGCGCGCCGGTTACCACTACCACACGCGTGCTTGGGTCGTCGCGCAGCTCGGAGAAGACGGCGACCAGCTCGGCCAGCATCTCGTCGCTCAGCGAGTTGCGCCGATCGGGCCGATTCAGGATCACCGTCGCGAGCGAGCCGTCGCGCGAGAGCGCTACATTCTCACCCATACGCCAGCCACTATGGCGTGCGCTCGTCACCCTGTCAAGCACGCGTGACAGGCGAAAGGGAAGAGTGAAAATGAAAGGTGGGGGAGCCGTGATCACGGGCCCGAATGAAGGCACCAGGCCCAGTGTGACGCTGCAGCCCGTCGACGGGGTGGAGATCACTATCTTGATGGACAATTCCATCGACGTCTTGGCGGCAGATACGCCCGTCGCTCGCCGCCCGCGTCTCAGCCAGGACGCGTTGAGTCGACCGGCTCTTCGCGCGGAACACGGGCTCTCATTCCTGGTGACGGTGGTAGACCAGGGTTGGCGACGGACGCTGTTGTTCGACACGGGCGTGAGCCCGGAAGGTGTGCCGCACAACCTGGATGTGCTCGGCCTGGACCTGCTCGATGTGCGAAGCATCGTTCTCAGCCACGGCCATGCCGATCACTCGCGCGGGCTTGATGGGCTTTCGAGCCGTCTGGGTCGGCGGCTGCCGATCCTCTTTCACCCTGAGGCCCTCCTGCGGCGGCGAATCGTGTTCCCGGACGGGCGCGAGGTGGACCTCCCGCCGCCGCGTTTGAGCGATCTGCGCCAGGAGGGATTCGAGCTCGTCGATGAGCGGGGCCCGAGTTTCCTGTTCGAGGACCGCGTGTTGCTGACCGGTCAGGTCGAGAGGACGACCGACTTCGAGCAGGGGTTCCGCATCCACCAGGCCGAACTTTACGGCGTCTGGCAGCCAGACCCCTGGATCTATGACGACCAGGCGCTGGTCGCTCAGGTGCGCGGCAAGGGCCTCGTGGTCATTACGGGCTGCGGCCATGCCGGCGTGATCAACATCCTGCGTGACGCACGGTCCAAGACTGGAGTCCAGGGGATCTATGCCGTGATCGGGGGTCTGCACCTGACCGGCGGCCTGTTCGAGCCGATCATCGGGCCCACCGTGGCCGAGCTGCGGGCGGTGGGCCCTCGAGTGGTCGTGCCGACCCATTGCAGCGGCTGGCGGGCGATCCACCAGATCGCCCAGGCGCTGCCCGAGGCGTACGTTTTCCCGAGCGTCGGCACAAGGCTGTGCCTGTAGGCGTTCTATACTGTTCGATGTCGGGGAGAGGGGTTTGTCAGCGGAGGCGGCGATGGCAGAGGTTGAAGTAGGGGTGGTGAACGACTTCTTCGCGCAGCCCGTGGTGGCCGGGATCGATCTCAGCGGCGAGCTGCGGGTGGGAGACACGATCCTTATCAAGGGCCACACAACGGATCTCCAGGTCCGGGTCGATTCCATGCAAGTGGACCGCCAGGAGGTCCAGGTGGGCCAGCCCGGGCAGTCGGTGGGCGTCAAGGTGCCCGAGCGTGTGCGGCGCGGTGACCGCGTCTACAGGCTTGAGGCCGAGGGCGGGACATAACGAGGCTCCGAGCCGCTGGCTAGGTGATCTTGCGCCCGCCCCTTCGGACGGTAATGTTCTCGGCAGGCACCGGCGGCCGGTAGGCGAATGACCGACCGTGGCGTTTAGCTAAGGTACTGGCGCGAGCGCGAGCTGGTCACTAGCTCAGCCGCCACGGCGATCAGGACGGCCCCGACGAAGGCGGGGATGATCCGCACTCCGAACAGAGCTGGACCAAAGTTGCCCAGCACCAGGTGGCCGATGAAACCGCCGACGACCCCGGCCAACACTGCCCCGAGCCAGCCGCCCGGCAGGCGCCCGGGCACGACCGCGTCGGCCGCCCAGCCGATCAAGCCCGCGACGAACAGCGTCAGCATCAGGCCACCTGGTGCTGGGCAACT
>DASPXK010000237.1:0-3610 GCA_035637315.1 Chloroflexota bacterium
CAAACAGGCCGTCAGAGACTTGCTCGGCATCGACACAGGCACCACGGAGTTGGTTGCCCTGGAGAACACGGATCAGGTCCACCACGTCGTGGTCTGTACGCTCTGTTCGTGCTACCCGCGGGCCGTCCTGGGCCTGCCGCCGGCCTGGTACAAGAGCCTGGCGTACCGCAGCCGGACGATCGCCAACCCTCGCAGCGTGTTGCGCGAGTTCGGCATGCAGCTCGATCCGTCCGTCGAGGTCCAGGTGGTGGACAGTACGGCCGACATCCGGTACCTGGTCATACCCAGGCGCCCAGCTGGCACGGAGGGGATGACCGAGGAGCAGCTAGCCGAACTGGTCACCCGCGATAGCATGATCGGCGTGGCCCGGGCCAGGGAGGCAGTAGGCAGTAGGCAGTAGGCAGTGGGCAGCATGGGCTAGCGCCTTCTACTGCCTACTGCCCACTCGTCAGGGGATGCGCTGGGCGACGGACTCGGCCTCCTGGGGCGTGAAGGCCCGCATCGTCACGGTCCGTACGTCACCCTGGCTACCGAACGTGAAGGCGCCCTCGAGGCACACTTCGTCGCTTGGCATCTCTACGGTGACCACGAAGTCGTACGGCCCGAAAGTGGTGTAGTTCGACACGATCCGGCCGCCCTTCGAGGAGGCCCATTGCTCGGCGCTCTGCCGCAGCTTGGCGAGGTTCTTGATATTCCGAATTCCCTGCTCGGTGTAGTTCCCCAGCACGATGTACGTTGGCATCTCGGACCTCCTTGAGCTCCATTGGCCTGGCCGCCTGCTAGCAGTATATTGTCGAGGCAGGGCAAGGTCAACGAAGCCGACGGGAGGTTGGGGGTGGCGAGCGGCGCGGGCAGTCTGCCCGGCTCGGCCGGCCTCGAGGCGGTGGATGGAGTCGGTACCGCTGCCGTCGGAGGCCGGCTCCGCGCACCGACCGTCGCTCCGCAACGGTCGCGGTAGGACGTGACTATGCGTTACACGGTCTTTGGGGCCGGGGCGATCGGCGGTACGATCGGAGCGCACATGGTGCGGGGCGGCGAAGACGTGCTCTTCGTCGACCTGGCCGCCGATCACGTCCGTGCGATGCGCGAGCGCGGCCTGACTATCCGTGGCTTCGCCGAGACCTTCACCGTGGCCGTCCAAGCGGTAACACCAGACGAGGCCAGGTCGGAAAGCTCGCTCGAGAGAGTTCTTCTGGCGGTCAAAGCGCCGGCTACTGAGGCGGCCGTGTCGTCATTTGCGGACCTGCTGGCGCCAAACGGCTGCGTGGTCTCAATTCAGAACGGGCTCAACGAGCTCGCCATCGCACGGCTCGTAGGTGAACGGCGGACCGTCGGGGCGTTCATCAATTTCTCGGCCGACTACCTGGAGCCCGGCTTGATCCACTTCGCTGGCCCGGGCGCTTTCTACCTGGGTGAGCTGGATGGCTCGCTCTCTCCGCGCCTGGAGGAGCTACGGGGCGCGCTCGGGCACTGGGGCGACGTGCGCCTGACCAACAACATCTGGGGATTCCTGTGGGGCAAACAGGCGTATGGGGCGATGCTGTTCGCGACCGCACTGAGCGACGAATCGATGGCCGATGCCATCGATCAGCACCGGACGCTGATGGCGGAGCTGGCGAACGAGGTGCTGGGCGTTGCGTCCGAGCTGCGGATCCAGCCACTCGGCTTCGACGGCTTCGATCCAGACGCGCTGCGCTCGCGCGACGCCGGGCTCGTCGATGCGTCGCTGGACCAGCTCGTGGCCCGCCGCCGCCAGGACCTGAAAACCCACAGTGGGGTGTGGCGAGACCTGGTGGTCCGCGAGCGGCGGACCGAGGTCGACGCGCATTTCCAGCCAGTCCTGGCGGAGGCCCGGCGACTCGGCCTGCCAACGCCGCTGCTCGATCGGATGGTTGAGATGGTCCACGAGGCCGAGGACGGGCGCCGGCCCCTGTCGACGGCCAACCTGGTCGAGCTAGGGAGGCTCGTTCAATAGGTAATGCCTATCCGAACTACAGAATATGTGTCTTCGACTTCTGAAAGAGGCTGCGCTATGATCGGGGTGTGGGGGAGGTAGGCGTGATGCAGACGCAAGTCGCACCCGGTGCCAGCGCCACGCGAGTCGAGACCGACAGCATGGGCCCGATCGAGGTGCCCGTCCACCGTTACTGGGGCGCACAGACGGCCCGCTCCCTGATCCACTTCGCGATCGGGCGCGACCTCATGCCCCGCTCGATGATCCGCGCGTTCGGCATCCTCAAGCGGGCCGCCGCGGAGGTCAATCGAGACCTGGGCAAGCTCTCAGCGGACAAGGCTAGCCTGGTCGTTCGGGCCGCAGAAGAGGTGATCGAGGGCAAGCTGGACGACCATTTTCCACTCCGCATCTGGCAGACCGGGAGCGGCACCCAGACCAACATGAACGCGAACGAGGTGATCTCCAATCGCGCCATCGAGCTTGCTGGCGGCGAGATGGGCAGCAAGCACCCGTTCCATCCAAACGACGACGTCAACATGTCGCAGTCGTCCAACGACACCTTCCCCACCGCCATGCACATCGCCGCTGCCGAAGAGATCAACCAGCGCCTGATCCCGATGGTGGCGCGCCTGCGGGACGCCCTGGCTGAAAAGTCGGCCGAGTTCAGTGACATCGTCAAGATCGGCCGGACCCACCTGATGGACGCTGTGCCGCTGACTCTGGGCCAGGAGTTCTCGGGCTACGCCGCCCAGCTCGACCAGGACCTGGGACGGATCCAGAGCATCCTGCCCGGGCTGTACCAGCTGGCGATCGGTGGGACGGCGGTTGGGACCGGCCTCAACACCCACCCGGAGTTCGCCGAGCGGGCGGCCGCCAGGATCGCGGAGCTAACGGGCTTGCCATTCGTCTCGGCGCCCAACAAGTTCGCTGCCCTGGCGGCCGACGACGCGATCGTGATGGCCAGCGGCGCGCTCAAGACGCTGGCCTGCTCGCTCATGAAGATCGCCAACGACATCCGCTGGCTGGGATCCGGGCCGCGGGCTGGGCTGGCCGAGCTGATCCTCCCGGAGAACGAGCCTGGCTCATCGATCATGCCGGGCAAGGTGAATCCCACCCAGTCAGAAGCGATGACGATGGTTTGCGTCCAGGTATTTGGCAATGACACAGCGATCACGGTGGCCGGCTCGATGGGCAACTTCGAGCTGAACGTGTTCAAGCCGGTCCTCATCCGCAACCTGCTCCACTCGGTCGAGCTGCTGGCGGATGCGTGCCGAAGCTTCACCGACCACTGCGTCCTCGGCATCAAGCCGAACCTGGAGCGCATTCGCGAGCACCTCAACAGCTCGCTGATGCTGGTGACCGCGCTGAGCCCGCGCCTGGGCTACGACAATGCCGCCAGGGTGGCCAAGAAGGCCCACCAGGAGGGCAAGACGCTCCGCGAGGCCGCCATCGAGCTTGGCTTCTTGAGCGGCGAAGAGTTCGATCAGATCGTCCGCCCGGAGCGCATGATCGGCCCGGAGGCTTAACCGGGCTCGAACCGACAGTCACCAACGATGGCTGACGCAGCCGGCCGGTAGGGGCGCACGGCGTGCGCCCGCACTCGCCTGCGTGCATTGAGGAGAATCCGGTCCGACAGGCCGAGGATGGCGAGGATCC
>DASPXK010000238.1:0-12199 GCA_035637315.1 Chloroflexota bacterium
GGCCAACGTGATGGCCACTTCCAGGCTGTGGCGCCAGGTGGCCGAACGGGTCGCCGCTGAGTATCCGGACCTCACTTTCAACCACATGCTGGCCGACGCCTGCGCGATGCAACTGACCCGTCGGCCGACCGACTTCGACGTAATCGTCACCGACAACCTGTTCGGCGACCTGCTGACCGATCTGTCGGCCATGCTGGCCGGCTCGCTTGGGATGCTGCCCTCGGCCAGCCTGGGCCGGGGCAAGCTCGGGCTCTACGAACCGATCCACGGCAGCGCACCGGATATCGCCGGCCAAGGCCTGGCGAACCCGTTGGCCACCATCCTGAGCGTCGGGCTGCTGCTTCGCCACTCGCTGGACCTGGAGGCGGAGGCGCGAGCGGTCGAGTCGGCCGTCGAGCAGGTCCTCGACCGCGGCCTGCGCACGCCCGACACCGCCGCGCCCGGACAGCCGGCCCTGCTGACGGGCGAGATGGGCGACGCCGTCGTTCAAGGGCTGGAGGCCAGGCAACCGGCTGTCGTGGCGTCGCCCGCGCGATCGTAGGCCCAGCGTCCCTCGCCGCTCCCCTCTAGGTCGGCTGGGAGCCCACCGCTCGAACCCTCGCTCGGCCCCAGATGCCGTACAGCCCGCCCGCGATCACCACCGTCGGGATGGTTGCCGTGATGCTGATCCGAAGCTGGGGCGCGCCGAAGGCGATCAACCAGTAGATCGCCGTCCCCAGCGCCAGGCAGACGATCGCCGGCCAGTGGACGCCGCCGCCGTACCAGTATGCCCCGCCATCGGTCCTGAACAGGTCGTCGGTGTAATCCCGGCGCTTGACGAAGAAGTAGTCGACCAGTGCGATGGTCCAGAGCGGGATGACGATCGCGCCGAGGAAGTCCAGGAAGAAGATGTAGCTGCCGAGCAGCTCGGAGGCGAACAAGGGCAGCAAGCTGAGCGGCACCACTATTAGCGCAACGAACAAGAGCAGGGCTCGAATCGAGAGCTTGGCGCGCGGGAAGAGCTGGGAGATGCCCTGCGCCGAGGCGTAGATGTTGCCGACGTTCGTCGCTACCGTGGCTGCCAGGATGACGAAATAGGCGCCCCAGCCAAAGCCCAGGCGCGTCGCGACCGAGCTGGGATCAGAGAGCTGGGGGTTGAACTGGCCGGTCTGCACCGCCAGGAACACCACTCCGAGCGCGCCGACGAAGAACCACCAGGTCTGGGCCAGGTTCGCCCCAACCCAGGGTCCGATCGTGCCGGCCGTCGGCGTCCTCGCGAAGCGTGAGAAGTCGCCGATGAACTCCCACGTCCAGTTGTACGCCACGAGCAGGTCGACCAGCAGGGCGAACGTGATCACGTAGGTGAACGGGCCGATCGAGGTCGTGAGCCCCGCGGCCGGCGGCTGCCAGGCGAACAGGCTGCGGAAGCCCCAGCTCGACAGCGCCAGATACGTCTCATACGCTCCGAGCACGATCAGCCCAACCGTCGCGATCCATTCCAGGAGCCGGATCGCGCGGTGGCCAGCGACGGCGAAGGCGCCCTGAACGACACACGTGACCAGGATGCTGATCGCCATGGGACCCTGAAAGCCTGGCTCGCCAAGGGCCGGCGTGCCAAATAGGCCCTTGAAGATGAAGCTCGTCCCGATCGAGCCGACGAACACGTTCACCGCGCCCCAACCAAAGCCGAAGATGAGGTAGCCGATGGCCGGCACAATCGAGCCACGCAGCCCGAAGGCCGGCCGAACGATCGCCACCGAGGCGCCGCCGGTCCTGAAGGCGATGTAGCCGAGCAGGGCCCAGGGAAGGAACGTGATCGGGCTGACGACCAGGATCAGCAGCAGTGCGCCGGCCAGCCCGGTCCAGCCAGCCATGATGGCGCCGTACAGCCAGGCGGCAGGCAGGCTGCCGGCTCCGAACCAGAGCGCGGCCTGGTCCCAGAAGCCGAACACCTTGGCCCGCTCTGGGATCTTGTCCAGCGCGCGATACTCGGCTCCGATGATCGCCAGCCCGCGCGCTTCGGCCGCCGCATCGCCCATGGGCCACCTCCTGCTGAGTGTGCGTCTTAGATCTTGAAGAACAGCCCCCGGAAGCGTTCGGCCAGGGCGTTGTCCCCTGAGACGAGCCCGCCGCTCAGGCGCTGAAAGCAGGTCAGCACGAAGTCGCTCGCGTCAAAGCTGAAGGTCGCCGGACAATCGTCGATCCCTCCCTCTTCGTAACTCAGCGCCCCGCCCGCTACGCTCACCCGCCAGCTTCCGCCGTACACGCCGCTGACCCGGATCCCGCACGTGCAGGCAAGGCCCTCGGCACGCTCGGCGGCCAGCGTAGCCTGCAGGAGGATGAACATGAACGGAATCAGGGTCCCGGCCGCGTCCTCCGGTATGGGTGCAGAACGGCCCAGCGCTTCGCGGGCATCCCAGCCATGGACCGAGTAATCCATCAACTGAAACGCGGGATAGAAGCAGGCCGGCACCGGTCCCATGTACACGTGCGCGACCATTTCGCCGCCCCACTGCTGGGCGTCCAGCTTATCGAACAGCCCGAACATCTCATCCGAGGCGCCCTTCAGGCGCGCGATGATCTGGGCGCGGGGGACGGCCCGAAAGCGGCGGGCGCCCTCGTCGAGCAGTTTCGGCATGACCCGCAGTCCGAGTGCTTCCGGGGCCGGCTTGCCCGCCCGCGCCAGCCCGAACCGCTCGAGATAGGCCTCGGTCACGTCCACCATGTGGCCGACGAGATCGCGTACCTGCCACTCGCCGCACGGCGTAGACGCCTCCCACTCCCCGGCGACGGCGCCATCGATCAGATCGTAGAACGCGGCGCGTTCAGAGCGGACCACGCCCAGCAGGTGGGCCTTACCGGCGAACTCCATGACGTTGATTCGGGATGGCCTGGTGTCGGTGCTCATCTGGAACTCCTCTCGCTATGCCGACCGCCGGCGTGCGTCGGCAGCCTTCGGCTCTGAGTGCCCCGGCACGACGCAGTAGAACCCTTGCGCCTCCACTCGCAGGGTCCGATTGAAGCGGCTCCGAAAATTCTCCAGCGCAACGATGTAGCTTAGCTCGACGATCTGCGCGTCCGAATAGTGCTGGCGCAGGCAATCGAATAGCTCGTCCGAGACGTCGTGAGGCAGCCCCGTGGCTGCCTCGGCCAACTCCAGGGCCACCCTCTCGGCCGGGCTGAACAGGGCACTCGTCCGAAATTCGGCCAACGCATGGATCTTGTCGGCGCTGGCGCCCGCCTCGCTGCCGCCGGCAGCGTTGATGTCTACTCAAAACGGACACCCGACCAGACTGGCGATGCGGACGTTGATCAGCAGTCGGAGCTGCTCGGGGATCAGCCTGGATTGCGCGACCGCCCGTCCGAGCTGTTTGCCGGCCGTTGCGATAGTCGGCACGTAGGCGGCGACGGCTGTCGAGTTGAGCACGTGGCCGTAATGCTCCAGGTCGTCGTCCAGCAGGACCCGCGCCTCCGGCGCGGCAGTGTCGCGATCCAGTGGTGGGATCCGAGCCATCGTCACCTCCTGACCAGCCACCGGTTTTCTAGCACATCGGGCCCGCGGCCGCGAGGGGAAAGCTGGCAGCAAGTGGATGAATGGAGCGCTCGTAGCCCCTTGGCCCGGGCCGCTCAAGAGTCGACAGCCAGCTCAGAGCGGCAGAGCCAGCTGGGCCTGAGAACAGACAGCGGCTGGCGAGTGCTGAGGCTTGGCTGCGGGGGGCAGACGACGGCGCATGTAGTCGTCCACGAAGCCGTACTTGGCGCGGATTCGCTCCACGCGCGCGTCGAGCTTGACGCGATACTCTCTCAGCGCGTACGTGCCGGGATAGGCCTGCTGGTAGCGTGGCAGCAGGGCCGGGAAGGTTGCGCCCACGAAGCCCAGGTAGTGCTCCTTGACGACCGGCTTCAGACGTAGCGCCGTCGTGCCCAGGAAGGCGGCCCGGTGCTCGGCCGCGGCCTCGGCGACCGCCTCGATCGACTCGACCGAATCGGTGATGCCCGGCAGGATCGGCGCCAGCAGCACCCCGCACCGCACGCCGGCCTCGTTGAGCAGGCGCATGGCGTGGAGGCGCTTTGACGGATTGGCCGTGCCCGGCTCCAGTGTCCGCCATAGCGAGGTGTCGAGCGTGGTGATGGTGAACGAGATCCGCACCTCGGCCAGCCTGGCTAGCTCGACCAGGATGTCTAGGTCTCGCAGCACCATCGGCGATTTGGTGACCATGCCCATCGGGTTGCGGACTTCCCGCAAGAGATCGAGGACTCGGCGGGTGATCCGATAGCGGCCCTCGGCCGGCTGGTAGCAGTCGGTGACCGTGCCCAGCGCGACCAGCTCGCCCTTCCAGCTTGGCCGCCCTAGCTCCTGCTGGAGCACCTCGGCGAAGTTGACCTTGACGAGGATCTTGGTCTCGAAGTCCTCGTCGCCGTTCATGTCGAAGTACGTGTGCGAGGCGCGCGCGTAACAGTAGTGGCAGGCGTGCGCGCAGCCGCGATAGGGGTTCAGTGACCAGTTGAACGGCATGCCCTGGACGCGATTGAGGGCCGATTTGCACAGGATCTCGCGATACTGGACCCGAGCCACGATCCGAGCATAGCACATATGTTCTAGGCGGTCAAGGTGTCGGCCGCCTCGCCACGGCTCGCATAAAATCAACAAACAGCCCTCGGAGGGGACACTCTTGAGGTATAGTGGCGCTCGGCCGGGCGTCCCGACCTTTGCGCGAGGCGGGCCAGCTGTCGACCGGCTGAGGGGAGTGCGAGAAGGTGATCGTGGCGGTCGCGACCCAGAAGGGTGGCAGCGCGAAGACCACCACGGTGGTCAACCTCGCGGCTGCGCTCGCCGAACGGGGCCACACCACGCTGGCGGTTGACCTGGACGGCCAGGGCCACGCCACTCACTGGTTGCTCGGGCCGGCGGCCCGCCAGAATGGGCCGTTCGTACAGGACTGGCTGGAAGGCCGCGCGGACCCGGCCGACGTGGTGCGGTCGAGTGGCTGGCCCGGGCTAGACTTGGTGCCCGCCAACCTGGCCCTCAACCGCCTGCGCGATCGGCTCGAAGGCGCGCGGCGAGCGTCCGAAGCGCGGCTTCTGGCCAGTCGGCTGCGCGGGCTGAGCGAGCGCTACGCCTGGGTGCTCATCGACTGCCCGGCCGGGCTGAACGGCCTGACCGTCAATGCGCTCGCGGCCGCCGATCGGCTGCTGGTCCCGGTCGCGCCACCCGACCCGCTGGCCGTCGACGGCACCCACCACGTCCTGGTCACCCTGGAGCGAATAGCCCGCGACACGAACTCGCGGCTGAGCCTGCTCGGCGTTCTGGTCGCCAACGCCCAGCTCCGGCGGGCCTCAGAGCGGCGACAGGTAGAGCAGCTCCGCGCCGATCGGCTACCGGTCTTCGCCACCCAGATCCCCGCCAGCGCGCGGGTGGGGGCCGCCGCCGAGGCACACGAGACGATCCTGGCCTACGCTCCCAACAGCGGCCCGGCCATCGCCTACCGCGCTCTCGCCGAGGAGGTTGAGAAGGCTGCCCGTCGCTCGCGCTGAGAGCGGTTCCCAGATCAACCACCAAGCCACAAAGACGCCAAGATCACTTATGCACGCCTTCCCCGTCGTGGTGTCTTGGTGTCTTCGTGTCTTGGTGGTGACTCTGTCTGGGCGCGCTGCCAGACATCGTTGACCGGACTGCGCGGCGGTTGGCCGAGCAGCAGCCGCGCCACCTCGTCGGCGGCCATGCGCTTGAGGGCGTGAAAGGAGGCCTCCGAGTAGTAGGCCGCGTGCGGCGTGATCAGGCAGTTCGGGGCGCCCAGCAGCGGATCATCAGGAGCGGCCGGCTCGCGCTCGAGCACGTCCAGCGCCGCCCCTGCGATGCGGCCCTCCCGCAAGGCGCGGGCGAGCGCGGCGCTGTCGATCAGCCCCCCGCGGGCCGTATTGACGAGGATCGCGGTCGGTTTCATCAGGCCAAGCTCCCGCTCGCCGAGCAGGTGCCGCGTCTCAGGCTTCAGCGAGGCGTGGACCGAGACCACGTCTGAAGTCGACAGCAGCTCGTCGAGCGCGAGCGGCGTGGCGTTCCGCTCGGCGAAGAACTGTGCCGCGCGGTTGGGCTGGTAGGCGACGACGCGCATCCCAAAGGCCTGCGCCTTGCGCGCGACCTGGCTGCCCGTCCGTCCCATCCCGATCACGCCCAGGGTCGAGCCGCGCAGCGGAAAGATCGGCTTGAAGGCACTCACATCCCATTGGCCGGCCTGGACCGCGTTGGCCATCGGGACGATCTTGCGAACGGCGGCGAGCGTGAGCGCGATGGCGTGATCCGAGATGTCGTCGACCCCAAAATCCGGCACGTTGCAGACCTGGACGGCGTGGCGCGTCGCGGCGGCGACGTCGATGTTGTCGACACCCACCCCCCAACGCACGACGCCGCGGACGCCCTTCATCGAGGCCAACACCGGCTCGGTGAGCGGGGCGTACTCACACATCACGGCGTCCGCACCCCGGCACGCCTCGATCAGCTCGGCCTCGGTGCCAGCCTGGTGCTCGACGATGTCCGCGCCGAGCGGGTCGAGCACGGCGTGCTCGTCGTCCAGGTTCGGGTAGTCGAAATCGGTAACGACGACACGGAACCGGGCCACAGGCACTCTCCTCGTACACGGCGATACGGCCGTAAGATAGCGGCCCAGCTAACGCTTCGGGAAGTGGCCGCGCTCGTTAAGGTCACCCCTCTCCCCTGGCCCTCTGGGAGCTAACCGTGGACTTTCAGTCCGCCACCGAGATTGAAAAAAACGGTGCGCTTTCAGACCAGAGGGATCAGGGCAGGTCACCCTCACCGCCCAGCCCCCTCTCCCTCCCTGGGGATAGGGGGAGCCAGCGCTGCCCGATCTTCGGCTCCCTCTCCCCTTGAGGGGCCCCTTGAGGGAGAGGGGGTTGGGGGTGAGGGCGCGTCACGTAGTGCCAGCGCACACTGGCATGCCGATTTTTGAGACCAGAGGGTTAGCGTTGAGGTGGGGACTAGTGCGTGTCGAGTTAGGCCGACTGATGGTCCAGGCTGCCGAGCACGCCTTCGCTCCGCTACTCGTGCCGCGCTCGCCAGCCAGCTTCGAACCGACTGGCTGTTGGCTGATGCGTCGCAGTGAGGCCGTCGGCGCAACCGCCCCCTACAGTCTGGGGTCTGGAACGTTCACGGTCAGGATGCCGCTGCAGCCCCGCGAGACGATGAACTCGACCGGCTCGGAGTCGCTCAGGTTCTCTTCGAGATGGACCTCGTTGGGCGGCACGAACAGGAAGTCGCCGGCCTGGACCTCGACGGAGTGCTCGAGCTTCGGCCCAAACTGGAACCGCACGTGCCCGCTGAGCACGTAGATGGCCGTCTCGCAGTCCCCGTGGTGGTGGACACCTGATGCCGTGCCGGGCGGCGTCACGACGTAGCCTGACCAGATCGTGCCTGCGCCAGCGGTCTCCCTCGAGATACCCGCCTCTCGCACCATGCCAGCGGTCTGGGCGGTGCCGCCTCGATCGCGCTCCGATGGTCGGACGACTTTGATGCCTGACATCGTGACCTCCCGGATCGACGGTAACGCCAATCACGGATTATACGGCCAGGCTCGTCACACTCCGGCCTCGCCTCACCGTAGAATAGGCGCGACCTATGAACCTGCCGGACGTCACGGAGGTCCTGCGCGCAATCGCCCAGGCGCTGGCAACGGCGGTCGAGGCGATCGGCGTTGTCATCGTCAGTGTCGCGATCGCGCTGGCCGTCGTCCGCTACCTCGTCGCCCTGGTCGGGCAAGCCCGACCCTTCCCGCCTGAGGGGCTGCGGCTGGAGCTGGGCCGTTCGCTGGCCCTGTCGCTCGAATTCCTGCTCGGCGCCGACATCTTGCGCACCGCTGTCGAGCCGAGCTGGGACGAGATCGCTCGCCTGGCCGCCATCGCCACGATCCGTACTGGCCTGAACTACTTCCTGCAGCGCGAGATCGCCCGCGAGGCCGCCATGGTCGAGTTGAGGCCCACCGCGACCGCACCAGAGGCAGCGCAGCCCCAGGCGTAGGGCCGTCATCATGGCGTCATTGGATTTGTCAGCAGTCATCGTCGCGTACCTGAGCGCTGGCACCCTGCCGAAGGCGCTGGCTGCGCTCCATATGGCGAGTCGCGGGGCGGCCGAGGTGGTGGTAATCGACAACGCCGCCGAGCCGCAGACCGCGTCGTTGGTCGGTACGGCCTGGACGGGCGCCACCGTCATCTCGAACGAGACCAATCGCGGTTTCGCCGCCGCCGTCAACCAGGGGCTGGCTGTGACACGCGGTGACCCGATCCTCCTGTTCAACCCTGATGCGGAGCTCGAGCCAGGCGCGCTCGACGTGCTGCTGGACGCTCTGGAGCGGCTGCCTGACGGGGGCATCCTGGCGCCGCGCCTGCTCGACCGGGCCGGCCAGCCCGTCTTGTCCTGCTATCCGTTCCTCTCCCTGGCCTCGGTCGCCTGGCGCCATCTGCAGCTGCACCGTCTGATGCCAAACGTCGTCCACGGGCGCTACCGGCCCCGATCCCTGGCGCCGATGCGGCTCGACCCGTTTCCGGTCGACTGGGCGCAGGGTGCCTGTCTCCTGGTCCGCCGCAAGGTCTTCGAGCGGGTCGGCCCGCTGGACGAGCGCTTCTTCTTGTATTGCGAGGAGGTGGACCTGTGTCGGCGCGCCGCTGGCGCTGGCTGGCGAACCTACTACGTGCCCGCCGCGCGCGTCCGCCACCTGGAGGGCAGCAGCAGCGCACAGGTCGTGCCGCTCAAGCTCGCCTCGCACTACTTCAGCAAGGTGCTCTATTTCGACAAGCATCACGGCCTCGTTCAGACCACGCTGCTGCGCGGCGTGCTACTGCTCGACCTGGCGCTCCGGATCGCCTACCGATCGGCTGGCCTTCTGCTGGGCGGCCCGGCCGACGCGAGGCTGCGACTCGACAGCTACCGGGCCATCGCCAGCGCGTTGCTCACGGCGGGCGCGCGCCAGATCGAAGCGCGCTGGCGCGCGATGGGAGTCACGAGCCTGGCCTCGAGCCGCTAGCATCCGCGTTCTGAGCCCTCCCGCTTTGCCGCCAGCGCCAGCTCCCCTTCAAGGTGGTCGACGAACTGGCGCGCCGTGCGGCCGCTGCGGCCGTTGTGCCACTCGGCCCACTGCAGCGCGCGACGCCGCAGCTCGGCAGAATCGACCGCCAGGCCCCGCTGGCCCACGAGCGCTTCCACGATCGCCAGATAGCGAGCCTGGTCGGGCGCGGGGAAGACCGCTCGGATGCCGAAGCGGTCGGACAGCGACAGCTTCTCCTGAAGTGTGTCCTGGCCGTGGACCTCGGCCTCGAGTACGGACTCGCGGTCACTCCAGCGCTCCTGGACCAGATGGCGCCGGTTGGACGTGGCGTACAGCACGACGTTGGGCGGCCGAGCCTCGATGCTGCCTTCCAGGACCGCCTTGAGGCCACGGTAGTCGTGCTCATGCTCGTCGAACGAGAGGTCATCGATGAACAGGATGAAGCGCTCGGGCCGATCGCGCAGGAGGGCGATGATGCGCGGGAAGTCGGCCAGGTCATCCTTGGCCACCTCGACCAGGCGCAGCCCGCGCTCGGCGTAGGCGTTGAGCAGCGCCTTGACCGTGGAGGACTTGCCGGTCCCGCGGTCGCCATAGAACAGGACGCTGTTGGCGGGGAAGCCGGCCAGGAACTGCTCGGTGTTCTGAAGCACCAGCTCCCGCTCGCTGTCGTATCCAATCAACTGCTCGAGGCGGATCGGGTCCGGCTCGGGGACACCCTCCAGGTGGCCGCCGCCGTGGGGTGAGTTGTGAAGCCAGCGAAACGCCCGGTAGCGGCCGAAAAGGCCGGCCCCAACCCGCGCGTAATAGGCTGCCAGCTCGGGCGCGAGGGGGGGCCAATCGGCCACGGCGGCCAGCCGCGACTTCAGCTCGCGGCCGGCCGGCGTGTGGAGCGGCGGACCTGTTCCGAGCGCCGAGAAGTCGCGCCAGCTGACCCACGGCTCCACTGGCTCAGCTCCGGCGGCGTGGGCAGCCGCGCGCGCCAGTCGCTCGGCGTCCAGCGAGAACAGGGCTCGCAGCGTCACCAGGTCGCACCGCGTCTGAGCCAGCAGCGCGGCGCCGATCTGCTCGAAGTCGGCCCGCTGGGCTTTGCGACTGAACGCGTTCTCGTCCGCCAGCAGCCGGTCCAGCAGGTGGTTCTGCCAGCCGTCGCCAACCAGCGGCTCAGGATACAGCTCGGCCTCCTCGGCCAGCAGTCCGAACAGCCGTCCATACACCGAGCCGATGCGCGCGGCATCCGACTCGACGGCCAGCGTCTCGAGCAATTCCAGAAAGGCAGCCCCGATCTGGTCGGCCAGCACGCCACGCAGCACGCCCAGCGACCGGGCGCGAACGAGGTCGGCACGGATGAGCGCCGCCCCGCGCGCGCCAGTCAACGACGAGGCGGTCTCCAGCACCTAGCCCTTGACTCCTTCAGCCAGGCGATAGGAGCGCACCGCGTTCTGACCAAAGATCCTCGCCTCGGCCGTGGCGGGGATATCGCCCAGAGCGCGTCGCAGCGCGTCGTAGACCTGCTCATACGAGGCGGCCAACAGGCAGACCGGCCAGTCCGAGCCGAACATCAGGCGGTCCTCGCCAAACCACTCCACCACACGCCCCACGTACGGCGCCAGGTCGATCGGCGTCCAGCTCCGCCAGTCGGCCTCGGTCACCATGCCCGACAGCTTGCACGACACGTGGGGCAGTTCAGCGAACGGAGCCATCGCCGCCGCCCACTCGTCGATCGCGCCGTCCCTGATGAGCGGCTTGGCGATGTGGTCGATGACGAAGAACAGATCCGGGAAGGCTCGCGCGGTCTGTAGCGCAGCCGGCAGCTCGCGGGTCCTAACCAGCAGGTCGTAGGCCAGGCCGGCATCACGCACCGCCCGCAGGCCGCGTTGGACGTCTGGCCGCAGCAGCCAGTTCTTGTCCGGCTCGTCGTGGACCTGGTGGCGGATCCCGACCAGCATCCTACCCTCCGGCCCAGCCCGGAGCTCGGCTAGCGTGTCGGCGACCGCGGGACTCGCCAGGTCGACCCAGCCGACCACCCCGGTCACGAAGTCGGTGGCCGCGGCCGTGGCCATGAACTCGCGCGTCTCGTCCAGGCTGGAGCGCGTCTGGACCAGCACGGTCAGGTCGATACCCGTCGCGGTGAGGGACGGACGCAGGTCTTCGGGCCCGAAGCGACGCCGGATCGGGTCTAGCTCGGCCGTCATCCATGCGTATTCGGCCCGCCCCGGATCCCAGAAATGTTGATGGGCGTCCACGGCGACCATCTAAGCACCCGGTACGGGCGCCTCTGGCGGAAGGAGGCCCTCGGCGCGCAGCTCTTGCCAGAGGTCGCGGGGGATCTCGAATCGGAACATGCGCACGTTCTCGTCGAGCTCGGCCACTGAACGCACTCCCGTCAGGACCGTCGCAACTGCTGGGTGGCCGAGCGGGAACTGGATCGCGGCAGCCTTCAGCGGCACCCGATGTCGCGCGCAGACCCCTTCCAGGCGCTGCGCCTTGTCGAGCCAGTGGCGCTCGGCGGGGGCGTAGTTGAAGGTCGCGCCCTCGTGCGGATCGGCCAGGATGCCGCTGTTGTAGACCCCGCCGATGATGACGGCGATGCGCTTGTCGACGCACAGCGGCAGCAGCTCACTCAGCGCCGCTTGGTCGAGGAGGGTGTAGCGGCCCGCCACGAGGAAGCAGTCGAAGTCGGCCTCGCGCGCGAAGCGGGCCAGCATCTCAGCCTGGTTCATGCCCGCCCCGACGGCGCCTATGGTGCCCTCCGCGCGCAGCCCGTCGAGGGCGCGGCACGCGCCGTTCAGGGCCTCCTGGTAGTGATGGTCCGGGTCGTGAATGTGGAGGATGTCGATTCGGTCGAGCTCGAGCCGCTCCAGGCTCTCCTCAAACGACCGCATCACGCCGTCATAGCTGAAATCGAAGACTGGATTGACGGGCGGTACGTTCTTGAACTGCCGACGCGGATCAGGAGGCGCATCGGCCCGCAGCAGGCGACCGACTTTGGTGGCCAGCACGAAGTCGGACCGCAGGACCTGGCCCAGAACCGCGCCCGTCCGCCTCTCGGCGAGCCCGTGGCCGTAGAGGGGCGCCGTATCGAACAGTCGCAGACCGAGCTCGTAGGCGGACTGGACTACCCCATGGGCTTCAGCGTCCTCGACTGGGCGAAACAGGCCGCCGAGCGG
>DASPXK010000239.1:0-1963 GCA_035637315.1 Chloroflexota bacterium
GCCGCGATCCGGGCGCGCTAGTGCGCGGCAAGATCGCCTGGCAGCCCGCCCGGCCCGGCCGCTTCACAATCGCCGAATGGGAGATCGAGGGGCGCGCCACCGCGCTGCTCCTGCTCGACTTGCAGATCGCCCATGTCGACCCTACGCGCGGCGTAGGGCCGATCTTCCACGAGCGCTTCCCCACGCTGGCGGCCTATTACTACGCGCGACTGCGCGATCCGGTCCTGCCCACGGTGCTCGAGCTGCAGTCGTTCTTCCAGCAGCACGAGCTGCCGATCATCCACGCCCGCAGCGCCCTGGCGCTGCCAGACGGAGCGGACCTAGCGGCGTGGAGCTGGCGCCGACGGCAGCTGCGCGAATCCGCCGCGGGCATCCCGCTCTTGCTCCCTCCCGGGGCTCCGGAACGTGAGCTCTGGCCGGCGCTCGAGCCACGGCCCGACGAGCTGGTGCTGGACAAACCGACCCTCAGCCCCTTCAATGGCACCGCGCTCGACCAGTACCTCCGCAACATGGGCGTGGAGAATCTGGTCATCGCCGGACTACTCACCAACGCCGCTGTCGAGACGACCGCCCGCGACGCCGGCGACCGCGGCTACAACGCGATGGTCGTGGAGGACGCCTGCGCGGCGCTATCAGCAGAGGACCACGCCGCCGGGACTTCCTTCGCCTCCTGGTACGTCGTCAAGACGACTTCAGAGCTGATCGACCAGCTCAGCCCGCTGGTCGATGGCGTTTGACGTGGTCTTGCTGGCGAGCGATAGTAGACGCCGACTGGTCGCCACCTCCTAAGTGGGGACCGGTCGCTTGGAGACCCTTAGCGACCGGGGAGACGAAGAGGACCCGATGGACCGTACAGTCGTCACTGCTGGCCGCCAGAGCCGCCGCCAGTTCCTCCAGGGTAGCCTGGCCTTGGCCAGCTTCAGCCTTGTATCCGGCTGCGGGCTTTTGCCGCCGCAGATGCAGCCCGCGCCGGGTGGGCCGAAGGTCCGCCGAATAGGATACGAAAGTGCCGCCTCCCCCTCCAGTATCGCGGCTCGCATCGAGGCATTCCAGCAGGGTCTGCGCGAGCTTGGGTACGTGGAAGGGGAAAACGTTGTCATTGAGTATCGCTATGCAGAGGGAAAACTCGATCGCCTGAGTGAGCTTGCGGCCGAGCTAGTGCGGCTCAAGGTAGACGTCATCGTCACGGCTGCTCCGTCGTCAACCCGTGCTGCCAAAGAAGCGACTTCTACGATTCCCATTGTCATGGCCTATGATACTGACCCTGTTGGGAATGGGTTCGTCGCCAGCCTGGCGCGACCTGGCGGGAACATCACTGGACTGTCGAGCCTTGCCCCGGAAATAGGCGGAAAACAGCTGGAGCTTCTGAAGGAGCTTGTTCCCAGGCTCTCCCAGGTGGCTGTGCTTGGGACTTCGACCACCCCAGCCTACCAACAAATGTCAAAAGCCATGGAATCCGCCGCAGGGGCGCTGGGGGTGCAGCTTCAACACCTCGACGTCCTAGGTCCCGAGGATATCGAGACGGCATTCCGAGAGGCGCGCGAAGGGCGCTCTGACGCAGCCCTCGTCCTCGCGAGCCCCATCCTCGAGTCCGACCGAACACGGGTTGCAGATCTCGCGGCAAAGAACCGGCTCCCGACGATATACAACGTTTCGGAATTCGTCGAAGCCGGGGGGCTGATGTCCTACGGCGTGAGCTTCATCGGCCTGTATCGGCGCGCCGCCACGTACGTGGATAAGATCCTCAAGGGGGCCAAGCCCGCCGATCTGCCGGTGGAACAGCCCACCAGGTTCGAGCTCGTCGTGAACCTCAAGACCGCCCAGGCCCTCGGGCTGACGATCCCTCAGTCGGTGCTGCTCCAGGTGACCGAGGCCATCCAGTGAACGGCTCGAGCCGGCGCCGGTTCGTCCAGAACGGTTTGGCCCTGGCCGGTCTCGGTCTGCTTGCTGGGTGCGGGATAAC
>DASPXK010000240.1:0-22906 GCA_035637315.1 Chloroflexota bacterium
AGCTCAGCCTTGAACGCCGCGGTGAGCTGGCCGAACACCGCCGGCGAGGGGATCCTCTGCCCGCGATGCAGGAGGAAGCCGATCACCCCGCCCTCACTCTGCAAGCGCGGGACGTAGGCGTTCAGGTACAGGCGATCGACGCACTCGACGGTCAGCGTGACATGATCTTTGATAAGCTCAGCGACGTTGGGCATGGCCGGCTCCATTGCTTGCGAGGCGTGGAACCCATCCTACCCAACCGCGCCCCGGGCGACCATCTAGTCCCCGGGGCGCTGGTTCACTCGTCGGTTTGAGGCGAAGCTTCGTTAGTTCCTCGCATTGCCACTCGCTCACGAACTTGCATCCCGCTTGACGCAGCTCGGCGGCTACCTCCGCCTCTGACCTAGCCATTGGTGTCCTCCGTACGGTGCCCCCGATCGCGGCGCGTCACGTTGGGTGAAGAACGGATACCGCCGCCCGCAGAGTAACGAGACCGCCGAGTTGCGTCAAGAGCCGGACGCCCGAAGCGACGGCGCCTTGCACAAAGCCGCGGGGGCGGCGAGCGCGAGATCGCCGATAGCCACTGGCCGATCGCTCATAATGGCGGACGGGAGTGGTGGCGGATGGCTCAGCGCTGGTACGACGTGGTGGTGGTCGGCGGAGGCATCATCGGCCTGGCGACGGCTATGGAGCTGCTCAAACGGCGACCTGAGCGACGCCTGGCGGTGCTCGAGAAGGAGCCTGACATCGGGCGCCATCAGACCGGCCACAACAGCGGGGTGATCCACTCTGGGATCTACTACGCGCCGGGCTCGCTCAAGGCCCGTTTGTGCGTGGAGGGTAGCCGGGCGGTGACCGAGTTCTGCGACGAGCACGGGATTGCCTACGAGCGGTGCGGCAAGGTGGTCGTCGCGACCGAGGAGAGCGAGCTGCCCCGGCTCGAGGAGCTGTACCAGCGCGGCCAGGCCAACGGAGTGCCCGGGCTGGAGCTGGTGGGTCCTGAGCGGCTGCGTGAGCTGGAGCCCCACGCGCGCGCCATCAAGGCGATCCACTCACCCTGGACCGGCATCGTCGACTGGAGCCGAGTCGCCAAAGCCTTCGCCGACCGGGTGCGCAAGGACGGCGGCGAGATCCTGACCAGCCACGAGGTGACGGCGATCGCACGCAAGGGGGACTGGGTCCTGCTCAAGACGCCATTCGACGTGCTGCCCTGTAAGTTCCTGGTCACTTGCGGCGGACTCCACTCAGACCGCCTGGCGATGATGACCCGCGCCCCGCGCAACCCCCGGATCGTGCCGTTTCGGGGTGACTACTACGTCCTCCGCCCTGAGCGCCGCTACCTCACCCGCAACATGATCTACCCGGTCCCCGATCCCGCCTTCCCCTTCCTCGGGGTCCACTTCACGCGACGGATGGACGGCGAGGTCTGGTTGGGGCCGAACGCGGTGCTCGCCTTCGCCCGTGAGGGCTATGGACGCCTGGACGTGAATCTCCGCGACGACGTGGAGACCTTCACCTATCCGGGCTTCTGGGCGCTGGCGCGCAAGTACTGGCAGATGGGGCTGGACGAGCTAGTCCGCGATTACTTCAAGCCGGCCTTCGTCCGAGCGCTCCAGCGCTACGTGCCAGAACTCGAGGCGGAGGACTGCCTGCCCGGGCCGTCTGGCGTGCGGGCCCAGGCGCTGTCCGAGGACGGCACGCTGGTCGACGACTTCATCGTCCAGACCTCCGACCGGATCATCCATGTCCGCAACGCCCCGTCGCCAGCCGCCACCTCCTCGCTGGCGATCGCTCGGATGATCGCCGACACAGCCGAACGCGCCTTCGCGAACGCTACCTAACCCCCAGCCCCCTTCCCTAAAGGCCCCTAAAGGGAAGGGGGAGACTCTGCAATAAGCTCCCCCTTCCCTTTAGGGAAGGGGGCTGGGGGTTAGGTAAGCGCATGAGCGCCCGACACACCCGTCCGCTCGAATTCGAGGCCGAGGTGATCGGCGGGCTGGAGGCGTTTGCCGCGGCGGAGCTGGCGGCGATGGGCGCCACCCTCAGCCACACGGCCAGGGGCTCGCTCCGGTTTCGCTTCGACGGCTCCTGGCGGCGACTGCTCCCCCTCCGCACCGTGGTCGCCGTGCACGTCGTCGCGGCCAGCGGGCTGCCGCGGCCGGGCGCGCTACTCGACGATGGGCGGTTCCAGCGGCTGGGCTCGACGATCGACCGGATCCGGGCGCTCTTCCCAGCCGGTTCGTTCACCAGCTTTCGGCTGAGCGCCGCGGGATCGGACTCGTCCGTGTTTCGTCGTTTCCGCGATCGCTTGTCCGGGGCGACCGGCCTGCGGGACGTCCGGGAGGGCGGTGATCTGCTGCTCTGCTTCAAGCGGGCTCCGATCGGTGGAGCGTTCGAACTGACGGCCCGCCTCTCGCCTCGGCCCCTTTCGGCACGCGCCTGGCGCGTCTGCAACCTGCCGGGCGCGCTCAACGCGACCGTCGCTTCGGTAATGGCGGCTCTCAGTCAACCGAGCGCCTCGGACGTTTACCTCAATCTGGCCTGCGGCTCGGGCACGCTGCTCGTCGAGCGGGCCGCGCTCGCCCCGGCTGGGCGACTGGTCGGCTGCGACGCTGACGCCTCCGCGTTGGCCTGCGCCGCCCAGAACGTCGCAGCGGCCGGGTTAGACAACGTCGAGCTCGAGCGCTGGGATATCTCCGCGATCCCGCTGCCTCAGGGCTCGGTGGACGCGCTGGCCGTGGACCTGCCCTTTGGCCAGCTAGTCGGCTCACACCGCCATAACGAGCGGCTCTATCCCCTCGCGCTGGCCGAAGCGGCTCGGATCGCCAGGCCGGGCGCACGCCTGGTGGCCGTCACGCAGCAGGGCAATCTCTTCGAGCGCTGCTTGCAGCCTGCGCGCGAGACCTGGACGCTGGAGAGCCAGCTTCGTGTAGACCTGCCCGCGAGTGCCGGAACGCTAAAGCCGCGCATCTACGTGCTGAAGCGGCGGGGTTAGGCGGGCGGCGGCCGTGAGCCCGTTGCTCTTAGCCAGGGATAGAAAGAGGCCAGCCTTTCTGCTATAGATGCCCTGGAGCCTGGCGCAATGCGGTGCTCGAGCTGCGGGTTCGACAATCCGGACGAGACGAAGTTCTGCGGCGAGTGCGCCGCTTCGCTTACGAGCGGCTGCCCGGCCTGTGGATTTGAGAACCCGGCCGGCTTCAAGTTCTGCGGCCAATGCGCTGCGCCGCTGACCCGGCGAGCTGCAGCCGCTCAACAGACACTGGTCAGGCGACAGCCACGACCGCCAGAACTGGTGCGTGTCGGGGACCAACTGGCTGGCCCGGCGGCGGCCGAAGCCGAGCGTCGCCAGTTAACGGTCATGTTCTGCGATCTGGTCGGCTCGACAGCGCTCTCCGAACGCCTCGACCCTGAGGAGCTGCGGGACCTGCTGCGCGCCTACCAGGACGCTTGCGCTCGAGTGATCGATCGATTCGACGGATATATCGCCAAGTACCTCGGGGATGGGCTGCTGGTCTACTTCGGCTACCCGGAAGCCCGCGAGGATGCCGCGGATCGTGCCGTGCGCGCAGGGTTGGGGATCGTGGAGGAAATGGCGCGGCTCGATGCCAATCTCGGGGGAGCGAAGGGTGTCAGCTTGGCTGTGCGGATCGGGATTCACAGCGGACTCGTCGTCGTCGGCGAGATGGGAGCTGGGCAACAGCGCGAATCCTCGGCGATCGTGGGCGAGGCTCCGAACGTGGCCGCCCGGCTGCAGGGCCTAGCCGAGCCCAACTCGGTCGTCATCAGCGGCGCTATCTACAGCCTGATCGCAGGATTCTTCACCTGCCAGCCGCTGGGCTCCCAGACACTCAAAGGGCTCTCCCACCCGCTGGAGGCGTACCGGGTGCTGGGCGAAAGCGGGACCCGTAGTCGCCTCGAGATGGCCCGTGGCAAGGGGCTCACCCCGCTGGTGGGCAGAGGGCAGGAGGTAGAGCTGCTCCTGGACCGATGGGAGCGGGTTCGAGACGGTTCCGGGCAGGTGGTGCTCCTCAATGGGGAGGCGGGTATCGGAAAATCACGCCTCGTCTGGGAGCTGAACGCACGTGTCGCGAACGAGCCTCACGCATGGTTGGAGTGCCGCTGCTCACCTTACCACCAGAATAGCGCTCTGTACCCCGTGATCGACGTGCTGCAGCGCGTACTGCGGTTCAGCCGCGACGACTCTCCCCAGGCGAAGCTTGGCAAGCTGGAGGCCACCCTGCGGCGGTACGGCCTCTCCCTGTCCGACCAGGCGCCGCTGTTCGCGTCCATGCTGTCGCTGCCTCTTGACGGGCGCTACTCGCCCCCGGATTTGCCCCCCGAGAAGCAGAAACAGAAGACGTTGGAAGCCTTGCTATTCCTGTTGCTGAAGATGGCGCGGGAGCGGCCGTTGCTGTTCGCGGTCGAGGACCTGCACTGGGCCGATCCGTCGACCATCGAGTTGCTCGATCTCCTCATTGACCAGGTGCCCACGGCCCCTATCCTGGCGCTGCTCACCTTCCGCCCGGATTTCAGTCCCCCCTGGGGGTTGCGTGGGCATTTCACCTACCTGACCCTGAGTCGCTTGCCGCGCAAGCAGGCCCAGGTGATGGTTGAGCGCGTCGCCGGCGACGAGGTGCTGCCCCCCGCGGTTCTGCAGCAGGTCGCGACCAGGACCGACGGCGTCCCCCTCTTCGTTGAAGAGCTGACCAAGATGTTGCTGGAGTCGGGCCTACTCGAAGGGCAGACCAGTCGCGATGCGCTCAGCGGGCCGCTGCCGCAGCTTGCGATACCCATCACTCTCCAGGACTCGCTGTTGGCGCGCCTGGATCGGCTGGGAACGGCCAAGGAAGTCGCCCAGTGGGGCGCCACCCTGGGGCGCGAGTTTAGCTACGAGCTGCTGCAGGTCGTCTCGGCGCTCGATGAGGAGACGTTGCAGCGTCAGCTGGCGCGGCTGGTGGAGGCTGAGCTCCTCTACCAGCGCGGCGTACCGCCGCATGCGACCTACCTCTTCAAGCACGCCCTCGTGCAGGAGACAGGGTACGAGTCGCTGCTCAAGAGCAAGCGGCAGCAGTACCACCAGCTAATCGCGCAGGCGCTGGCCGAACAGTTTCCTCAGGTCGCGGAGACCGAACCCGAGCTGCTGGCCCACCACTACACGGAGGCTGGCCTCAAGGCGCAGGCTATCGATTACTGGCAGCGCGCGGGCCAGCGCGCGATCGAACGGTCGGCCAACGCCGAAGCGAACGCCCACCTCACCAGAGGGCTGGAGGTGCTGAAGGGCCTTCCGGACGCCCCCGAGCGCCTCCAACAAGAGCTGGAGCTGCAGACCACCCTCGGGCTGGTGCTGATGCCAATCAAGGGCTACGGCTCCTCGGAAGTGGAGGCCGTCTACAAGCGCGCGCTGGAGCTCTGCCGGCGGATCGGCAAGTCCCCCCACCTCTTCTCCGTGCTACGGGGACTGTGGGAGTTCTACGACCTGCGCGGAGACATCCCAACAGCGCGCGAGCTGGCCGAGGAGCTGCTGCGTCTGGCGTCCAGCGTGAACGACGCGGGTCTGCAGGTGGTCGCCCACAACGCGCTGGGAGAGACGCTGGTATGGCCCGGCGAGCTCGCCCTTGCGCGGGAGCACCTGGAGCAGGGGATTGCCCTCTACGATCCGCGCCAGCATCGTGCGCTGGCGTTTCGGCATGGTGGATACGACTCCGGCGTGGTCTGCCGGAGCTGGGCCGCTCACACACTCTGGTACCTGGGCTACCCGGACCAGGCCCTGACGCGGTGCCACGAGGCGCTCGCCCTGGCCCGCGAGCTGTCTCACCCGCACACCCTCATCTTCGCCTTGAGCCATGCTGCGGTGCTCCATCAGTCGCGCCGGGAGGCACAGGCTGCCCAGGACCGGGCCGAGGCCGCGATCGGCCTCGCGAGCGAGCAAGGGTTCGCCTTCTGGGTGGCGTTCACGACGATCACGCGGGGCTGGGCGCTGGCCGAGCAGGGTCAGGCAGAGGAGGGCATCGCCCAGATCCGACGGGGCCTGGTCGGCTACCAGGCTGGCGGGGCAGAGCTGGAGGTCCCGCTCTGGCTCGGGCTGTTGGCCGGGGCCTGCGGTAAGGTGGGGCAAATCGAGGAGGGGCTCGCCGCCCTAGCCGAAGGACTGGCCGTCGCCAACAAGAACGGAACCAGTTTCTACAACCCGGAGCTCCATCGGCTCAGGGGCGAGCTGCTGCTCAGCCGGACTGAGCCAGACGAGTCTCAGGCCGAATTCTGCTTTCACCAGGCGATCGACTTGGCCCGTCGGCAGCAGGCAAAGTCGCTCGAGCTGCGCGCCGCGACGAGTCTGGGACGCCTCTGGCAGAGACAGGGCAGACGGTCGGAAGCGCACGAGATGGTGGCAGACGCGTACGGCTGGTTCACCGAGGGGTCCGACACCGCTGACCTGAAAGCCGCAAGTGCCTTGATCGAAAAAAGAGGTGTAACATGAAAGGGCCAGGCCAGCGCCGGCCTTGGCCAGAGCGAATACTCGTGACCGTGTTGGGATGAGGCCATGACCGCTTTCAACGATCTGCCGCGAGAGTTGGTCCAGGAGTTCGAGGCCGCCCTTCGGGGCGAGCTGCTTCGCCCGGGCGACGAGGGTTACGACAGCGTCCGCAAGGTCTGGAACGGGATGATCGACCATCGACCTGCGCTGATCGTTCGCTGCGCCGGGGTCGCCGATGTCATCGCGGCCGTCAAGTTTGCACCTCAGCGTAATCTGCTGGTTTCGGTGCGTGGTGGTGGCCACAATATCGCAGGCAAGGCCGTGTGTGACGGCGGCCTGATGATCGACCTGTCGCCGATGAAGGGGATTCACGTCGATCCCGTTGGGCGCACCGCCCGCGCCGAGGGCGGCGTCACCCTGGGCGAACTGGATCACGAGACCCAGGCCTTTGGCCTCGCGACGACTGTCGGCATCGTCCCGACCACCGGCATTGCGGGGCTCACGCTTGGTGGCGGCGTCGGCCGGATCGGTCGAAAGTATGGCCTCGCGTGCGACAACCTGCTCTCCGTCGATCTCGTCACCGCGGACGGCCGGTTTCTGCGCGCCAGCATTAGCGAGAACGCCGACCTGTTCTGGGGCGTGCGGGGCGGGGGCGGGAACTTCGGCATCGTCACTTCCTTCGAATACCGGCTCCATCCGGTCGGCCCCGTCGTACTCGGCGGGCCGATAATGTACCCCCTGCAGAAGGCTAGGGAAGGCCTCAAGCTCTACACCGAGCTCACGCGCGCGGCCCCCGACGAGCTTGCCGCTGACGCCCTGCTCGTGACCGCGCCAGATGGCGAGCGCATCCTGGCGATTGCGGTCTGTTACATCGGCCCGATCGAGCACGGCCGGCGCATCCTGGAACCGCTGCGGAAGTTCGGGCCGCCGGTGTCTGACCAGATCGGACCGATCGCCTACGCGCAGCTCCAGGCTTCGGGAGAGGCCTTCTTTCCGACGGGCCTCCACTACTACTGGAAGACGCACTTTCTGACGAACATCAGTGCCGAGGCGATCGACGCCGTCGTGGCCCACTTCAGCACGGTCCCCTCACCCCGGTCTGTGGTGGGCTTTCAGCAGTACGGCGGGGCGATCAGCCGTGTGGGCCGGGCCGAGACGGCCTTCTGGCACCGCGACGCGCAGTACGACTTCCTCCCCGTCTCGATCTGGTCAGACCCCGCTGAATCGAGCCGGCAGATTCAATGGATCCGGCAGCTGTGGGACCTGATGCAGCCCTTTGCGAGAGGCGTGTATGTCAACAACCTGGGGGAAGAAGGCGAAGACCAGGTCCGAGTTGCCTACGGCGACAACTACGACCGGCTCGTCGCGTTGAAGACCAAGTACGACCCGACGAATTTCTTCCGCCTAAACTCGAACATCAGGCCGACTGGTTAAGCACAGCGGTGGCTCGCCGCGCACGAAGCGCTCAGCGTTCACCGCGCTCCGTAGCGACATGGAGTACGTGGCGGCGCAGGAACGCGCTGGTGCGCTCGAGCTCGTCCATCACCGTGCCGCTCTGGCTCCAGCCGTGACCTTCGCCCTCGTACACCTTCAGCTCGACCTCGACACCCTTGCGCTTCAGCTTGTCCAGGATCGCCTGGCTCTGGTTGAGGGGCACCACCTCGTCCTTGTCTCCCTGGAGGATGAGCAGCGGACTCGTAATCCGATCGGCGACCGACAGGGGCGAGCGTTCGACGTACCGCTGGAACTGGTCCGGCAGCGGCCCGATCATGGTGTCCATGTAGTGGGCCTCGAAGCGGTGGGTCTCCTCGGCGAGCTTGAACAGGTCGGCCACCCCGAACAGATCGACGCCGGCCGCGAAGACGTCGGGGTGAAGCGCCAGGCAGAGCAGGACGGTGAAGCCGCCGGCGCTGCCGCCCATGACCGCCATTCGTGCCCCATCTACCAGCCGGTGTTCGGCCAGGTGGCGGGCGCCCGAGACCGTATCGGTCACGTCGTGGACGCCCCACTGCTCGCGCAGCGCCTGGAGATACGCCCGCCCATAGCCGCTGCTGCCGCGGTAGTTGACCTGCAGCACGGCCCAGCCGCGGTCGACCCAATAGCTGGTACGAGGATCGAAGCCAGCCTCGACGTGGCCGTTTGGCCCACCGTGCACCCTGACCAGCAGCGGCGGTCGGGGCACCCCAGCAGGCCGGTAGAAGAGGCCGTGCGCCACCGCGCCGTCGTGTGTCGGCCAGGAGATGGCCTCAGGTTGGGGCGTATTGGCGGCTTCGAAGCCGGCCGGAGTGCCACACACGAGATCGGTCTTCGAGCCTGAGCTGAGGTCGAGCGTTGCCAGGCGGGTTGGGTAGCCCGCGCTGCCCCAGAGCACCGCCAGGCGGTCTCCCGCCGGCGACCAGCAGAGCCCACTAACCGCCCCATCCTGCGGGCCCACGGGACGCGTGGCGCCGGTCGCGATCATGGCCACGTGGACGCCGGAGAAGCCGTTCCTGGAGCGAGCGAAGGCGATCTCGCTTCCGTCGGGTGACCACACGAAATGCACCTTGCCGGGTCCCCAGACCGGACCGCCGTGCTCCGCTTCCTCCTGGACAGACTGGCGCGCCTGCCCACTCGCCGGATCGTAGAGCCACAGGTTCCACCAACCCGAACGGTCGCTGACGTACGCCAGCGTCCGTCCATCCGGAGAGAATCGCGGCTCGGCGACCGAGACGTCGTCACCCCCGTCGACCGTCCGCAGCTCGCCGGACGCGGTTAACAAACGGACGAATCCGCCGTCCCATGACATGTTCGGGACGTTCCACTCTAGCCACGCCAGCCCCCCGTCGGGAGACCAGCTGGGGTCGAAGACGAAATCGCCGCCAAGTGAGACCCGCCGCGGCCACTCCTGGCCGCTCGAATCCACCACCACGATGTGCTGGTCGTTCTTCGTGCTGAGCATGCAGGCCAGGCGTTTGCCGTCGGGGGTGGCGATCGGGGCCGAGACGCGTCCGTTCAGTCGTGTCAACTGGCGGGCTGGCCCGCCCGCCAACGGGATGGCATGCAGCTCGCCGTCGGCGGCGACGAAGGCGAGGGTGGCCGGGTCGATCCAGCACAGCACTCCGCCGCCATACGACGCGGTCGGCTGGGGCCCAGGCTCGGCCGTCAGTCTGATCGGCGCACCTCCGTCGGCTGGAACGACCATGACATCGCCGCGACCGTCGAAGCTTTCCAGATAGGCCAGCCATTTGCCATCGGGCGACCAGCTCGGCTCGGCCAGCGCCCGCCCGCGCGCCACCATCCCGGCCGTAACTTTCATGCCCGCCATCTTACGCGAGTCGCGAGTCACGAGTCACGAGTCGCGAGTCGCGAGTCCCGGACTTTAGACTTCGGCACGCGCCATTGCCGAAGTGCCACTCGCGACTCGCGGCGCGCTACTCGTATTACTTGACGCGGTGCGCCGCGCCTCTATACTGAAGCTTGTCGGGCGACCGGCTGACGGATACCCTCGGGACAACGCCCGGCGTTTGCACAGGGTGTGGGAAGGGAGGCCTGGTGCCATGTCGCTGACTGCTCGATCGACCCGAACTGTCACTCGTCGCCAGTTCCTGAGAGCTTGCGCGTTCGTCTCGGGCGGATTGGCGCTCGTGGTGGCTTGCGGGCCACAGCCGCCCGCGCCCGCGGCCCCCAAGGCGGAAGCCCCAGCCCCGACGGCCGCCCCGGCCCAGCAGGCGCCGGCTCAGAAGCCGGCCGAGGCCGCGAAGCCGGCGGAGGCGAAGCCCGCCGCGGCCGCCGAGACCCCGAAGAAGGGTGGCACGCTGCGAGTCGGTTTCTACGTCGAGGCGGCCACGATGGACCCGCACTTGTCCGGTAGCAAGATCGACCGCCAGGTCTATCACAACGTGTACGACCCGCTGGTCATCCTCGACACCAAACTGCAGATCAAGCCCAATCTGGCCGAGTCCTGGCAGACCCCAGACCCCAAAACGATCATCTTCAAGCTCCGCCAGGGCGTCAAATTCCACGATGGGACCGACCTCAACGCCGAGGCCGCCAAGTTCAACTTCGACCGGATGGCGACCGAGCCGAAATCGGTCCGCAAGGGCGAGATAGCAAACATCGAATCGACCAGCGTGGTCGATCCTTACACGCTCAAGCTGAGCTTGAAGAAGCCGGACTCGTCGCTGTTGGCCAGCCTGACCGACCGGGCCGGCATGATGATCTCGCCCGAGATTATCAAGAAGAAGGGGCCTGACCTGGAGCGTGACGCGGCCGGCGCCGGCGCGGGCCCATTCCAGTTCGTCGAGTGGGTCAAGGACGATCACATCCTCCTCAAGCGCAACGAGAACTACTGGAACAAGGAGGGGGGGCCATACCTGGAGCAGATCCGCTACCGCCCGATCCCCGACGACACCGTCAAGCTGCAGAGCCTCCAGGCCGGCGAGATCGACGTGATGGACTACGTCGCCCCGCGCGACGTGGCGGCCGTCAAGGCCGACAAGAACCTGGTCGAGGTCGACGTGCCCTCGCTGGCGGCTTTCTGGTACATGCTCAACGGTACCAAGCCGCCGTTCGACAACAAGCTGCTCCGCCAGGCCACGATGTACGCCATCGACACCGAGGCGATCGTCAAGGGCGTCTGGCTTGGCGTCGGCGTGCCCGCCAATGGGCCGATCTCGTCTTCGAGCTGGGCGTACGACGACACGATCAAGCCGGTCAAGCGCGACGTGGCGATGGCGAAAGCAAAGCTGGCCGAGGCGGGCATGCCGAACGGGTTCAGCTTCTCGGTCAATACCACCAACATCCCGATCAACGTCCAGGAATTGGAAGTGGTCAAGGCCCAGCTCGCCGAGGCCGGCATCACGATGAACTTCAACCTGATGGACGGCGCCAGGCTGCTGGCCGAAGGCAACGCCAAGACCTTCGAGATGTCGACCTACCAATGGAGCGGGCGGCCAGATCCGGACGGCAATACCTACCAGTTTTTCCACACCACGCCCGGCACATCCCTCAACTGGTCCGGCTTCTCCAACCCCCGAGCGGACGAGCTGCTCGACAAGACGCGGGAGGTCTCGGACCAGGCCGAGCGCAAGAAGCTGTACAGCGAGGTCATCAAGATCCTCCAAGAAGAGGCGCCGGTCATCTTCGTCGTCCACCCGATCGAGCCAAAGGCATTCAGCCCGAAGGTCCAGGCCTACGACCCAATCCCTGACGGCATGATGCGCTTCAAGGACGTCTGGCTGAAATAGGAGATGGGAAGGCTCGTCCTTCGGCGGCTGCTCGCGACCATCCCAGTGCTCGTGCTGGTCACGTCAGGCGTGTTCTCGCTGATCCACTTGACGCCTGGCGACCCGGTCGAGGCGATGATGGCCGAGTCGCAGGACCCCGTCGCGAAGGAGGCCGTGCGGGCCCAGCTGGGGCTGGACCAGCCCCTGTACGTTCAGTACGTCAGCTGGATCGGGCGCCTGGTCCAGGCAGACCTCGGCCGTTCGATTCGGAACCACGAGCCGGTTATCGAGAACGTCACGCGCCGGATCAGACCCAGTGTGCAGCTCGCTCTGATGGCGATGCTGGTGTCGCTGGCGGTCTCGTTTCCCGTCGGCATCCTATCCGCCACGCACCGCAACTCGCCGCTCGACGGCTTCGGCACTCTGTTCGCATTGTTTGGGATCTGCATGCCCAACTTCCTCATCGCCCTGCTGCTGATCTTCTTCTTCGGCGTCACTATGCGCTGGCTGCCCATCTCCGGGTACGTCGACCCGCTCGAAGACCCGCTAGCCGGGATCCGCTCGCTGACCCTGCCGGCCATCACGCTGGGCCTGGCCCTGGCGGCGGTGATCACCCGAACGCTGCGCTCCAGTCTGCTGGAGGTACTGTCCGAGGACTATGTTCGGACGGCTCGGGCGAAGGGGTTGGCCGAGCGGCTCGTCGTCCGCCACCATGCCCTCAAGAACGGCCTGATTCCCGTCGTCACCGTGCTCGGGCTGCAGTTCGGCACGCTGATCGGCGGGGCCGTTATCACCGAGTACGTGTTCGCGCTGCCGGGCGTGGGCCGGCTGGTGGTGGACGCGGTCTTCTCGCGTGATTACCCGCTGGTACAGGGAGTGGTCCTACTCATTGCGCTCGGCTTCATCCTCAGCAACCTGGTGGTCGACGTCGTCTACGGCTGGCTGGACCCGCGGATCCGGTACGGTTGAACGAGGACTGAGGACTGAGGACGGAGGACTGAGTGATGACTAACCTGCAGCGAGGCTCGATGAATGGCTGACGCCTCGGCACCGCTCAGCCGTCAGTCCTCGGTCCTGAGTCCTCCGTCAGTGCTGGGTCCTCAGCCCACGGCGGTTCGCGTCCGCGAGCGACGCTGGGTGCTGGTTCGCCGAGCACTCAGCGCCCGCTTCGCGCCCGTCGGCGGGCTGGTGGTCCTGGTGGCAGTGCTGGTGGCGGTGCTCGCTCCGGTTCTCTCGCCATACGATCCGCTCCAGCAGGACCTGGCCAACAGCCTGGCGCGCCCGGGCGGCGCCCACTTACTGGGCACAGATAACGTCGGTCGCGACGTGCTGGCGCGCGTCATCTTTGGGACGCGCGTCTCGCTGATCGCCGGCGCCGTCTCGGTGGCGATCGCGGCGCTGGTGGGCTCACTGCTTGGCCTCGGAGCCGGCTACTGGGGTGGCCGACTGGACGATGTCGCGATGCGGCTGATGGATGCGGTGCTGTCTTTCCCTCCGCTGGTCCTGGCGCTGGCGCTGGGGGCCGTGCTGGGGGCCGGTTTGACTGGAGTCCTGATCGCCCTCGGCGTCGTATACACGCCGACCTTCGCGCGCCTGATGCGCGGCCAGGTGCTAGCGATCAAGGCCCGCGACTACGTCGAGGCGGCCCGCCTGCTGGGAGCGCCGAACTGGTGGATCGTCAAGCGACACGTGCTGCCCAACGCCGCCACGCCGATCGTCGTCCAGGCCTCGCTGAGCTTCGCCTTCGCGATCCTGGCCGAGGCATCGCTGTCGTTCCTGGGGCTCGGCATCCAGCCGCCCCAGCCCTCCTGGGGCAGCATGATCAACGCCGGGCGGGGATATCTTCAGCAGGCGCCGTGGATCGTCTTCGGGCCTGGCGGCGCCCTATTCGTCACGGTCCTCGGGCTCAACTTCGTCGGCGACGCGATCCGAGATGCCCTCGACCCGCGTCTGCGAGTGTGAGTGACGAACGCTGCACCACAGAGGGCACAGAGACCGCAGAGGCGAATTATTGAAGACCTCTGTGGCCTGGTGATCTCGGTGGTGAAGTGAGCTAGCCCAGGTCCTCCGAGGCGATGTGTTTGGCCTCGACCACTCTCTCGAAGGGGATCTGTGCCCGCTCGTTGGCCTGCTCGACGGCCTCGACAGACGGACCCTCGAACAGGCAGGCGCACTTCTCCTCGCTGGGGATGAAAGTCGAGCGCAGATAGCGGACCGGCGTTCCCTCCTTGCTCATCTGGGCGGTGGTGCTCTTCGCGCGAGCTGCCGCCGCCCCGAGCTGCTCGGACGTGATCCCAGGCAAGTATCGTTCGACGACATAGACCGGCATGGTGGGCTCCTTCCTCTGTGCAGGGCGAACGGCTAGCATTCGCATGATACACCGCTGGCAATCGTCGTCGGGCCTGCGGGCCCGAATATCGGGTAGCTCGAGAGCAGCTTATGGGCCGGTACTTCGCGGCTGTTTTCTCTGACCTCGAGCGGCATTCCCTGGTCTGGGGCCGAACGCCGCGCGACAAGATGGTGGCGATCATCGCCGAGTACAGGTATCTGGCGGAATCGCTGGCCGGACAGTACGGCAGCCTCCACCGCAACTTTACTGGGGATGGGCATCTGTTCCTGTTCAGCAGCCCTGACGCGGCGGTGCAGCTCAGCCTCAAGCTGATCGAACGCTGGAAGGACAGCCACCAGTCCATCCCGGCCTTGCAAGGCTTGCCCCACCTGCCCCTTCGGCTCGGCTGCCACTTCGGCGAATGCACCGATCTCGACGGGGGCGAAGCCTGGGTTGGCCGAAGTATCAATCTAGCGAAACGAGTCGAGGAGGCGGCTGACCCTGACACGCTCTACGTAACCGAGACCGTGCTCGAGCTTGTGGATCTGCCGCTGTACGAATTCAGGGATGCAGGAACCCACGCCCTCAAGGGCGATCACCTGTCAGGGCGGACCCTGTACCAGCTCACCGCCTTCGACCAGGAAGCTCTCGATTCGAAGCCGACCCAGGAATTGACCGCCGAGGCCTGGTTCTTGAAAGCGGCCGCGCTCGTAGGCACAGATCGCGAGAATAGCGACGAGGAGGCAGACTGCTACCGTCAGGCGCTGCGGCTGCGGCCCGATTATCCGGAGGCTCACAGCCACCTGGCAGTCCTTCTGAAGGCGCGAGGCGACTACGCTGCCGCCGCCGAACACTATCGACAGGCGCTCCGGCTCCGGCCCGACTACCCGGCCGCCCACTACAACTACGCCATCTTGCTCGAGTCCAGAGCTAGCACGGCTGGCGCTGCCGACCACTATCGCGAGGCGCTGCGTCTTCGCCCCGAGTACGTCGATGCTCACCACGGATACGCTAACTTGCTGAAGGCGAAGGGCGACCTGGTGGCGGCGGAGGAGCACTACCGCGAGGCGTTGCGGCTACGACCTGACTCTCCGGAGGTCCACAACAATTACGCGATCCTTCTCGAGGATACGGGCCAGCCGGCCATGGCCGCCGAGCATTACCTGGAGGCCCTCCGACTGCGTCCTGACTACCCGGAGGCGCATTACAACTACGCCATCCTGCTCGAAAATGGCGGCGACGTGGCGGCCGCCGAAAACCACTATCGCCAGGCGCTGCGCTTGTTGCCCGCCTACCCCGAAGCGCACAACAACCTGGCGATCCTGCTGCAGTCCAAAGGCGACCTGGCGGGGGCCGACAAGCATTATCGAGAGGCGCTGCGGCTGCGGCCGGCCGATCCGGAGACACATCACAACTACGCGCTCTTGCTGAAGGCGAAGGGGGACGAACCGGGCGCCGAGGAGCACTTCCGGATCGCATATGAGCTGGCCCCGGACCCTCGAGGGACCGAAGAACGGCACGTCACACATGCCGAATGAGGAAGAACGAGCGACTGGCCAGCCCGCCTGCCGCGTTCTTCGATCTCTTCGAACCTATTACGGCAAGCCGCGTCCACGCCCCCGTAACGACCCGCTAGCCGAGCTGGTCCAGACGATCCTGTCGCAGAACACCTCGGACGTCAACACCGATCGCGCGTTCGCTTGCTTGATGTCGACGTTCGGCTCGTGGGAGGCCGTCCTCGCCGCCCCAATATCACGTATCGCAGACGCCATTCGGACGGGCGGTCTAGCCCGGGTGAAGGCACCCCGAATCAAGAAAGTGCTTCAGACGATCTGGCAACAGCGCGGCGAGTTGAGTCTGGACTTCCTGAATGCGCTCGACACCGAGGAGGCCCGCCGCTACCTGACCGAGCTGGACGGCGTTGGCCCGAAGACGGCTGCCTGCGTGCTGCTGTTCGCGTGCGGCAAGCCAGCCATACCCGTGGACACCCACGTTCACCGCGTGAGCCGCCGTCTGGGGTTGATCGGGCCACGCACGAGCGCTGCCCAGGCTCACCGAGAGCTGGAGGCCGCCTTCCAACCCTCGGACCTGTACGACGCTCATATGCTGCTGGTCCGCCACGGCCGCGAGATTTGCAAGGCGCTCCGCCCGCGCTGCCCGAGTTGCCCGCTATCCGACTTCTGCCCACGAGTCGGAGTAGACAGGACTGATCCCTCAGTTCGGCTAGACTGAGGCGTGCCGACCTGCCTGTTCGATGCCGTTATCTTCGATCTAGACGGCGTCCTCCTGGACTCGGAGCCACTCTATCTGAGCGCTACGAATATCGTCCTCGCTCGCGAAGGTCGGTACCTGAGCCCGGAGGAGAACGCCGGCTACATCGGCTGGCGATACGACGACTTTCTCGCTGAGCTCATCCCGCGCCTTGGCCTGTTGCACCCGCCTGACTACTACGTGGCAGAAACCCGCCGCGAAGTCGGTCGCCTGCTGAGCGGCCCACTCGATCCGGCGCCCGGCGCCGCGGACCTCGTCGAGTGTCTACAGGCGGCGGGCATCCCGCTCGCGGTCGGTTCGTCCAGCTCCCACACCTGGGTCGAGACCATCCTGTCCGGACTCGGTCTGCGAGACTGGTTCCCGGTCATCGTCGGGGGGGACGACGTGGCGCATGGCAAGCCGGCGCCCGATATCTTCCGGCGTTGCGCCGAGCTACTGGGTGCCCGGCCCGAGCGCTGCGTGGTAATCGAAGACTCGCCGACGGGCGTCCTCGCCGCGCGACGGGCCGGGATGGCGGCGATCGGGCTGCGTACCGCCGCGACCGCCCCCCTCACGCTGGAGGGCTGTCTGGCGGTCGTCGACAGCCTGGCGGAGTGCGCCCGCCACTTAGGACTGAGGACTGAGGCATGAGGCATGAGGCTGCACCCACTCATTCCTCATTCCTCAGTCCTCATTCCTGCGCCTAGCGGCCCTGCGCGGCCCTGTCTCGGAGCGTCATACAGGTGCTCGTCGCTCGCGCCACTAGACGGCCCTCTTCATCCGTTACGTCGCACTGGACCAGGCCTACCGTCCGCCCACCCGTTACGAGCTGACCTCGCGCGACCAGCTTCGCGCTCCAGACCGGTCGCAGGAAATTGATCTTCAATTCGAGGGTGGCGAAGCTCTCGCCCTCGGCCAGGGTGCTCGCGTAGGCCAGACCCATCGCGGCATCGGCTATGTCGCACAGGATGCCGCCGTGGAGCGTGCCCATGGGGTTGGCGTGCCGTTCTTCGGCTTCGAGCTCGACCACGGCCTGGCCGCGTTCAACGGACGCGAGCGTGAAACCGATAAGCGCCGCAATGGGCGGCGGCGCTGCCTCGCCGCGCACCACGGCCTGGAACCGCTCGAGCATGCTTGGCACGGCCGTCCTCCCTCTCGTCATGAGCGTTGCCTGCCACGGGCCTCAGCGGCCCGATCCGGCACAGGCTACGTGCGACCTCAGTCCTTCGACTCGTCGCTGGCCTCTGGACTCAAGAGCGCGTGCAGGCGGCTCTTGATTCTATCGGTCAGTGCCTGCGCGTCCAGGCTGGTCGCGGCGAGAAATTCTGCGTCGAGCGGCGTGCCGTAACCGACCCGTACTGTCGTGCTGCCGAGGCGCGGGAAGATGAGCTGGAGCACCGCGGTCAGGTCGGCTTGCGTCTGCCGGGTGCGTCGCAGGCGAATGAGCGGCCAGAAGCGGCGCCAGATACGTTCGGAGAGCGCGCCGCGGACCGCGGTTGGCACGACCTGGAGCGGGATCTGGCGCCTGGCGGCCAGTCGGACCAGCGCGCCGAGGCCGGGCGACCAGTCGTCGAGCGGCTCCCGGCCGTGCGCCAGAATTGGATCAGGCTCCAGGTGGCCAGCCGGAAACAAGATAATGGCGCCACCGCGGCGCAGGCGGTCCAGCATCGCTCGTACCGACCAGGCGCGCCGCGGTCCGGAATCGGGCACGAACATCAGGTGTCGCCGCACCATCTCAGGCAGCAATGTCAGCAGCGGCTGGGGATGGGAGAGCGCAACCAGATCGGGCCGCGGGGCCGTGGCGTAGATCGCGAGAGAATCGAGGAGTCCCGGGTGGTTGGCGACTAGCAGCAGCGGGCCGGTCGTTGGGACCCGCACAGCGTCGGCCGCCTCGATCTCGGCGCCGTAGCGGCGAGCCAGCTGGCGAGCGGCGCGGGCGACCCCAACCTGTCCGACGGCCAGATCGAACTCGGCCATCGCCCCCGCGAACCGCCGCACCCCGCGCCCCAACGTGAGCTGGAGTGCTCCGCGTCCACCCGCCCAACCGCCAAGGCCGGCCAGGACGGCCATGTCGTTCAGACAGACCGACTCCAGGCGTCGGAGCTGATCGCCTGGGCTACTGGCTGCCTGCATTGGGCTTGGCCGATCGGCCTGAGGTGCTAGACTGACTCTGGAGCGAGACGATGCGTGACGTAAAGATCATCGTAGAAAAGCACCCGGACGGCTACATAGCTTACCGATTGGGACTAAAGGGCGTAGTCGTTGGCGAAGGAGATACGTACGAGGAGGCACTCGCAGACGTCAAATCGGCGATTAAGTTCCACGCTGAGACGTTTGGCCACGACATTCTGGAGACTGAGTCGGCCGCGCTCGAGGCGTTTGTGGCCGAGACGCCGGGCTACCGCTGGGCCTAGCCACACGTGCCTCCTGACGTCATCACGGTCAACGGCCGCGACTATCGCCTGCCGACTCGGCCAACCGCCGTCATCACCATCGACGGCTGCGAGCCAGCCTACCTCGACGACGCGATGACGCGCGGGCTCACGCCGTGTCTGAGCACGATGCTCGCCGCGGGCGGCGCCTACCACATTGGGCTCGGCCAGATGCCGTCGCTGACTAACCCGAACAATCTCTCGATCGTCACAGGTGCGCCGCCGGTCGTCCACGGCGTGCCCGGCAACCACTACCGAGCGCCCGACGGCCAGGAGGTCCAGCTCGTTGACCCGTCGTTCCTGCGCGCCCCGACGATCCATGCCGAGATGCAGCGAGCCGGCGTAAGAGTCCTCGCGGTCACAGCCAAAGACAAGTTGCGTCGCCTGCTGGCCGACGGCGAGGTGCCGTCGATCAGCGCCGAGAAGGCTGACAAGTTTGGCCTGCCGACATACGGCATCGACGACGTGACGGGGCTGGTGGGCAGGCCTCAGCCGGGCATCTATGACTGGGAGATCAGCCCCTACGCGATCGAGATCGGCCTGGCCGTCCACCGCCGTGTCGGCGGGCTGGGTCTGCTGTACGCGTCGCTGACCGACTACGTCCAGCACAAGCAAGGTCCGGGCGGCGACCTGGCCGATCGTTTCTACCGGCGCTTCGACGAGCTGCTCGGAGAGCTCCTAGACGAGGGGTTCGTCGTAGGGATCACCGCTGACCACGGCATGAACGCGAAGCAGAATCCAGATGGCTCGCCGCGGGTTCATTACCTCGAAGAGGTCCTGGAGTCGGTCGACGTCAGGGAGTACCACGTGGTCCTGCCGATCACCGACCCGTACGTCGTCCACCATGGGGCGCTCGGGTCGTTCGCCTGGGTCCATCTGCCGGCGGCGGACATCCAACGGGCGCGCGAGGCGTTCGCGGCGCTCGAAGGGGTGGAGGAGGTCTACACCCGCGAGGAGTCGGCCGTGATCTACGAGCATCCGGCCGATCGAATCGGTGACCTCTCGGTAGCCTCGGATGCCCGGACCGCGCTGGGCAAGTCGCGGGCCCAGCACGACTTGTCGCTGGTCGAGAGCGGCCTTCGCTCGCACGGCGGCCGGCACGAGCAGATCGTGCCTATCCTCGTCAGCCATCCACTGTCCGAGCGCTACGCCGCGTGGCACCGGACCGGCGTCCGCAACAGCGATGTACACGACCTCGTGCTGAACGGCCTCGCCCAGCTGTCATCCTGAGCCCCTCTTGTCATCCTGAGGACTCATGGGCCTTCGGCCCGCCCCGAGCGAATGAATGTTCATTTTCGTGGGAGCGAAGCGGAAGGATCTCATGCTCCGCTGCATGCGATCCTCTGTTACCCGCGGCTAGCTAGTACCAGATCGATTCAGGCGCGATGACGAGATCTGGGAATGGCGGCAGCGAGGTCGGCTCTGACTCCGTGACGCGCCCAGCTGGGTCATATCGCCCGTCGACCAACCGAAACGCCTCGATCGTCCGCACCTCGTTGTCGACGATCCAGTAATAGGCCACCCCGTAGTGGGCGTACAGCTGGAGCTTCCTGACCCGATCGATGCGGATGCTGTAGCGCGAGAGGATCTCGACGACCAGGGTTGGCGGGCCCTCGATCCCACGCTCGCTGATCAGCGCCAGCCGGTCGTTTGGCATGAAGATCAGGTCAGGCTGCACAATGGTGGCGTCGTCCAGGATGCAGTCGACCGGCGCGTAGAGCAGTTCGCCGAGATGGTGTGACTTCACGTGCTGCCGAAGGACGGAATAGAGGTTCCCACTGGACCGTTGGTGGGCGGTGCCCGGCGCTGGCGCCACAGACAGCTCTCCTTGATGGATCTCGTAGCGCCGGCCATCATCCGGCAGTTCGAGGTAATCCTGGTAGGTCAGGATAACGCGCTTGGTTTGCATCGACTTGGCGCCTCGCTCTCGATTATACGTCCTATCCCCGCTGTCGACTGCCTACTTGCTCCTGGTCTCACCAGCCGATGGCGTACGACATGCGACGCGGATCGGCGCCACCCACCAGAATGCCCAGCTCGCGCTCGGCTTTGATCATGCAGGGCGCGCCGGCTGTCCCGATGAAGTCGGGCCAGCGCTCGATCGTATGGCCGATGCGCCGCAGTTCTTGGATGGTCTCATCGGAGATCCGTCCCTCGGCCCTGGCCAGGCCAGGGAAGTATGGGTGTGGGTCGCCGGTGCTGGGGTAGTTGTAGCTGGCCACGCGCGGCTGCTCGATCGCCTCCTGGGGGTCCATGCCAAATTCGACGACATTCAACAGCACCTGAACCATCGCCTGCGGCTGGACGTCGTGGCCGGGAGTGCCAAACACCAGCTCGAGGCGACCGTCGTTCGTCACCAGGCCCGGGCTGGGTGTCAGTCGAGGTCGCTTGCCGCCCTGGATCGAGCTGGGGTGCGACTCGTCCACCCACGACTGGTAGCCGCGCGAGGAGATGGTGAAGCCGAGCCCAGGCACGACCGGTGTGAGGCGGGCGCCGTCGCTGGGAGTGGCCGAGAAGCCGTTGCCCCAGCGATCGACCGCGCACACGTAGCTCGTGTCGGGCTCGGGCTCGGACCGCAGCACGGCTGGCCTGCCGACCGCGGCAGGCCCATCCGAGCGGCCCTCGTAACGCCACGGGTCACCCGGCTCGGGCATCTGCTTCCAGGCGCGGTCGGGGTCGATCCGCTTCCGCCACTCGCCGGCGTACTCCTTGTCGAGGAGCCCGCGAATGGGCACCCGAACGAAGTCCGGATCGCCGTAGCACGCGTGGCGGTCTGAGAAGGCGGCATCTAGGGCTGAGATGATCAGGTGCAGGTAGGCCGGGCTGTTGTGTCCCAGCGAGCTGAGGTCGTAGCCCTCGAGGATATTGAGCGTCTGGGGCACCATCGGGCCCTGGCACCACGGTCCGCAAGCGTAGACTTCATAGCCGCGGTACCTTGTCCTGACTGGCGGCTCCAGCCTGACCCGGAATTCGGCCAGGTCCTCGTACTCCATCAGCCCGCCCTCGGCCTCGGAGAACTCGGCGATTCGGTGCGCGATCTCGCCTCGGTAGAACAGGTCGCGAGCAGCCTCGAGCCCCGCGACGCGGTCGGCGGCCGCGTGTTCCGCCTCTGCCAGCGTCCGGAAGGTCTTGGCCAGGTCGCGCTGGACGACCAGCTCGCCGACTCGGTGCGGGCGGCCGTTCGGGAAGAAAACCTCACGGTTCGAGGGCCACTGGCGCATGACCTGCTCGACCTTGGCGATGTTGTCGACCATGAACTGGTGCGCGGCGAAGCCGTTTTCGGCCAAATCGGTAGCTGGCGCGGAGACCTGCTGCCAGGTCATGGTCCCGTAATGCTCGAGAGCCGTTAGCCACGCGTCCGCGGCAGCCGGTGTCACCGAGCGCAGGACCCCGTTGGGGATCGCGCCCCCGGCATGCTCTTTGAAGAACCGGACGCTGGCCTTTTTTGGCCAACGTCCGAGGCCGGAGATGGTCATCACCTCGCCCGTCGCGGCCGGGTAGATGATGATCGGGGCGACGCCGCCGAGATTGGTCATGTCGGGCTGGAGCACGTTGATGCACACGCCGGCGGCGACGCCGGCGTCGATCGCGTTGCCACCCTGCTCGAGGATTCGCATGCCGGCGGCGCTGGCCAGATAGTGCCCTGAGGCGACCATGTGCTCGCGCGCCATGATCGCCGGGCGATGCGTCTTCAGCGGCTCCATCACGGTCAGCATCGGATCCTCCGCAGCCTACTTCCAGCTCCACGTTCCGGCGCAGAGTTTCGAGCACCGGCCTGCCGATTGCAAGCCAGGCCGGCGAGGCCACGCTCGGAGCTTGGAACTAGCCGTACAGCCGCCTGCGGATCGGGGCGGCCAGGGGGACGATGGACACGGTCAGGGCGGCCATCGCCCCGAACGTCCAACCCAGGCCAGCCGTGTCGGCGACCAGGCCGTAGCCGAGGGGTGCCACGGCCGCGGCTAGCTGGACTCCCGTGTAGTAGAGCCCGTAGCCCCGTCCGCGCTTGCCCTCGGGAACGAGTGTTGCAACCGCCCCGTAGAAGACCGACGAGGTCCCGTTCAGGGCGAATCCGAAGACGACTGTCAGGCCGAGCGCCCACCCCAGGGGTCCCCAGACCAGCCCGAGTAGGGCGAGCGCCGTCGCGCCCTCGGTCAGAACGACGACCGGGAACGGCCCAAAGCTGTCGCCGAGCCGGCCACAGAAGAACTTGCCCACCGCGCCACCAGCGAACAAGAGGCCG
>DASPXK010000241.1:0-4224 GCA_035637315.1 Chloroflexota bacterium
GGGAAGGCTCGCTCCATAGGTCGTTCTCGGGCGCTCTGACCACGGCGCCAACGAGATGCTGAAGCCAGCCGTACGACAGCTGGAGTACGAGATTGGGCGCTCCACCCGCGCGGACGGACAAGGGGCCCGGCGGATGGTCCGGCACGAACGCGATGTCAACGGGCAAGCCACGTTCGTGAACGAGCTCCCAGCGCAGCCACCTGTAGGAGACGTGCTCGCGTGGCTGAACCTCGCCACGGTATTCAACGCTGAGCCGTACGGAGTGCGCGCTCGAAAGAAAGCGCTCAAAGGCCTGTCGATCGCGAACGGCCTTTCGATCGGGGAAGCGGCAATCGCGCACGGACCTGAAGCCGCCGCCGACTTGCGCTAGGCTAGCCATAACTGGTCGCCCGTCCGCGCCGGCGTCGTGCGTAGACGGGGTGGCGGCAAAGGGCCGTCAGGAGTGGAGTGTGCATTCTGGGCAGCGCGGAGATTTCGGGGCGAGGTCGCGGACGACGATGCTGGCGCCCAGAGCCATCCAGGCATTTGAAGGCCCCGAGGGTATACAACACTGTCGCGGCCATTCTGTGGTTGCCGCCCCCAACCTGAGGAGAGCCAAATCATGATGACGATAGAGTCCACGCCCGAGTTCGTGTCGAGTGTCTATCGGCGGATGGACCGCGCCTTGAAGGTCGTGCGCCAGAACCTGGGACGTCCGCTGGGGCTGGCCGACAAAGTGCTGCTGTCGCACCTCGACGATCCATCCACGGCTGGGATGCAGCGCGGCCAGACGTACATCCAGCTGCGGCCCGACCGCGTGATCCTCCAGGACGTGCTGGGCCAGACAGCCATGCTCCAGTTCATGCAGACGCGCCGCACCAGGACCGCCGTGCCCACCAGCATTCACTGTGACCACCTGGTTCAAGCCAGAGTGGCCGGCGAGTCCGACTTGCGCGAGTCGCTGGCAGAGAACGAGGAGGTCTACGAGTTCCTCCGCACGGCCGCTGCCAAGTACGGGGTCGGCTTCTGGGGACCTGGGGCCGGCATCATCCACCAGGTCGCCCTGGAGCAATACGCCTTCCCCGGCCAGCTCATCATCGGCACCGACTCGCACACCCCTAACGCCGGAGGCCTGGGGGCGTGCGCCGTCGGCGTGGGCGGCGCTGACGCCGTCGAGGTGATGGCGGGCCTGCCCTGGGAGGTGCTCTACCCGAAGTTCATCGGCGTGTACCTGACGGGTGAGATGAGCGGCTGGACCGCCCCCAAAGACGTGATCCTCAAGCTGGCCGGCGAGCTGACCGTCTCGGGCGGCACCAACGCCATCATCGAGTACTTTGGTCCGGGCACCGGCTCGATCAGCGCGACCGGCAAGGCGACCATCACCAACATGGGCGCCGAGCTCGGCGCCACGACCTCTATCTTCCCGTACGACCAGCGCATGGCGAAGTACCTCGCGGCCACCGGGCGGGGCGAGCTGGCAAAGGTGGCCGACCAAAACGTCCATCTCCTCGTAGCGGACGCGGAGCTGGAGGCGGACCCGGGGGATTACTTCGACCGCATCGTGGAGATTGACCTCTCAAAGCTCGAACCCCACATTGTCGGCCCGCACTCTCCAGACCGTGCCCGCCCGATCTCGCGCCTTGCGGCCGAGGTGAAGGACCAGCGCAACCAGTTCGTCGACGCCGTCTCGACCGCGCTCATCGGGAGCTGCACCAACTCGTCCTACGAGGACATGAGCCGCTCGGCCGACGTGGCCGAACAGGCCCGCGCGCATGGCGTCCAGGCGGCCGTGCCGTTCATGGTCACCCCCGGCTCCGAGCAGGTCCGGGCGACGATCGAGCGGGACGGGCAGATGGCGTCGCTCAGGGCGATCGGCGCGACGGTACTTGCCAACGCCTGCGGCCCCTGCATCGGCCAGTGGCGCCGCTCACAGGAAATGGTCGGCGTGCCGAACACCATCGTCACCTCCTACAACCGCAACTTCCCGATGCGCAACGACGGTCAAGCGTCCACGATGAACTTCATCGGTAGCCCGGAGATCGTCACGGCGCTGGCCTTCGCGGGCCGGCTCTCGTTCAATCCGCTGACCGATGCTCTGACCGGAGCAGATGGGAAGCTCTTCCGGCTTGAGCCTCCCAAGCCGGCCCCAGAAGTTCCGGCCAACAATTTCGAGACGGGCCACTCCTCGTACATCGCGCCCCCTGAGGATGGAAGCGGCGTCGAGCTGGCGGTGGACCCCAACAGCGAACGGCTGCAGCTCATGGACCCATGGCCAGCCTGGGACGGCGAGGACTTCCTCGACATGCCCGTCCTGATCAAGACGAGGGGCAAGACGACAACCGACCACATCTCGCCGGCAGGCCCCTGGCTGCACTATCGAGGGCACCTGGACAAGTTCAGCGACAACATGCTGATGGGCGGCGCCAACGCGTACACGGGCGAAACGGGCACGGGTCTGAACGTGCTGACCGGTGAGACAGGCCAAGCCATCGCGAAGATCGCCAGACACTACAAGGCGCAGGGTCGGAAGTGGGTCGTCGTTGGGGACCACAACTACGGCGAGGGGAGCAGCCGCGAACACGCGGCTCTGTCGCCGAGGCTGCTGGGCGGGGTGGGGGTCATTGCCAGAAGCTTCGCGCGCATCCATGAGAGCAACCTGAAGAAGCAGGGGTTGCTCGCGCTCACGTTCAGCGACCCTGCGCACTACGACCGCATCCTGGAGGACGACCGCATCAGCCTTGTCGGCCTCGACGACCTTGCGCCGAGCAAACCCGTCGAGTGCAACGTCCGCCACGCCGATGGCAGCTCGGAGACGCTGTGGCTGCATCACTCCTATGGCGCATCACAGATCGAATGGTTCAGGCGCGGCTCAGCGCTGAACCTCTTCCACCAGGCGGCCAGGTCTTAGTTTAGGCAACTCCCGCCAGGCGGCCTGATGGGCGATCGCCGGGCCGTGAGATAATGACTTGTGGAGAGAGGGCAAGGATGGCAACTGAGCGACTCCCGCATCACCACCGCCGGAGCGTCCATGCTCAACGAACACGCGCTGGCACTGTTTCAACCTCTCTGCCCATCGAGGATATCTACCCGCTGTATTCGGGCGAGTGGGTGCTCGTAAGGGTCACAGAGGTAGACCAGGGCAGGATATCTCAGGCTCAAGTCCTGGCTCACAGCCACTCGCGACAGAAAGTCTCCGAGGCGCTGACGAGGGCCCACAGAGAAGATCCCCGCATTCATACGTACCTTTTCCCTGGAGGTCCGCGCGCCGCCACGGCGGATGTATGGAGAGAGCAACTCACCCAGGCAGCACGAGATCCAGTCAATGCCGCGTGGTGAGGTGCGAGCGATCCGCAGTACAAGTACCGACTCACTGACCTCACCGTGGAAGGGCAGCCTCTCCCCGATCTTGAGATACTCGTTTGGAGGGGCTTGACCGTACGGCAGATCGAGGTGCTCGTGGGACTCAACTACCTCAGGGAGTTCGTCTCGATCTCCTTTCACGTTCCGACGCTGCGACTGACGCTCGCAGACCCCTAGCACCGACGCCGGTGCATGACTGGCCGGAACTTGGAACCTGGAACTCGGTACCGCTAGACTAGGCGCGATGCGTTCTTCGCGTTTTGGCGTCGCGGCGGACGTTGCCATCGCGGTCGCTCTATTCGGAGTGGCCGCGCTCACGCTCCTTCGCGCCACCGACTCCGTCCCGTTTCATGGCGATGAGAGCGAGTGGATCAACGCCAGCCGCTACTTCAAATACCTTTTCCTCGACCGCGATACGGGCGGCCAGGTCTGGCGCCCGAGCTTCATCACCCGCGACCAACCGCCCCTTGGCCGCTACGTGATCGGGGCCGTCATCTGGGCGCTGGGCAACGACCCGCTGGCGGTCAATCGATCGTACGCCTGGAGCAAGGACCTCGCCACAAACGAACAGGAGGGTCGGGTGCCGCCGTCTCACCTGCTCCAGCCCGTTCGACGGACGATGGCAGTTCTCGGAGCGGCCAGCATCGTCGGGCTATACGTCGTCGGGAGGCTGCTCGACGGGCCGATCAGCGGCGCGGTGGCCGCGCTGTTCGCCACCGCCAGCCCACTCCTCCAGTCGTACTTCGCTCAGGCTCGCAGCGAGTCGCTGCTGGCGGTCTTGACCGTCCTCGCTCTGATCGGGGCCATGGTGGTCGCGCGCCGCTTTGGCGAGCGGGGGGAAGTACCGGCCCTGGGCTGGCTGGCCGGGCTTGCGCTCGGCCTGGC
>DASPXK010000242.1:0-2747 GCA_035637315.1 Chloroflexota bacterium
CGACCGTCTGCTTGCTGCCGAGGTCGCTATCAAGCTCCGCTATGCCAACTTCGAAACGGTCACGCGCCAGCTACGGCTGCCCGCCCCGACGGCGGCGCCAGAGGCTCTTGCCGATGCCGCCGGCCTGCTCATGCGGCGCCATTGGGATCGCTCGCGGCCGATCCGGCTGATCGGTCTGCGGGCTGCCCGCTTCAGCCTTGCCGATCGCCCGATCCAGCTGTCACTGACCAGGAATGAGGAATGAGGAACCTCCCCTCATTCCTCATTCCTGGTTCCTCATTCCTCGTTTCTACCAGCGGAAACTCTGGAACGTGTAGTCCAGAAGGGCGCGACTCTCGCCGATGGGGTCGTTCGACCGCATGAGCGTCACGAACACGCGGTGCCCGTCTCGCGTGGCCGAGGCTACGATGCAGCGCCCAGCGTTGTCGGTGAAACCGACCTTCACGCCGTCCGCGCCCGGGTACTGGCCGAGCAGGCGATTGAGGTTGTAGAGGCTGTAGCCTTCGGCCTGCCAGTAGCGGGTGGCCGCCACGCTGGCGAAGAGCGGGTCCTGCATCCCCTGCCTCGCCATCACCGCCAGGTCGTACGGGCTGGAGTAATGCCCCTCAGCATCGAGACCGTGCGGATTGCGGAACTGGGTGTCCTCCAGGCCAAGCGCCCGGACCCTGGCGTTCATCAGGTCCACAAAGGCGGCCTCGGAGCCCGCGACGTGCCTCGCGATCGCGAGCGCCGCGTCGTTCCCGCTTGGCAACATCAGCCCGTACAGCAGCGTCTCGAGCGACACGACGTCTCCTGGCGTCAAGCCCATCACGGTGCTGTCCCACATCGAGCGGCTGTCCACGTCTACCCGCACGCGGTCCTGTGGCTTTGCGCGCTCGATCGCCAGGATCGCGCTCATGATCTTGGTCAGGCTGGCCGGCGCTGATCGCGCGTGAGCGTTCTTGCCGTACAGGATCGTGCCCGAATCGCCATCCAAGATCACGGCCAGCTCGGCCGACGGGATCGGGGGCCAGCTCTCGGCCACCCGCTCAGGGGCCGGCCGCCGTGAGAGCGTGGCGAGCATCGGCGAGCTGACCAGCTCGAATTCCGGCTGTGGCGGACCGGAAGGCCCGAAGTCGTCGAGGCTCGCCCAAACTTGGCTGGGCAGTCGTCCGAACCCGCGGCCCGGCTCCAGCAACCTCGTCCGCGCCGTCAAAGCCGCCAGGGGCGCCCGCTCGCCAGGTTCGAGCAGCTGAAATGTGGTGAACTGAGGCGCCTGGCCCAGGCTAACAGCATCGGGCTCCGGGCCTGCGAATACCTCGGTCGGACGGTAGTTCTGGACCCAGCGCGGCCTTGGCTGGGTGGGCGGCGGCGATGCGCTGGCCGCTGCCGAGCTGGCTTCCTGCTGGACATCCGCGCCGCCCAACGTCGGCGCCGCCGCGCCCGGTGCCAGGCCGGGTGCCACCAGGCGCCCGGCGGCGACCATCACGCTGGGCATTGCGCCGCCCGTCCGGATCGCCTCCGGACCCCCCTGGGAACCCACGCCGCCCGCCGTGATCACGGCCACGAGCGCCAGGACCGTCAGGTGGTGACTGGCTCGGCTCACAGTTGGTCTGGCTCTAAAGCTGATCGAGTCATCGGCGGTGAACCCGCGAGTGCTGGCCCGTCGAGGTGCGACGGCCAGTATACCAGGCGGGCGGTGCTCGGCCGTGGACCTGTTCGCGACGAGTCCGCTACGGACTCGATACGAGCGCGCCACAAGTGCGCCACAGCCTGTAGGGGAGGACCCGCTTGTCCGCCCTCGTCCCGGCGGCGGCTACAATCTGGCAGGGACGGGTTGGCGTGCTCCTCCGAGAGCTGGTCCTGGTCAATTTCCGCAACTTCGTGCGCCTGGCCCTGGCGCCAGGCGAGCGGGTTACCGTGCTCGGCGGCGACAACGGTCAGGGCAAGAGCAACCTGCTCGAGGCCGTGTACTTCCTGGCCACTACTCGCTCCCCTCGCGCTGGCAGCGACCGCGAGCTGGTCCACTGGCGCGTCCGTCGTGACACCATTCCATTTGCTCGGCTGGAGGCTCGCATTGCCAGGCAGGACGCCGATCTGCACGTCGAGATCTTGATCCGGGCCGAGACGGACCAGGCCGAGCCGCCGGCCGAGAACGGGCAGGTGCCGACGGCTCCAGCAGTGGCCAAGACGATCAAGGTCAACGGCCTGCCGACCCGCGCGATCGATCTGGTCGGCCAGGTCAATGTGGTCCTCTTCTCTCCGGATGACGTGGCGCTCGTGGCGGGGCCGCCGGTCGACCGCCGTCGCTATCTCGACATTACCAGCTCGCAGGTCAGTGCCCTGTACCTCAGAACGCTGCAGCGCTACCACCGCGTGATGGTCCAGCGTAACCACCTCCTGCGCCAGATCCGCGAGCGGCGCCAGCAGCGCGCTCAGTTGGACGTCTGGAACGACGAGCTCGTCGCCTCGGGCGCCCACGTGGTGGCAAAGCGACTCGAGATGGTCTCCGAGATCAATCGTGAGCTTGGACCGCTCTACCGCGACTTGAGCGGGACCGAGCAAAAGCTGGAGATCGTCTACCACACCACGGTCGGAAGTCAGCAGCCCGACGTAGGGGCCCCGGCACTGGTCGCAAGCGCCTTCGCAGCTCGGCTGCGAGAGCTGCTGGACAAGGAGATCGACCAGGGAGTCACCCTGGTCGGACCTCACCGCGACGACTTCTCGTTCGTGCTAGACGGGGTGGACCTGAACGTCTACGGCTCGCG